>JBEKQJ010000010.1:0-28205 GCA_049519835.1 Caulobacteraceae bacterium | reverse complement strand
CGCCAGCCCTCGTGCTTCATGACCGCCTCGGTCATCGGATCGCCGATGGTGAGGGTCACCCCGGGCGGAACGGCCTGGGGCAACGGCGCATCGAAGGTCAGGCGGCCGGCGCTGGCGCCGCCGTGTGGGGCGGCGGCGACCATGTAGACCGCCGGGGCGGCGGCCAGCAGGACGCCGATCGCCAGCTTGGCTCGCCGCCAGCGCAGCATGCTCAGCCGATGACCCCGAACAGCTCGCCTTCCAGCGGTTGCGAGCGGAAGCCGTCAGGACCTTGCGGCAGGTCGCCGGCCACGGTGATCCGGCGCACCACCCGCGGCAGGTTGAACTGGGCGTAGTCGATCGGCCCGGCATGGGCCACAGCCTGGTTGTCCCACACCGCCAGCGAGCCGGGACGCCAGCGGAAGCGGACCTGATACTCGGGCCGTTGCAGCTCGTGGTAGAGCAGATCCAGAATGGCCCGGCTCTCCGGTTCCTTCAGCCCGACGATGTGGCTGGTGGTTCCCGGATTGAGGAACAGCAGCTTCTCGCCGGTCTCCGGATGCACCCGCACCAGGGGATGCAGCGAGGCGAACGGGCCCGGATGATTGCCGTCCTGCCGTGGCCGGCCGTTGGTCGAGTCGTAGCTGCTGGTGCGGTGCACCGCCTGCAGATCATCGATCAGCGTCTTGATCTTCGGGCTCAGGCCCTCGTAGGCGGCGATCAGGTTGGCGAACAGGGTGTCGCCGCCGTAGGCCGGGATCTCGACGCCGTAGAGGATCGAATAGCGGTTGGGATTGGCGACGAAGGTGATGTCGATGTGCCAGCCCTTGTAGTCCATGGGCGGCTTGGCGCTCGGCGGGCGGGATGAGGCCTCGGTCCGCCGGGTGCGATAGTCCTCGATCGAGCGCTCCCAGATCTCCGGGTGGCCGTCGATACCCTCGGCGATCGGGTGGGCGGGCGTCAGCGGTCCGAACCGGCGCCCGAAGGCCTTGAGCGCATCATTGCTGAGGTTCTGGTCGCGGAAGAACACCACGCGCCAGTTGTGCAGCGCCTTGACGAGGTCGCCGGTCGTCGCGGCGTCGAGCGGCGCGCTGAGGTCGACGCCGGAAATCTCGGCACCGATCACCGGCGTCACCGGCTCGACCTCGATGCGGCTGTAGCGATGGCGCTCCTCTTCCTGGGCGACTTCGCGAGATGAAACGGCGACGGACATGCTTCTCGCCTCCCGGCTTGCGCCGCCCACCAGCCGGGCGCGCTTATGAACCTATTTAATCGCTCGGGACAATTCCCTGATCGCGGCAAAATCTGAGGCGGCCTTAAGCATTTCTCTATCTGGAAAGCTGAACGCGACCCCAGAATGATTGCGGTATATTCATATTGACTCAATAGGAAAACGTCCAGCCTATCCCGGTCCGCACGACGCGGGCCGCGCCGTGCTTCCCGATCAACCGCGCCACGGAAGCCATGACCAGACTTCGCAAACTTCTGCTCGCCGGCGCCCTGGCGGGTCTGACGCCGGTTCCAGCCCTCGCCTGGCAGGCCGCGCCGCAGCAGGTCGCCAGCGCCGATCTCGCCTCCACCGCCTACGAGGCCGAGGCCGTGGTCGTCACCGCCCGCCGCACGACCGAGCGAGCGATCGACGTGCCGATCTCGCTCACCGCCGTCTCGGGCCAGGATCTCGCCAAGACCGGCGCCTACACGCTCGCCGACCTGCAGGCCCAGGTCCCCAGCTTCACGGCCTACCAGTCCAACGCCCGCAACTCGTCGGTCGGCATCCGCGGCATCGGCGTCTCATCGGCGGCCGATGGCCTCGACACCTCGGTCGGGGTCTACGTCGACGGCGTCTATCTCGGCCGGCCGGGCATGGCGCTCGCCGACCTCATCGACATCGATCAGGTCGAGGTGCTGCGGGGGCCGCAGGGCACCCTGTTCGGGCGCAACAGCTCGGCCGGGGCGCTCAACATCACCACCGCCAAGCCGAGCTTCAACTTCGGCGGGACCGGCGAGGTCTCGGCCGGCGACTACGGCTACAATCAGGAGCGGCTCAGCGTCACCGGCCCGATCGTCGCCGATCAGCTGGCCTTCCGCCTGACCGCGTTCAACACCTATCGCGAAGGCGACCTCGCCAATACGACGACCGGCATCGGCGCCAACAGCATCAGCCGCCAGGGCGCGCGGGTGCAGTTTCTGTGGACGCCGTCGAGCGATCTCACCGTGCGCCTGATCGCCGACTATTCGCGCGAGGACGACACCTGCTGCGTCTCGGTGTTCAAGCAGGTGCTCGCGCCCTCGGTCAGCTCAGCGACCAGGCGCACGCTCAACGTGTTCGACGAGCTGGGATACGTCCCGGTGGCGAACTACGACGCCGCGGTCGGCAACTCGCCGCAGGACATGCGTACCGACCAGCATTCGGCCTCAGCCGAGGTCGACTGGAAGCTCGGCTGGGCGACCCTGACCTCGATCACCGCCTATCGTTTCTGGCACTTCGATCCGCTGCAGGACAGCGACAACACCCCGCTGGACGTCATCCAGGTCAATGCGGCGATCACCCAGGACACCCAGTTTTCCGAGGAGCTGCGTCTGGCTTCGAACCCGGGCCGGTTCAACTGGCAGGCCGGCATCTATCTGTTCAACCAGCAGCTGCGCGATCACTACCTGCTCAACCAGTTCGGCGCCCAGGCCAGCGATTTCTACACCGACTACCTGCGCACCACGAAGCCGGCCGCCGCGCCGGTCTCCATCGCCGCCGGCTCGCAATACATCGGCGACACGCGGGCGATCACCGACAGCGCCGCCCTGTTCGGCCAGGCCAACTATGAGGTGACCAAACGGTTCACCCTGACCGCCGGCCTGCGCTACACCCACGACGACAAGCATGGGGTGACCAACACCTCGACGGTCGGCACGCCCTACGTCACCACCTCGATCCCGTTCCACTACGATATCGACGTGAAGGGCGACAATCTCTCGTGGCTGGGCAGCGCCACCTACAAGCTCAATCGCGACAATACGTTCTATGGGTCCTATTCGACCGGCTACAAATCGGCCGGCCTCAACCTCAATTCGGCGGTGGGCGCCGGCGTGCCGCTGGTGCTGCAGCCCGAGCACGTCCACGACTGGGAAGTGGGGATCAAGCAGGCGCTCTTCGACCATCGCCTGCTATTCGACGTCGGCGGCTATTGGGAGACGCTCAGCGGTCTGCAGGCCAACATCTATCCGACCAATGGCGCCAAGTCCTATCTCGCCAACGTCGGCGACATCCGCGCGCGCGGGGTCGAGGCGGACGTCACCTGGGACGTCACCCACGGCCTGACGCTGTCGGCCAACGGCTCCTACAACGACGCGGTCTACACCTCGTACACGAACGCGCCGTGCCCGGTCGGCGGGGCGGCGGTGTGCAACCTCACCGGCGCGCCGGTCTACGAGGCGCCGCGCTGGATCGCCAATGCCCAGGCGGCCTATCACTTCCGGCTGAGCGACAGGGTCGAACCCTATGTCCTGGCCCAGTACGCCTTTCGCTCCAGCGCCGACGGCACCGTCGACGACGGCCCCCTGACCCGCATCCCGGCCTACTCCCTCGTCAACGCCCGCCTGGGCGCCAGCCTCGCCGACGGTCGCTACGACGTCTCATTGTGGGTGCAGAACGCCTTCAATACGCACTACTTCGAGAACCTCGGCACGGACTCGATCCCCGGCGCCGGCACGTTCGCGATCGGCGGCCAGCCGGGGACGCCGCGGACCTGGGGCGCGACGGTGCGCGCAACCTTCTGACACCTTCAACTAGGAAACCCGACATGCCCAACCTCCGCAATCTGACCGTCAGCCGCCAGGGCTTCGGCGCCATGGGTCTTTCCAGCGCCTATGGCGCCGCCGAAGACGCGGAATCGATCCGCACCCTCCACCGGGCCATAGAGCTCGGGATCGACTTCATCGACACCGCCACCGGCTATGGCTCTGGCCACAATGAGACCCTGCTCGGGCGGGCGATCGCCGATCGCCGCGACGGCCTGGTCATCGCCAGCAAGTTCGTACATCGGCCGCAGGGCGGCGGCCCGGTCGTCTCGCCGCGGGCGGCCGTCGAGGCGAGCCTGAAGCGGCTCGGCCTTGACCATATCGACCTCTATTATCTGCACCGGGTCGATCTTGAGATCCCGATCGAGGAGTCGGTGGGCGAGCTCGGCCGGCTGCAGGACGAAGGCAAGATCGGCGCCGTCGGGGTCTCGGAAGCCACGGCCGAGGGCCTGCGCCGCGCCAACGCCGCCTACCCGGTCGCCGCCCTGCAGAGCGAGTATTCGCTCTGGACCCGCGGCGTCGAGGCCGAGATCCTGCCGACGGCGCGCGAGCTGGGGATCGGCTTCGTCGCCTACAGTCCGCTCGGCCGCGGCTTCCTGGCCGGGGCGGAGGTGACCGATCCCAACGACCGTCGCCATCAGCACCCGCGCTTCCAGCCCGAGGCCATCGCCGCCAACGCCCGCCGCCGCCAGACCATCGAAGCGGTGGCGGCGCGGCTCGGCGCCAGCGTGGCGCAGGTGAGCCTGGCCTGGGTGCTGTCGAAGGACGTCACGCCGATCCCCGGCACCCGCTACATCCCCCACCTCGAGGCCAACTGGGCGGCCAACGAACTGGCGCTCGACGCCGCGACGATCGCCGAGCTGGAGGGTGTGTTCACGCCGGGATCGACCGTCGGCGACCGCTACCCCGCCGAAGCGCTGAAGCTGGCCCGAAGGGGTGGAGGGGGCCAGCCAGGCGCGGTTGAGGCGGCGCAACCCTGTTCAGCCCAACGCCGTCGCGTGCTCCCGCCCGCCGACTTCCGCCCCCTCGCCGCGCAGCAAGGGCAGCAACTGCTCGCCCTGCCGCTTGATCTCTTCCAGGTAGGGCGTGTCGGAGAGCACGAAGTGGCTGACGCCGAGGGCCTGGTACTTCTGCAGCGAGCGGGCGACATCGGCGGCCGAGCCGACCAGCCAGGTGGTGCCGGCGCCACCGCCGCCGAACTTACCGGGGGCGGTGTAGAGATTGTCGTCCAGCACCTCGCCGCGCGCCTGCAGGTCCAGCAGGCGCTGCTGGCCGACGGCCACCCATTTGCGGTGGTCGCCCCAACGGCTCGCCTGGCCCTTGCCCATCTGCTCGACCTTGGCCTCGGCGTCGGCCCAGGCCTCCTCGGTGGTGTCGCGGACGAGGGTGGTGATGCGCAGGCCGAACTCCAGCGGCGGCAGGTCGCGATCCAGCGTCCGGCTCAGCGCTCTCAGCCGCTCGATCCGCTGGGCGATGTCGGCGAGCGGCTCGCCCCAGAACAGCTGCACGTCGGCTTCGCTCGCCGACACCCGCTCGGCCGCCTCCGAGGCGCCGCCGAAATAGAGCTTCGGATGTCGCCGCTCGCCGCGCGGCAGCAGGCGCGGCTCGACCGTCGAGCCGCTGACCTGGAAGTGCTCGCCGGCGAAGGTGACATCTTCCTCCGTCCACAGCCGGCGGATCAGGCGCATGAACTCTCGCGTGCGGGCGTAGCGCTGCGCCTGGTCGCCCTCGACATCGCCGTAGGCGGCGAGGTTGTCCTGCCCTGAGACGATATTGATCCGCACCCGGCCGCCAGTCAGGTGGTCGAGGGTGGCGGCCGCGGAGGCGAAATTTGCCGGCCGCCAATAGCCTGGCCGGATGGCGATCAGCGGCTCGAAGGTCGTGGTCCGCGACGTCAGCGCCGCCGCGACGGTGAAGGTGTCGGGCCGCCCCCAGCCGGCGCCGATCAGCGCGCCCTTCCAGCCGTGATCCTCGAGCGCTCTGGCGTGGCTGGTCAGGGTCTCGAGGCTGTTGTGCGCCTCGACCGCGGAGTCGCCGCGATGACCGGGCTGGACCTGGTTGGGAATGTACCAGAGGAACTCGGGGCTGCTGCTCATCAGTGGGACCGCCATCGCTGTTGATTGGAGCCTTCGGACTCGACGCCCTCTATCTCCCATAAAGCCCATCTAACAAATGCGAATTTTCTGGTGGAAGCGGGAGGATAACTGACAGCGTCCATGGTTTGCCCCGCCGCTCGGGCAATCTATAAACAGATTAATGAGATATGAGATAGATAGGTCGAGCTTATCCCTGGCGTCCTCAGGTGAACCGGCGACGCCCGCCGTGCGGCTGGCCGAACGCTACGGCGCGCCCGTGGACGAGCTCGAGCCTCCGGCCTGGAACCGGACCCTGGACATTCTGCTCGCCCATCGCTCGGTGCGCAGATTCAGGGAGGGCGCGCTCCCGCCGGGGACGGTCGAGACCCTGGTGGCGGCCGCTCAATCCGCCCCGACCTCGTCCAACCTTCAGACCTGGAGCGTGGTGGCGGTCGAGGAGCCCGAGCGCAAGGCGAGGCTCTCCGTTCTCGCCGGCGACCAGGCCTTCATCCGCCAGGCGCCGCTGTTCCTCATCTGGCTGATTGATCAACAGAAACTGCAATCGGTAGCGAGGGCGCAGGCGCGCGAGGCGCTGGCCTTCGATTACCTCGAGACTTTTCTGCTCGGCGCTGTCGATGCGTCGCTGGCGGCGCAGAACGCCACGGTGGCGGCGGAATCGCTCGGGCTGGGCGCGACCTATGTCGGCGGCATCCGCAACCGGCCGGCGGACGTCGCGGCCGAGATCGGTCTGGCGCCGCACATCTTCGCCCTCGTCGGCATGGCGGTCGGCTGGCCGGATCTGGGCGCCGGCCTGGAAGTGAAGCCCCGATTGCCACAGGCGGCGGTGCTGTTCCGCGAGCAGTACGGCTGGGGCGAGCGACAGGCCGCCGCCGTCGCCAGCTACAACCCGCGCCTGCGCGCCTTTCAGGGCCGGCAGGGCCTACCCGAGCAGGACTGGACAACCGTGGCCGTCAACCGCACCGCCGGCCCGCAGTCGATGGCCGGTCGGCACGTCCTGCGCGAAACGCTGCAGGCCCTGGGTTTTCCGCTGCGCTGAGCGATCCCTGACTCTCCTCTCTTGCGTCATCCCGGCCGAGGGCGCGCCCGAGAGCTGGGACCCAGAGGCCACAAGCTCCGGCGAAAGCCGCCCCTGGGTCGCGGATGGCCCGCTGCGCGGTCCTCCGGGATGACGCAGCGAGAGGGAGGGGCGCGCACGTGGCGATTCCGTCGGCGTGCTCTAGGGTGGGCCGATGCCTTTCGTCGCCACCGTGCTGACCATGTTTCCCGACGCCTTTCCGGGCCCGCTCGGCGTCTCGCTGATCGGGTCGGCCTGGCGGGAGCAGGGTCTGTGGTCTCTGGAAACGGTGGACATTCGGGGCTTTTCCAAGGATAAGCGCGGCTTTCTCGATGACACCCCCGCCGGGGGTGGCCCGGGACAGGTGATGCGGGCGGACGTGATCGCGGCGGCGCTGGACAGCGTCGAGCGAGGCGGCCGGCCGCTTTTGTACATGAGCGCCCGGGGTCGGCCCCTGACCCAGGCGCGCGTCAAGGCTTGGTCCGAGGCGCCTGGTCTCATCGTTCTGTGCGGCCGGTTCGAGGGGGTGGATCAGCGGGTGCTCGACGCCCGCGGGTTCGAGGAAGTCGCGGTCGGAGACGCGGTGCTCGCCGGTGGCGAGGCGGCGGCTCTGGTCCTCATCGAGGCCTGCGTGAGGCTGCTGCCCGGGGTTCTGGGCCAAGCCGCCAGCCTCGCCGAGGAGAGCTTCGAGGATGGTCTGCTGGAGCATGCCCAGTACACCCGTCCGCGCAGTTTCGAAGGCCGCGACATTCCCGAGGTGCTGCTTTCCGGCCATCACGGCGACGTGGCGGCCTGGCGGAGGCGCCAGAGGGAAGAGACGACGCGGGAGCGACGCCCCGATCTCTGGGCGGCGCGTCCCGCCAATCAACAGGCAAAGGGCGCAGTCAAGCCCAGGAACAAGAAGGACGACTAAGATGAACGTGATCGAAGAACTCGAGAAGGAAGAGGCCGCCCGCGTCCTCGGCTCCAAGAAGATTCCCGCCTTCCAGGCCGGCGACACCGTCAGGGTGAACGTCCGCATCAAGGAAGGCGAACGTGAGCGCGTGCAGGCCTACGAGGGCGTGGTCATCGCCCGCTCCGGCCACGGCCTGCAGGAGAGCTTTACGGTGCGCAAGATCAGCTTCGGCGAAGGCGTTGAGCGGGTCTTCCCGGTGCTCTCGCCGATGATCGAATCCATCGAGGTCAAGCGCCGCGGCGCCGTGCGCCGGGCCAAGCTCTATTACCTGCGCGATCGCCGCGGCAAGTCAGCCCGCATCGCCGAACGCGCCACGAAGGCCGAAGTCGAAACCGAAGAATAGGGTTTCTCTTCCCCCCTCACAGGGGGGAAGTGTCCCGAGGGGACGAAGGGGGGTCGGAGACGCCGGCGGTTGGCTGCTCCGCGCCTCCGCTTCGCGGTCCGATCCCCCCTCCCGGCTTCGCCGTAATCCCCCTTGTGAAGGGGGGAGAGAATGTCGCTGGAATCGCGCCTATATGGACGCATGGCCATCGCGCGGCTGCCGCCGGAGCTCATCAACCGCATCGCCGCCGGCGAGGTGGTCGAACGCCCGGCCAGCGCGGTCAAGGAGCTGGTCGAGAACGCCCTCGACGCCGGCGCCGGTCGCGTCGAGGTCCAGGCCGACGGCGGCGGCCTTACCCGCATCCTGGTGGCCGATGACGGCCAGGGCCTGCCGCGCGAGGAGTTGGCGCTCGCCGTCGAGCGCCACGCCACCTCAAAGCTGAAGCCGGACGAGAACGGCGCCTTCGACCTCCTGCGCATCGCCACCCTCGGCTTCCGCGGCGAGGCCCTGCCGTCGATCGGCTCGGTGGCGCGTCTCTCGATCGCCTCGCGGGCCAAGGGCGAGGCTGACGCCTTCGCCCTGCGCGTCGACGCCGGCGCGATGGGCGAGGCGGGTCCAACCGCTTTCCCCGGCCCGCACGGCGCGCGGGTCGAGGTGCGCGACCTTTTCTACGCCACCCCGGCGCGGCTGAAGTTCATGAAGTCCGAGCGGGCCGAATCCCTGGCCATCTCCGAGGAGGTCCGGCGCGCGGCCATGGCCCATCCGGCGGTCGCCTTCGCCCTCGATCTCGACGGCCGGCGCACCCTGCGCCTCGACGCCGAGCGCGACGACGATGACGGGCGGCTGGCCCGTCTTGCGGCTGTGCTGGGTCGCGATTTCGCCGCCAACGCC
This sequence comes from Caulobacteraceae bacterium, assembly GCA_049519835.1. GTDB lineage: Bacteria > Pseudomonadota > Alphaproteobacteria > Caulobacterales > Caulobacteraceae > Acaudatibacter. The sequence goes on along the minus strand of JBEKQJ010000010.1, from coordinate 19,116 downwards.
ATCGCCGTCGACCAGGAACGTGAGGGCGTGCGCCTCGGTGGTTTCGCCGGCCTGCCGACCTACAACCGCGGCAACGCCGCCCAGCAGTATCTGTTCGTCAACGGCCGGCCGGTGCGCGACCGCCTGCTGCAGGGCGCACTGCGCGCCGCCTACGCCGATTTTTTGGCCCGCGACCGCCATCCTGCCGCGGCGCTCTACCTCGAGCTCGATCCGGCCGAGGTCGACGTCAACGTTCACCCGGCCAAGGCCGAAGTGCGCTTCCGCGATCCGGGCCTGGTGCGCGGCCTGGTCATCGGCGCCCTGCGTCACGCGCTCGCCGCCGCCGGCCATCGCGCCTCGACCACCGTCGCCAACCAGGCGCTAGGGAGCTTCCGGCCGGCCTGGCAGGCGGCGCCGCCCGCGACCGGTTTCTCCGCCTGGCGCTCAGGCGGCTGGACGCCCAGCCTGCCGGGCGCGGAGGGCGTCTCGGCTCCGCCGTCGCCGGACTTCGGCTTCGATGGGCCCGCCATGCCGGCGCCGGAGCCGGCCGACTTCCCGCTCGGCGCCGCCCGCGCCCAGGTGCACGAGACCTATATCGTCGCCCAGACCCGCGACGGCGTCGTCATCGTCGATCAGCACGCCGCCCACGAGCGCCTGGTCTACGAGAAGATGAAGGCCGAGATGGCGGCCGGCGGCGTCGCCCGCCAGGCCCTGCTGCTGCCGGAAGTGGTCGAGCTCGACCCGGCCGAGGCCGAGCGCATCGCCGCCAAGGCGTCCGAGCTCGCCGAACTCGGGCTGGTTGTCGAGCCGTTCGGCCCCGGCGCCGTCCTGGTGCGCGAGACTCCGGCTCTGCTCGGCAAGACCGACGCCGCCGCCCTCGTCCGCGACATCGCCGACGACCTCGCCGAGCACGGCGCGGCGCTGGCCCTGTCCGAGCGCCTGGCCGAGGTCTGCTCGACCATGGCCTGCCACGGTTCGGTGCGGGCCGGCCGCCGCCTCAACCCGGACGAGATGAACGCCCTGCTGCGCCAGATGGAAGCCACGCCTCACTCCGGGCAGTGCAACCACGGCCGGCCGACCTACGTCGAGCTCAAGCTCGCCGACATCGAGCGCCTGTTCGGGCGGCGGTAGGGGCTTCCAGCTTATCGGCCTTTCCCGAGAATCGATCTTCAATCGCCGCAGTCGCTTCGCCTGCGGAGACTTCAAGCTTGACCAAGACCAAGACCCACGCCGCCCTCGTCGGCGCGGCCTGCGTCCTCGCCACCGCCGCCAGCGCCGACGTGGTGGTGATGAAGAACGGCGACCGCCTCACCGGCCAGATCGTCTCGGCCGACGGCGGCAAGCTGGTCATCAATCCGGCCTTCGACAAGACCGCCAAGGTCACCATCCCGCTCGACGACGTCGCCACCTTCTCGACCGACGCACCGGTCAAGCTGAAGCTCAAAGACGGTTCGATCATCGACCAGCCGGTGGCCCAGGGCGCGGCTGGGGTGGTCGTACCGGCCGCCGTCGCCGGGCCGGTGCAGCTGGCCGACATCACTCAGATCAATCCCCCGCCGCCGCCCCGGCCGGCCTGGACCGGGTCCGTGGGCCTCAACGGCATGTACGCCCACGCCAGCACCGACACGGCCACGGTGGGCGTCGCCGCCAACGCCACGCGCGCCGGTCCCGACGACAAGATCATCCTCGCTGGCGCTTACAACTACGGCGTGCAGAAGGCTGACGGGGTCAGCACCACCAACGCCAACAATTGGTTCCTCTCCGGCGAGTACGACCGGTTTTTCACCAAGCAGCTGTTCGGCTATGTCTCGGAGCGGACCGAGGCCGACACCGTGAACTTCCTGACCCTGCGCCTCACTCCGTCAGGAGGTCTCGGCTATCAGTGGGTCAATCGGCCCGACATGCATTTCAGCCTGCAGGCCGGCGTGGCCTGGATCTACGAGGACTACAGCACCAACCCCGAGATCACCGAGCGCTTCGGCGCCAAGGTCGGCTACCACATCGACAAGTCCTGGGACAAAGGCCGGATCAGCATCTTCCATGATCTCAGCCTGACGCCGGCCTTCAGCGGCGGCGAATTCCTCGTTCAGGGCGACGCGGGCCTCAAGGTGCAACTGACCAGGAAGATGTTCTCCTCGGTCACGCTCAACGCGACCTATGACAACCAGCCAGCGCCGGGCGCGACCGACCTCACGACCCAGCTGCTGCTGGGCCTGGGCTACGCGTTCTGAGGAAGGTCACCCGGGCCACGCCCCAGCGGCGCGCATCGAGGCGCTCGTAGTCGGGATGGGTGAGCGCCGGCTCCTCGGCGCTCTGCTCGATGACGACGAGCGCAGGCTCGGCAAGGGCGCCCGCGAGGCCCGCCAGTGTCTGCTCCGCCAGGCCCTGGCGGTAGGGCGGATCGGCGAAGACGAGGTCGAATGGTCCCGGCGGCGCGTGAGTCGCCTCGCCGGTGACGACCCGTCCATGAGCGGTCTGCCCCAGGGCTGCAAGATTTTGCAAGATCGCCTCGCGCGCCGCCCTGTCGTGATCGGCGAAGATGCAGGACGCCGCGCCGCGCGACAAGGCCTCCAGCCCCAGCGCCCCCGATCCGGCGAAGAGGTCCAGCACCCGCGCGCCGGCGATCGGCCGGCTCCAGGGCGCATGTTCCAGCACGTTGAACAGCGCCTGGCGCGTTCGATCGGCGGTGGGACGGGTGGAGTGTCCCTTTGGCGCCACAAGCATACGCCCTCGAAGGGCGCCGGCTACAATTCGCAAGCGCAAGCCCTTTGATTTTCTGGCTGTCTAGCCGATGTGAGGGGTCGGGTCCAAAGGGTGATGGGATGGCCGTGTTCGGTGTCTGGCGGGGCTTGGGGGCGTCCCCATTTCTGGCCGACATAACCGCACGCGACCGCGACCCGGCCCGCATCGCCGCGACGGTCATCGGCGGCGCCTGCGTCGGCCTGGTGGCCAGCGTCGCCTGCTGGGTCCTGGTCCTGGTGCCCTACACCTTTCTCATCGGCTTGAGCCGGGAAGGGATGTTGGGTCTTGGCAAAGCCGCCCTCCGGTTTCAGGACGATGGGCATTTCCACGACGTCGGCATCACCCTGGTCCGGCTGATCGCTTCGACGGCCACCGACGGGGCCTTTCCGCTCGCCTTCGTCTCGCTGGCCGCTGTGATCACCGGCCGACCCTTTCTGCACTACCTGACCGCCGCTGGCGGCTTCCGCTGGCGGCTGCTTGTGACCGGCCTGGCGCTCTCGTGCCTGGTCGTCGCGCCTCTGATATTTGCCGCCCGGGCCGGGACCCGTCCGCCCGTGCTGGGCGTCGCACCCAACCTTGCCGGACGCATGGTCTATGCAGCGGCGGCGGTGCTGCTGATCCCCTCCGCGGCAGCCGAGGAGCTGATGTTCCGCGGTTGGCTGATGCGCCAGCTCGCCGCCTTCACCCGCCGGCCGGCCCCGCTGGTGCTGATTACCGCCGCGGCGTTCTCGGCGGCCCACTTCGACTTCGCGCCCGAGGCCTTCCTGTCGCGCGCGGTCATGGGGGCCGGTTTCGCCTACATGGCGCTGCGCACCGGTGGGCTGGAGCTGCCGATCGGCGCCCACGCCGCCAACAACATCCTCTTCATCCTGTTTATCCAGCCCTTCGATCTCAGCGGCGCCTCGGCCGCCAATGGCCTCTTCCTCGGCGATGTGGGGCTCGCGGCCGGTTACGTGGCGGTCACCGAGGCGATCGTGCGCATCGACGTGCTGCGCCGCTGGGCCGACGTCGGCGCGGCCGAAGTTTCCCGGGTGGTCGGCATGCCGGCCCTGATGGGGTCCGGCTAGCCTTTCTTCTTCGGCGGCGTGTGGCGGCCGGTGGGGGCCTTGGCCCGCGCCCACCCGGCCTTGTAGATCTTGCGCGGCTTCGGCGTCTCGGTTTCGGCGGCGGGGCGACCGCGCCGGGCCGGGGACCTGGCGGTCGGTTCGGCGGGCGGCTTCCACAATGGCTTGTCGCCCTTGGGCAGGCTGGCGGGAGCGATGTATTCCGCCAGCTGTTCGCGGATCACCCTGGGCCCCACTTCCTCGACCGCGCCGGGCGGCAAGGTCCCCAGCGAGAACGGGCCGTAGGCGATGCGGATAAGGCGGTTGACCTTCAGGCCGAGCGCCTCGAGCACCCGGCGCACCTCACGGTTCTTGCCTTCGGCGATGGCGATGGTCAGCCAGACGTTGGCCCCGCGGGCGCCTTCCTTGGCCTTGTCGAGGTGGGCCTCGATGGCCCCGTAGCGCACCCCCTCGACGGTGATGCCGTCCTGCAGCTTGTCGAGCCGTTCCTGGTCGATGCGCCCAAGCGCCCGGGCCCGGTATCGCCGCTTGAGGCCGGTGACCGGCAGCTCGAGCGCCCGCGCCAAGCCGCCGTCGTTGGTGAGCAGCAGCAGGCCCTCGGAGGAAAGGTCCAGCCGGCCGATCGAGATCAACCGCGGCAGGCCGGGTGGCAAGGCGTCGAACACCGTCCGCCGGCCCTTGGGATCCTTGTGCGTGGTCATCAGGCCGGCCGGCTTGTGATAGCGGAAGAGCCGGGCCGGTTCGGCCGCGCTCACAACCGCCCCTTCGACGGTCAGGATGTCGCGCGGGCCAACCTTGATTGCCGGGCTCTCCAGCACGACGCCGTTCAGGGCCACCTTGCCCTCGCCGATCAGCCGCTCGACATCGCGCCGCGAGGCGACGCCGGCGCGGGCGAGAACCTTGGCCACCCGCTCACCGCCATTTTCGTCCGGGCCTTGACCTGGGCCGGCCGGCGGATGTCGTTTCGGGGCATGCATGACGAGGCTCACATGCGCATCGCGCTCGGTCTGGCGCAAGACGCGGCCGCGGCCGGCGAAGCGCCGATCGGCGCGGTGATCGTCGACCCGGCGAGCGGCGAAATCATCGCGACCGGCGCCAACGCCCCGATCGCCACCCACGACCCGACCGCCCACGCCGAGATCCTCGCCTTGCGCGCGGCGGCCGCCAGGCTTGGCAATTATCGCCTGACCGGCCTCACCCTCGTCGTCACCCTCGAGCCCTGCGCGATGTGCGCCGGGGCGATCAGCCACGCCCGCATCGGCCGCCTGGTGTTCGGGGCCGACGACGCCAAGGGCGGCGGCGTCATCCACGGCGCCAGGGTGTTCGATCAGCCTACCTGCCACTGGCGACCGGAGGTGCGTGGCGGGGTCCTCGCCGAGGAGAGCGCGGCGCTGCTGAGGGCGTTTTTCAAGGCGCGACGCTAGAGGGGCGGAAGCCACGATAGGTCTTGACAATCGACCGAGTTACTAACTAGTTAGTGACAATTGGGGACGGAGATGAAAAATGTCGAAATACGACAAACTCGGTCACCATCTGCGCGCCCAGCATGGCGAGCGGCTTCAGATGTCATTTGGTGAGATCGAGAGCATTCTCGGCTTCCCGATGCCGATTTCGGCACGGAAGTATCGCCCATGGTGGGCCAATCAGTCGGACGGCGCCCACGTCCAGTCGTACGCATGGATGCGTGCTGGTTGGAAAGTGTGGAGTGTGGATATTGCCGCCGAGCGCGTTGAGTTTCAGCGCGTGGGAACGGAACGACACATTGGCGTCTCCGAGACCGCCGCAACGCCCTTTCGTCATCAAACGAAGGCGGAGACAGCTGATCCCGTCACCTTCGATCGGGCGAAGCTCAGCATCACGGCCCGCCGCATCCTCGATGACTACACCGCTGAGTTTGGCGGCGATGTCCAGGCGGCGATCGACAAGGCCCTGCACGAAGCGCGGATGGCTTTTCGGAAGCGACTGATCGAGGGTATCGTTCGAACTGGCGCCCCTTCCTCGGTCAGCAGCGTAGACCTGATCCGCGAGGACCGGGATGCCCGGTGATGCTCCGGCTACATTGGTCGTCGATGCGTCCGTCGCCGCGAAATTGTGGTTTGATGAAGGGGATGTCGCCTTGGCGGAAGCGGCCCTGAGCGACGGCGACACGCTGATCGCGCCGGCGCTTTTTCACGTCGAGATCGCTAGTATCGCCGTAAAGCGCGTTCGGCGCGGCCTCTCGCCTCATCAAGACGCAATCCAGGCTCTCGCTCAATCGAAGACGCTTCTTGATGAGGTTTTCCCGATTGCCGATCTGGCCGACCGCGCCTTCGAACTTGCGCACGACCACGGAGTCTCCGCCTACGACGGCCTCTACCTGGCGCTCGCGGAGAAAGAACGTGCGGTCGTGCTCACGGCGGATGCCAAACTCGTAGAGAGGATCCGCGCCGCCCGCCTCGATGCGCTTGTACGTCCGTTCGGAGGCTGACCCTTGCCCTTGCGGCGCCGCCATGCCATAGGGATTCAAACAACCGTTTGAACGGAGGACGCCATGGATTTCGACTACTCCCCGCGCCAGAAGGAGATCGTCCGGCGCGTCTCCGACTTCATGGACGAGCACATCTATCCGGCCCTGCCGATCTATGAGGAGCAGGCCAATTCCGGCGAGCGCTGGAAGGTCATCCCGGTGGTCGAGGAGCTGAAAGCCAAGGCCAAGGCGGCAGGACTGTGGAACATGTTCATGCCGCCGTGGGCCGGTCATCCGCCGGTGGATGACACCTTCAAGTTCGAAGGGGTCCAGCTCACCAACCTCGAATACGCCCCGATCTGCGAGCTGTTCGGCCGCATCGGCTTCGCCTCCGAGGTGTTCAACTGCTCGGCGCCGGACACCGGCAACATGGAGGTGCTGGAGCGCTTCGGCACGCTCGAGCAGAAGGAGCGGTGGCTCCGTCCGCTGATGAACGGCGAGATCCGCTCGGCCTTCCTGATGACAGAGCCGCGCGTCGCCTCTTCCGACGCCACCAACATCGAAACGGAGATGCGTCGTGATGGCGACGAGTACGTCATCAATGGCCTCAAGTGGTGGTCGTCCGGCGTCGGCGATCCGCGCTGCAAGGTCGCCATCGTCATGGGCAAGACCAACCCCAACGCCGCGCCGCACCAGCAGCAATCGCAGATCCTGGTGCCGCTCGACGCGCCAGGCGTGAAGGTCAAGCGCATGCTGCCGGTGTTCGGCTACGACGACGCGCCGCACGGCCACGCAGAGGTCTTGCTGGAGGACGTCCGCGTACCGGCGGACAATCTGCTGTGGCGCGAGGGCGGCGGATTCGAGATCTCGCAAGCGCGCCTGGGGCCCGGCCGCATCCACCACTGCATGCGCACGATCGGGGCCGCGGAAGTGGCGCTCGAGAAGATGTGCAAGCGGCTGATGACCCGCAAGGCGTTCGGCAAGTACGTCTCCGAACACTCGATCTGGGAGCAGCGCGTGGCCACGGCTCGGACCGATATCGAGATGAACCGCCTGCTCTGCCTCAAGGCCGCCGACATGATGGACAAGGCCGGCAACAAGTCGGCCCGGCTGGAGATCTCGATGATCAAGGTCAGCGCCCCCAATATGGCGCTCAAGATCATCGATGACGCCATCCAGGCGCACGGCGGCGGCGGGGTCACCTCCGACTTCGGCCTCGCCCGCGCCTACGCCAGCCAGCGCACCCTGCGCCTGGCCGACGGTCCGGACGAAGTGCACAACCGCACCATCGCCCGCATGGAGTTCGCCAAATACGGCGACCTGCAAGCCAGGATCCGGGCCGAAAAGGAAGCTGCCCTGCTGCCGGTCGGCAGCCGGTAGTTTGCGCGACCTCCCTCCCCTTGAGGGTGGGTGGACCGCGTGAAACGCGGGACGGGTGGGGTGGCCGCACCACCCCCTCCGTCTTGCTACGCCAAGGCTTCGCAAGACACCTCCCCCATCGAGGGGGAGGAGGATCAATCGCCTGACGCCCGCATGGTTTCGAGCCGCTGGTCGTTGGCGCCTTCCCGTGGATCCATGAGCGCCCGCTCCGCCTCGGCCATGTAGTCACGGGTGAGCGGTAGCGCGTCGTTGCGCTTGGCGACCTGGAGCTGGAAGTTCATGTGGTCGCCCCAGGTGAAGCCCATCTCCGCCCCGGCCAGGTAGAACTCCCACATCCGGCAGAAGCGCTCGTCGTAGAGCTGCGCCATCTGGGCCCGCCGGTCCTGGAAGCGGTCGTACCAGCAGCGCAGGGTCTTGGCGTAGTGGCGGCGCAGGATCTCCACATCGGTCACCACCAGCCCGGCCCGCTCCACCGCCGGGATCACCTCCGAGACCGCCGGGATGTAGCCGCCCGGGAAGATGTACTTGGCGGTGAATGGATCGGTGGTGCTGGGCCCCGAGTACCGACCGATCGAATGGATCAGGGCTACGCCGTCGTCGGTCAGCCGCTCGGCCACGGTGTCGAAGAAGGCCTGGTAGTTGGGCCGGCCGACGTGTTCGAACATGCCGACCGAGACGATGCGGTCGAACTTGCCGGTCACGTCGCGGTAGTCGGTGAGCTGGAAGGCGCAGCGGTCCGCCAGACCCAGCGCCTGCGAGCGGGCCTGGGCTGTGGCCAACTGCTCGTCAGAGAGGGTGATCCCCAGCACCTCGACCTTGGCCGCCTGCGCCACCGAGAGGGCCATGCCGCCCCAGCCGCAGCCGATGTCGAGCACCCTCTGGCCGTCGGCGAGCGCCAGCTTGGCGGCGATGTGACGCTTCTTGGCGACCTGCGCTTCCTCGAGGGTCATGTCGTCGCGCGCGAAGTAGGCGCAGGAATACTGCAGATCCTCGTCGAGGAAAGCGCGGTACAGCTCGACCGACAGATCGTAGTGGTGGTGGACGTTGCGGCGCGCAGCGCGTCGAGCGTTGTGCTCGTCGGTGAGGGCCGTCCACAGGCGCTTCATCAACCCTGGCTTGCCGTAGGCGACCGGCGCGCCCTGGTTGCGGCCGGTCAGGTCGATGAGGTCGCGGATGGTTCCCCGCTCGAACTCCAGGCGATGGTCCATGTAGGCTTCGCCGACGCCGAGCGAGGGCTTGGCCATGATCCGCGCCAGGGTCGTTGCGCCGCTCAGTCTCACGGCCAGGTGCGGCTCCGAGCCGTCCCCGAGCGTCAGCCGCCGGCCGCCGGGGAGGGTGACCTCCAGGGCGCCGGTCCGGAACATGCCGCCAAGAAAGCGCTCGATATCCACCCTGGCCTCGCTGTCGACGCGCCAAACCCCGGGCGCAGATGACATTTTCATTTCGCCCGGCGCGCCTTGACTCGCAATAGGCGCCTGCCTATCTCCGCCGCGTTGGCACTCGACACCCCCGGCTGCTAACGGCCGGAGTGGCGGGCCACTTCACATTCGAATTTGAAAATCTAACGGAGAAAACATCCATGGCGTTTCGTCCACTTGGCGACCGCGTCCTCGTTCGCAGGGTCGAAGAGGAAGAAAAGACCAAGGGCGGGATCATCATTCCCGACACCGCGAAGGAAAAGCCGCAGGAAGGCAAGGTCGTCGCCGCGGGCCCCGGCGCGCGTGACGACAGCGGCAAGGTCCAGGCTCTCGAGCTCAAGTCCGGCGACCGCATCCTGTTCGGCAAGTGGTCCGGCACTGAAATCAAGATCGACGGCGAAGATCTCCTCATCATGAAGGAGAGCGACGTCCTGGGCGTGCTCGACTGAGCCACCGCCCCGCAAACCTTCAACCCCATTCGGAGAGCCTAGAACATGGCTGCTAAAGACGTTTATTTCGCCAACGACGCGCGCGACCGCATGCTGCGCGGCGTCAACATCCTCGCCAACGCCGTCAAGGTGACCCTGGGCCCCAAGGGCCGCAACGTGGTCATCGAAAAGTCCTTCGGCGCCCCGCGCTCGACCAAGGACGGCGTGTCGGTGGCCAAGGAAATCGAGCTGGCTGACAAGTTCGAGAACCTCGGCGCCCAGCTGATCCGCGAAGTCGCCTCCAAGACCAACGACAAGGCCGGCGACGGCACCACCACCGCCACCATCCTGGCTCAGGCCATCGTCGTCGAAGGCGCCAAGTCGGTCGCCGCCGGCATGAACCCGATGGATCTGAAGCGCGGCGTCGACAAGGCCGTGGTCAAGGTCGTCGAGCACATCAAGGCCACCTCCAAGAAGGTCACCACCAACCAGGAGATCGCTCAGGTCGGCTCGATCAGCGCCAATGGCGACGCCGAAATCGGCGACATGATCGCCAAGGCGATGGAAAAGGTCGGCAACGAGGGCGTGATCACGGTCGAAGAGGCCAAGAGCCTCGACACCGAGCTCGACGTCGTCGAAGGCATGCAGTTCGACCGCGGCTACCTGTCGCCCTACTTCATCACCAACGCCGAGAAGATGGAGGCCGTCCTCGAAGAGCCGCTGGTGCTGCTCTACGAAAAGAAGCTCTCCTCGCTGCAGCCCCTGCTGCCGGTGCTCGAAGCGGTGGTCCAGTCGGGCCGCCCGCTGGTGATCGTCGCCGAAGACATCGACGGCGAAGCCCTGGCCACCCTGGTGGTCAACAAGCTCCGCGGCGGCCTGCGCGTCGCGGCCGTCAAGGCGCCCGGTTTCGGTGACCGCCGCAAGGCCATGCTGGAAGACATCGCCGTCCTGACCGGCGGTCAGCTGATCAGCGAAGATCTCGGCATCAAGCTCGAGAACGTCACGCTCGAAATGCTCGGCAAGGCCAAGAAGGTGTCGATCACCAAGGACGACACCACGATCGTCGACGGCGCCGGCGCCAAGGCCGACATCGAAGGCCGCATCGCCCAGATCAAGCGGCAGATCGAGGACACCACCTCGGACTACGACAAGGAAAAGCTGCAGGAACGCCTCGCCAAGCTGGCGGGCGGCGTCGCCATCGTGCGCGTCGGCGGCTCGACCGAAGTCGAAGTGAAGGAAAAGAAGGACCGCGTCGACGACGCCCTCAACGCCACCCGCGCGGCGGTCGAAGAAGGCATCGTGGCCGGCGGCGGCGTCGCCCTCCTGAAGGCGGTCAAGGCGCTCGAAGGCCTGAAGGGCGACAACGCCGATCAGGACGCGGGCATCGCCATCGTTCGTCGCGCCCTGCAGGCGCCGATCCGTCAGATCGCCGAAAACGCCGGCGTGGAAGGCTCGATCGTCGTCGGCAAGGTGAACGAGAACGACAGCGCCACCTTCGGCTTCAACGCTCAGACCGAGGAATACGTCGACCTGATCACCGCCGGCATCATCGACCCGGCCAAGGTCGTGCGCACCGCGCTGCAGGACGCCGCTTCGGTGGCCGGCCTGATGATCACCACGGAAGCGGCGATCGTCGAAGCCCCGAAGAAGTCGGCTCCGGCCGGCGGCGGCGGCATGCCGGGCGGCATGGGCGGCATGGGCGACATGGACTTCTAAGCCAACCCCATCGGCTCTGAATGATGGAGGGCGGCGGCCTCAGGGTCGCCGCCCTTTTTCATTGGCTCTGCGCTATCCTCCCTGACACGCGCGGCCGGCGAGGGAAGCGATGGACGAGGATCTTGAGGCATTGGACCGGGCGGCCCTGATCGCCGAAGTCAGGCGACTGCGCGCCGGGATCCGGGATCACCGCGATAGCTCCGGCCACGATCTGTGCTGGTTTCATCCGCAACTCTGGGGATTGCTGCCGGAACGCGTCGCGCCTGACGTCGCCGTGCCGCCCTGGCCGAAATTCATCCGCAGCTGCGTCGCCTATCGGGCCTCCCTCGACGCGGAGCTGCCGAACGCGCCGCTCGCCGACGTGGACTACGACCCGACTTGAGCCTTGAGCGTCATGGTCGGCGCCCCTTCTTTTTGGCCGGCGCCGGCTGGATCGCCAGGCCGAACGGCGAGGCCAGCATGCGGGTCAGCGCCAGGCCGAAGAACGACGACCGGCTCATGCCCCAGTCGGCGGCCTGCGCGTCGGCCTTGGCGATGAGACTTTGCGGCAAATAGACGTTGACCCGCTCCGAGGGGTTCGGCGGACTGGCCCCGATCGACAGCAGGCTCACCACCTCGGCCTCGGCCGGGGTGACGATGGCGTCAAAGGCGGTCGGCTCGGGAACGTCCGCTTCGCTTTCGGCGACTTCCTGCAAGGCGCGCGCCAGGGCGTCCTCGGCCCTGGCGGCGGCCTCCTCCTGGCTGCGGCCGGCGGCGACGCAGCCGGGAAAGTCCGGGAACCAGATGGCGAACATGCCGCCCTCGGCCCGCTCCAGCACTGCGGGATAGAAACGCTTGCTCATGAGTGTGCGAATTAGCACACTTATGGCCGCGCCTCCAGCCGCTTCGCGGCCTCAGGAATTGTCGCGGTCGGTGACCATGCCGATCAGGCCGCTGGCCGCCCAGCTGACGATGCCGAGCACGATCACCGTCAGGATCAGCGAAATGAAGCCATGAATGTGGATGGCGTGAATGAACAGCGTCATCAGCCAAACCGTGATGGCGTTCACCACCAGCAGGAAAAGCCCCAGGGTCACGATGGTGATCGGCAGGGTGAGAATGGTCAGGATCGGCCGCACCACGGCGTTGAGCACGCCGAGCACGAGACCGCCCTCGATGAGCGCGATGGTAGTGTCGACGTGGACGCCCGGCAGGATCTTGGCGGCGATCCAGAAGCCGAGCGCGGTGGCCAGGGCGTGCAGGATGAATCTGAGCATGGGGGTCCTCCTTGGATGCGAGCCTAGAGCGTGAACGGCAAAGGTTGAAACGGGTCTTGTGAGACGTCGCTGTTCAACTTTCTGTTTGCGGTGAAGGTTCCATCATCGGGTCGCGCCGGAACCCGCGCCGGACGCCGTTCAACTCTGAGAGAACGGCGATCACTTGACGTTGACGCGCACGTAAGGCGGCGCTACCTCGCTTCGGGGCCAAACAAGCGTTTAAGACGTGCCTAGGGAGTCTGATCGCCACCATGTCCATGGAACTGCGCCGTCCGGAACGGACCTTCACCATCCGCCAGCTGTGCGTGGAATTCACCTGTACGCCGCGCGCCCTGCGCTTCTACGAAGACAAGGGCCTGCTCGCGCCGGCCCGGCAGGGCCTCAACCGGGTCTATTCGTATCGCGACCGCGCCCGCTTGAAGCTGATCCTGCGCGGCAAGCGCGTGGGCCTGGCCCTGGCCGAGATCCGCGAGATCCTCGAAGCCTATGACAAGCGCGACGGCGCGGCGGCCCAGAACGCCCTGGCGCTCAGCAAATTCCGGGTCCGCATCACCGCGCTGGAGCAACAGCGCGAGGACATCGACCATTCGATCGAGGTGCTGAGGGACGCCTGCGCCAATCTCGAGGCGCAACTGGCCGAGACGGAAGTGAGGACGCCCGAGCTCGTCCACTGATGGCTTACCGGCCGCCCGTCCGCGAACACCGCTTCCTGCTCGGCGAAGTCCTCCAGATCGAGCAATATAACAACCTTCCCGGCTTCGCCGAGGTCTCCATGGATCTGATCGACCAGATCCTCGACGAGGCCGCCCGCTTCGCCGCCGAGGTGCTCGATCCGCTCAATCCGGTCGGCGACAAGCACGGCTGCCGGTGGTCCGACGATGGCTCGGTGACGACGCCGCCGGGATTCAAGGACGCCTATCGCAAGCTGGTCGAAGGCGGCTGGCCGGCGCTCGGCGCCGACCCGGCCTTCGGCGGCCAGGGCCTGCCGGCCGTCGTGGGTCTGGCTTTCAACGAGATGAGCTCGGCGGCCAACATGGCCTTCTCGATGTACCCAGGCCTGACCCACGGGGCCTATTCGGCCATCGCCGCCGGCGGATCCGACGACCAGAAGGCGCTCTATCTGCCCAAGCTCGCCTCAGGCGAGTGGGGCGGGACCATGAACCTCACCGAGCCGCAGTGTGGCACCGATCTCGGCCTCCTGCGCACCAAGGCGGTTCCGGTGGGTGATAGCAGCTACAAGATCAGTGGTCAGAAGATCTGGATCTCCAGCGGCGAGCACGACCTGGCGGACAACATCATCCATCTGGTCCTGGCCCGCATCGAGGGCGCGCCGGCCGGTGTGCGCGGCATCAGCCTGTTCATCGTGCCCAAGTTTATTCCGGACGCTGACGGCAAGCCTGGCGTGCGCAACCAGGTTTCCTGCGCCGGCCTCGAAGAGAAGATGGGCATCCACGGCAACGCCACCTGCGTGATGATCCACGACGAGGCGACCGGCTGGCTGGTGGGTGAGGAGAACCGCGGCCTCGCCCTGATGTTCGTGATGATGAACGAGGCCCGCCTCGGTGTCGCCTTGCAAGGCCTGGCTCAGGGCGAAGCGGCCTATCAGGCGGCGGCCGATTTCGCCCGCGAGCGGCTGCAGGGCCGCGCCCTCACCGGGCCGGTCAACCCCGACGGACCGGCCGATCCGATCATCGTCCACCCGGATGTGCGCCGCCTGCTGATGGACTCGCGCGCGGTCCTGGAGGCCGGCCGGGCGCTGCTGTTCTGGACCGCCCTGCACGGCGACCTCGCCCACGTCCATCCCGACTCGGCGGTGCGTCAGAAAGGGTCCGACTACATGGGCCTGCTGACGCCGGTGCTCAAAGCCTACCTCACCGACCGCGGTTTTCAGATCTGCTCGGACGCCCTGCAGGTCCACGGCGGTTCGGGCTTCACCGAGCATTTCCAGGCCAGCCAGCGCCTGCGCGACACCCGCATCACCCTGATCTACGAAGGCACGAACGGCGTGCAGGCCCTCGACCTCGTCGGCCGCAAGCTGGCCGCCAACGGCGGCCGCGCGGTGATGACCTTCGCCGCCGAGATCGACGCCTTCGTCGAGGCGCATCAGGGCGAGGCGGCGACCGCCGACTTCGTGACCGCCCTGGCCGGCGTCAAGGCCCAGCTGCAGGAGGCGACCTTCTGGCTGATGCAGAACGGCCTTACCAATCCTGACAATGCCGCGGCGTCCTCGACCGACTACCTCAGCCTCTTCGCCCTCACCGGCCTCGCCTACATGTGGGCGATCATCGCCCGCATCGCCCAGGCCAAGGTCGAAGCCGGCGATCCCGACCCGTTCTACGCCAACAAGCTGACCGTCGGCCGCTACTTCCTGGCCCGCGTCCTGCCCGACGCCGGCGCCCGCCTCGCCAAGGTCAAGACCGGCGCCGCGACGGTCATGGCCCTGCCGGCCGAGGCGTTCTGAGCGCGTGAGCTTGCACCGCGTGACGGTCACCTGGAAACTCGCCGAGGACGGCCCGGCCTTCCTCGCCCGCCGCTACAGCCGCCTGCACGCCCTCGCCTTCGAGGGCGGCGCGGAGGTGCTGGGCACGCCGGCGACCTCGGTCGTGCCGGCCCCGTTCTCGTCGCCCGAAGGCGTCGACCCGGAGCAGGCCTTCGTCGCCGCGCTCAGCGCCTGTCACATGCTCTGGTTCCTCGACCACGCCGTCAGCGCGGGGTTTGTGGTCGCCGCCTATGAGGACGCCGCGGAAGGGACGCTGGGGCGTCTGGCGCGCGGCAAGTTCGCCGTCACCCGCGTCGTCCTGCGCCCGCGCATCGTCTTCGCCGGCGAGGCGCGCCCGACGCCGGAAGAGGTCGATCGCCTGCACGAAGCCGCTCACGCCGACTGCTTCATCGCCAATTCGGTGACGACCGAGATCGTTATCGAACCGGCGGAAGCGCCAACCAGACCCTGACGCGCGCCTCCAGCGTCGCGGCGTCTTTCAGCTCGCACTCCCAGACCACCTCCACGCGCCAGCCGGCCGCCTCAAGCGCCGTTCGAGCGGCCACGTCGCGCCCCCGATTGCGGGCGATCTTCCCCGTCCAGTAGTCGCGGTTGGCCTTGGGAACGCGGGCGCCGCGGGCGCAATCGTGGCCGTGCCAGAAACAGCCGTGCACGAAGATCGCCAGCTGGCGGCCGCTGAGCACGATATCCGGCTTGCCCGGCAGGTCGGCGCGGTTGAGGCGATAGCGGCCGCCCAGGCCCCAGAGCAGCCGCCGCACAACCAGTTCGGGCGCGGTGTCCCGTCCCTTGACCCGCCGCATGACCTCCGAACGCTTGGAGGCCGGATAGACGTCGGTCAGCTCAGAGCCCCTCGAAGAGCGCGGTGGAGAGATAGCGCTCGGCGAAGCTCGGGATGATCGTCACGATCAGTTTGCCGGCCATATCTTCGCGCGCGCCGACGTCGAAGGCGGCGGTGAGCGCCGCGCCAGACGAGATGCCGACCGGCAGGCCCTCGATCCTGGCGGACAAGCGCGCCATTTCGAAAGCGTCGTCATTGGAGACTCGCACCACCTCGTCGATCACCCCGCGGTCGAGGATCGCCGGCACGAAGCCCGCGCCGATGCCCTGGATCTTGTGCGGGCCGGGAGTGCCGCCCGAAAGCACCGCCGAGTTCTCCGGCTCGACCGCGATCATCTTCACCGACGGCTTGAGGCCCTTGAGCACCTGGCCGACGCCGGTGATCGTGCCGGCCGTACCGACGCCGGAGATCACCGCGTCCACGCGCCCGGCCGTGTCGTTCCAGATTTCCTGGGCCGTGGAGAGCCGGTGCACCTCCGGGTTGGCGGGGTTCTCGAACTGCTGCGGCATCACCGAGCCCGGGATCTCGGCCAGGATCTCCCTGGCCCGCGCCACCGCCCCGGTCATGCCGCGCTCGGCCGGGGTCAGCTCGAGCTTGGCGCCCAGCAACAGCAGCATCTTGCGCCGCTCCAGCGACATGCTCTCGGGCATGACCAGGACCAGCTTCAGGCCCTTGGCGGCGGCCACGAAGGCCAGCGCGATGCCGGTGTTGCCGCTGGTCGGTTCGACGATGGTCGCGCCCGGCTTGAGTTTGCCCTGAGCTTCCAGGGCCTCGATCATCGCCACGCCGATGCGGTCCTTGACCGAGGCGAGGGGATTGAAGAACTCCAGCTTGGCGACGACCTCGGCCTTGGGCTTCAGCCGCTCGGTGAGGCGGGGCAGGCGCACCAGCGGCGTGTCGCCGACGGTGTCGATGATCGAGTCGTAGATCTTGCCGCGACCCTCGCGCCGCAGGCGGTGGCTGGTCACGTCGTTGGCGGCGTCCATGGTTTCTCTCTCGTCCCAGATCGGCCCGCCCGACACATAGGCCCCGCCGCCCGGTCTTGGAAGCGGCGTCGCCTTCCGCTTCGGGGAAGATCGGCGATAGCGCGGCTGTGAACAGACTCCGCGGCCGATCGGGATTATTGCCAGCCTGCAACATCCGCGCGGCGGCGATGGATTGCCGGCCCCGCGGTGGCCCGGGGAGCGCGAAATGGCCGAACTCGACATGGACAAGCTGCACGAATTCGTCGGCAAGATGCTTGGCGACCTCGGCGGGGCGATGAGCGTGCCGACGGTGCGCATCGGCTTCCGGCTCGGCCTCTTCAAGGCCCTGGTCGACGGCGGGGCGGCCACCGCGGGCGAGCTGGCCATGCGCGCAGGCGGCCTTGCGGAGCGGTACGTGCGGGAGTGGGCGCTCGCCCAGGTCGCTAACGGCTACGTCACCTACGACCCGGCCGCCGAGACCTTCGCCCTGACGCCCGAGCAGACGATGGTGTTCGTCAACAAGGACAGCCCCGTCTATCTCGAAGGCGCCTTCGACATCGTCGCCGCCATGATCGAGGGCGAACCCAAGGTCGAGCACTCCTTCCGCACCGGCGAGGGCGTGCGCTGGGGCGATTCCGCCGGCTGCCTGTTCTGCGCCACCGGCGCCTTCTTCCGGCCGGGCTACGTCAACAACGTCGTCCAGGCCTGGCTGCCGGCGCTCGACGGCGTCGAAGCCAAGCTGAAGGCCGGCGCCAAGGTGGCGGACGTGGGCTGCGGGGTCGGGTTCTCGACCTTGCTGATGGCCGAGGCCTATCCGGCCAGTCGCTTCGTCGGCTTCGACTTCCATGCGCCGTCGATCGATGAGGCCCGCCGCCACGCCGCCGGGCACGGCCTGGAAGGCCGGGTGAGCTTCGAGGTCGCCGAGGCTAAGACGATCGCCGACGACGGCTTTGATCTCGTCACCGTCTTCGACTGCCTGCACGACATGGGCGATCCGCGCGGCGCCGCGCGCCACATTCGGCGCATCCTCAAGGACGACGGGACCTGGATGGTCGTCGAGCCGATCGCCGGCGACAAACTGGAGGACAACTTCAATCCGGTCGGCCGCCTGTTCTACAACGCCTCGACGATGATCTGCGTGCCGACCTCGCTCGACCAGGAGGTCGGCGAGGGCCTGGGCGCCCAGGCCGGCGAGGCGAAGCTCTCGGAGGTCATCCGCGACGGCGGCTTCAGCCGCGTCCGCCGCGCCACCGAAGGGCCGTTCAACATGGTGCTCGAGGCGCGAGCGTAAAGCCGCCCCCCGCCATCCTTGCGATGATCGCGCCACGATGATATCTGATGTGTATATCGGATGGCGAGTGCATGAGAACCTTGATCGACATCCCTGACGAAGACCTGAAAGCGCTCGACGCCTTGCGCGGCCGGCGCGGGGTCTCCCGCGCGCAGCTCGTCCGCGCGGCCATCGATGATTACCTCCGGCGCAATCCGGCGGTGGAAGCGGCGGCCGCGTTCGGCCTTTGGCGAGATCGGGTGGCTGACGGGGTCGAATACCAGCGGCGCCTTCGCGACGAATGGTGAAGGCGGTCTTCGACACCAATATCCTGATCGACTTCCTCACCGGCCGCGCGGAGGCGCGCGACGAGATCGCCCGTTTTGACGCGCCAGCGATCAGTATTGTCACCTGGATGGAGGTCATGGTCGGAGCGACCGAGGCCGAGGCCGCCGAAACGCGGGCCTGGCTTTCCACCTTCGAAGTGATCGGCCTCGATCCGCCAGTCGCCGAAGACGCGGCCGCGCTGCGACGCAGTCACCGTCTGAAGCTGCCTGACGCCATCGTCTGGGCCTCGGCGCGCACGCGCGGCGCGCTGCTGGTGACACGCGACTTGCGCGATTTTCCCGCCGATGAACCCGGCGTCCGAATCCCCTACGCCTGACTCCGGTCGTTAGAGCCGCCAGACTCGGGAAAATATCCCGCCGCCCACGCCGGGCTTTCCCGACCGAAGCCGGAAAAGATCAGTATCTGCATTCACTTGCGCCCGCAGGCGGGCGGCCATCTTTACGTCGGGCCGGACCCGGCGCGTCCTCATCTGCAGGCAATCCTGCAGGGAGGTTCAGGTCATGGTCACGCTCCTCACCGCCGCTGTTCCGCAACTCGCCGTCCGCTTCAGGCGCGATCGTGCCGCCACCCTCGGCGTCGCCGCCTCGGTCGCCGTCCACCTGGCCGTCGGCGCCGCGCTGGTGACGATGACCTTCCATACCTTCCGGACGCAGGATCTGCCCGACCCCCCGCCCACCGTGGTGACGTTCGATCCCCAGCCGCCGCAGAAGGCTCCGCCGCCGCCGCCGAAGCCAGCCCCGCCGCGGATCGCGATCCACGCACCGCC
>JBEKQJ010000009.1:0-24613 GCA_049519835.1 Caulobacteraceae bacterium | reverse complement strand
TTGGAAGCTGACAGCGGCGCCTGGCCGCTCGCGGGAGCCCAGCGGTGTCCGCCGTGCCAGAGCTGCACGAAGGTGCGCATTCCGAACTTGTCGGATGAACGCGCCAGGGCTTCGAAGCCCGGAATGACGCTGTCGTCCACCGCATCGACGGTGTGGTTGGCGGTGGAGCGGTGAATCACCGTCGCCTCCAGGATGTTCAGTCCCACCCCCGACTCGGCGCGCGCCTCGTGGTAGGCAATGAGGTCATCGCTGACGATACCGCGACCGTAGCTGGTGCCGTGGCTGGCGCGCGCGATACGATTCTTGACGACAAGGCCGTTGATCGTGATCGGCTTGAAAATGGCGTCGAGCGACACTGGCTCCTCCCAATACGGCGGCCGTTCAGGCCTGCCGAAGTCACACCGTCCGGACGATCCCCTGCTCGATCAGCCCTTCGATTTCCGGCCCCGAGAATCCTGCCGCGGCGAGCACGGTCTTTGCGTCTTCGCTTCGTCTCGCCGTGATCTCCGTCGTCAGCTCGGGATGGGCGGAGAGACGCGGCGCAGGGGCCGCCGTCAGCACACCCGCCGCATCGGCGGTGACCGAGCTACGGGCGGCGATGTGCGGATCGACGGCGAGTTCCTCGAGCGTCAGCACCGGCGCGCCGCAGGAATCGACCTCGGCGAACCGCGCCTCCCACTCGGCCTGGCGTCGGGTCCGGAAGGCCGCCGCGATGCGCTCGCGCAGCTGGGGCCACTGGGTGCGATCCATCTGCGCTTCGGCCGTGGAGTCGACATCGTCCAGGCCGAGGATCGCCAGCATGGCCGCGTAGAACTTCTGCTCGATCGCCCCCACCGAGAACCATTTGCCGTCGGCGCAGGCATAGACGCCGTAGAAGGGCGCCTTGCCGCCGAGGAGCGAATGCGCGGGCTCGCCATCCCAGAGGCCCAGCTCCAGCTCGCCGAACATCGGCCCCAGCATGTAGGCGGCGCCATCGACAATCGCCGCGTCGATCACCTGGCCTCGGCCCGTCCGCGCCCGCTCGACCAGCGCCAGGAGGAGGCCGATCACCAGAGTGTAGGAGCCGTTGGCCAAGTCGCCCAGCAATCCCGGCGGCGCGGTCGGCTTATCCTCGCCGATCACATTGAGCGCGCCGGAGATGGCAAGATAGTTGATGTCGTGACCCGCGCGCCGGGCGTACGGGCCGTCCTGCCCCCAGCCCGTCAGCCGGCCGTAGATCAGCTGGGGGTTGTCGGCCATGAGCGTGTCTGGACCCAGGCCCAGTCGCTCCATCACGCCAGGCCTGAACCCCTCGACGAGAATGTCCGCCGACCCGGCGAGGCGGCGGGCGACGGCCTGGCCTTCCGGCCGGCGCAGGTCGAGCCCGATCGACGTCTTGCCCCGTGACATGGCCGCGCTTGGATCGAAGGGAAGCGGATCGGGACGGCGGACGCTGAGCACCTCGGCGCCAAAATCGGCCAGCATCATGGTCGCGAATGGCGCCGGCCCCAGCCCGCTCAGGTCGAGGATGCGCACGCCCGCGAGAGGACCACGCGCCGCTGTGCGGCCAGCCGCCATCTCAGCCGTTGACGGCGCGCGCAGGCACGCAGACGAATCCGTCGAGCTGAGGCAGGACGTCGGCGCCGAGCATTTCCACCATCTCAAGGTATTCTTCGCGGCCCACGCCACCCATGTCCATCTTGATCAGGTTGAGGTCGGCGCCAACCAGCTGGCTCAGCTCCGACAACCTATCGGCGAACTTCGCCGGACCGCCGACGATCGCCGGCCCCTTGGTGGCGAGCACCTCATAGTCGAACGGACTGTTCACGAAGGCCGGCGGATCGGGATTCACGCTCTTGATCACCGCCAGGTTGAAGGCGTGATAGGCGCGATAGCGCGGTTCGTAGCGCTCCCTGGCGGCGGCGTCGGTCTTGCCGACCCAGCCGTGCCAGCAGGCGCCGACGGCCGCGGCGTGTTTGTGGCCAGCCTTGGCGAACGCCTCGCGATAGATGTCGGCAACCTCGATGAACCTGTCCGGGCGACCAAAGGCGCTCGGGAGCATGAGCTTGACGCCGAGCTCCCCAGCTAGCCTGGCGGTTTCCGGGGAGCTTCCGCCGCCGATCCAGAACGGCGGGCGCTCGATCTGTACGGGAGCAGGCTCCAGATTCTGGCCGGTGATCGGGGCCCGGAACTGGCCTTCCCAATGGACCGGCTTGCCCGGCCAAAGGGCGCAGGCGAGCTTCATCGCCTCGGCGAACCGCGCCGCCGACTCTTCGGCCTTCTGACCGAACAGGTCGAACGTCTTGACGAAGAAATTGCCCCGGCCGGTCACCAGCTCGAGCCGGCCGCCCGAGATCAGGTCCACGGTCGCGTAGTCCTCCACCATGCGCAGCGGATCGAGATTGGCGGCCAGCGCCACCGAGGTGCCCAAACGGAGGCGCTTGGTTCTGGCGGCGATGGCCGCGAGGACGACCGCCGGCGAGGAGAAGGTGTAGCTGATCCCGTGGTGCTCGCCGATGTAGTAGCCCTGCAGGCCAACCCGGTCAGCGATGTCGGCGGCGTCCAGAGTCATCGCATAGCGCTCTGCAGCCGAGAAACGACGCCCCGTGACGGGATCATCCGTCTTGTCGCCCAACGACATCAACGCGACCTGCATTCGGCCCTCCGGCATTTCCAAGCCCAAGACCTATCATACGGTGTCTGTTTTGGATCGCAATTGGATTTTCGCACACCGACCATAAGTCGTTGGCGTGTCAGGGGATTGGGCAGGGCGCTCGATGAGCGGGTTCGGCCCAGGGGCGAGCGCTTGCCGCTGTTTTCGATCAATGTTAGATAAGACGGCGAAGGCGCCGACGGTTGGTGGCGGTCAAGGGGGATCGGAGGAAGCCAAGATGCCCGTTCATCATTTCGCGATTGCGACCAAGAATTTCGAAATGGCGCACCACTTCTACACCAAGGTGATGGGGTTCCCCCTCGTGGCGGGGGTGAAGCGTCAGGCCACGGGGGGCGGCTGGACGAAGCACATGTTCTACGACATCGGCGATGGGGAGACGATGGCGCTCTGGGACCTGCGCGGCCTCGAGGGGGTCCAGCTCGACCCGGATCAGTGGAGGAGCGCGATCTCCACCGGGCTGGGGCTGCCGCGCTGGGTCAACCACTTCGCCTTCACCTGCAAAGGCGGCGAGGAGGAACTCCAGCAGCGCAAACAGAACTGGCTGGACAACGGCTACCACGTGTCCTTGACGGATCACGAATTCATCCGCTCGATCTACACCTTCGATCCGGACAAGAACCTGATCGAGTGGACCTACTACACCCGCCCGATCAACGAAGAAGACACCCGGTACGCCCACGAGATCCTCGCCGATGACACGCCGGCGACCCAAGGCGAGTACGACGGACCGTTCGTCCGTTCGACCGTGGAGCGCTATCAGCCGGCGCCCAAGCCCCTGCCCCAGCTAACCCCCGAACCCGTCGCCTGAACCGCCTCTCGACGCCGATCTATCGGTGATCGGGGGTGCGTGACTGCGACGTTCTTGTCGTCGGCGCGGGAGGCGCGGGCCTGGCTGCGGCCATCGAGGCCGCCGACGCTGGCGCATCGGTTGTGGTGCTCGAAGCTGGCAAGCGGCCGGGAGGGTCGACGGCGCTCTCTGGCGGCGTGATCTATGCGGCCGGCACCAGCGTCCAGCAGGCGGCCGGCGTCATCGACAGCGCCGAGGCCATGTATCGCTACTACATGACCTTCAACCGCTGGAATCTGGAGCCGTGGCTGATCCGGCGTCTTTGCGAACAGGCTGCGCCCACGCTGGAGTGGCTGGTCGACCTGGGCGCCGAGGTCCCGGTAGAGGGGCTATACGTCTCTGGCGTCGATGACACGCCTCGCGGCCATCACGTGCGCGGCTCCGGAAGCGCCCTGTTCGATCACCTTCTGGGCGCTGCCTCGGCCCGTCAGGTCGAGATCCATGCCGGTATTCGGGTCGAAGGCTTGGCGACTGACGATGGGGCCGTCACCGGGGTGAGTGCGCAAGGCGTTGAGATTCATGCCGGGGCGGTCGTGCTGGCGAGCGGCGGCTATGGCGCCAACCGGGCGCTGCTGACCGAATTCAATCCGGATGTCGCCGAACAGGACGAGCGCTGGTCGTTCTATTTCGGATCGGCCACGAGTCGGGGCGATGGCATCCTGATGGCCCGCGCGCTCGGGGCCGACGTGGTTGGGAAGAACCGTCTGCTGGTCAACGCCTCGCCCGGATTCTCGCGCGACGTGGCGGACTTTCATCCCCCGTGGCTGGTCTTCGTCAATCGCGCCGGCCAGAGGTTCATGGACGAAACCTGGCCCTACTGCATCGCCGGGCATCGCATCGAAGATCAGCCCGGCAAGCTGTGCTTCGCCATCTACGACGAACCGACCCGCGCCGCCTCGCCATCACGACACCCCTTCGCCGACAAGCTCGGGGTGGGCGATTTCGCCTATTCCAGCGATCGTCTGGCCGAAGAGGCGGCGAAGGGACGGGTGCTGCAGGCAAACACGCTGCAGGATCTGGCGCTCAAGGCGGGGATCGACCCGTTCGGCCTCATCGGCGCGATCGAGGCTTACAACGCCGACGTTCGCGCCGGCGGGGATCGCCAGTTTCTCAAAAGCGGTCCGCTCTCAGCCGTCGAGACGGCGCCCTTCTATGCGGCCGAAGTTCACGCGGCGAGCTTTGGGGCGACGTCGGCGGGCCTGCGCATCGACCCGGACGCCCGCGTGCTTGGGGCTGACGCTCGCCCCATCGCGGGGCTCTATGCGGCGGGCGAGACGGCCGGCGGCGTGTTGGGCGAGAGATACGTCGGCGGCGGCAACTACATCGCCAACGCTCTGGTCTTCGGGCGGATCGCCGGCCAGCAGGCCGCCAAATTCGCCGCTCAGGTCTCGTAGCGGACGACCTGTTCGAGGCTCGCGCGGTTGGTCCGAAAGCTGTTGGCGGGGTGAGCGGGGTCGGCATAGCCGAGGGAAATGCCGCAGACGATCCGGCGCGCCGGCGGCAAGGCGAAATAGTCCCGCACGAAGTCGGCGACCCCGGCCAGGGCGGCCTGCGCGATGGTCGCTACGCCCAGGCTCTGGGCTGCGAGCATGACGTGGGCGACATAGGCGCCGCAATCGATCGCGCCATAGACCCCAAGGTCGGTCTCGGTGGTCACGATCATCACATGTGGCGCGCCGAACAGCCGGAAGTTCTCGAGCATCTGCCGTCCCGAGGCCTCGCGGTCGCCGTGAGCCACGCCCACGCTCTTATAGAGCGCCCAACCGGTCTCCCGCTGCCGATCCTTATAGACGCCGACATAGCGTTCCGGGAATGCGAAGTCGGGCCGATCAGCCGTCTGTCGGCCGCGGGCATAAGCGAAGAGAGCATCGCGGAACCGCTCGGTGGCCGCGCCTTCGGTGACCACGACCTGCCAGGGCTGAGAATTGCACCAGGACGCGGCCCCCTGGGCGATGTTCAGGATGGTCTCGATCGTTGTCCGCGGCACGGGGGTGGGGAGAAAGCCGCGACAGCTGTGTCTATCGCTGATCAGGTTGGCGAGCGTCCGCGCCGCCGTCGGCATATCCCCTTGGACCGCGAGGGCCGGCATCAGGAGCCTCCGTTGACACCAAACATCGTTAGTTTACGTGTTAGCTCAGCCTGCGAGGAGACGATAGTCCGTCAGGCGCCGCCGATAGGGAGGCCGACATAGCCAATATAAATCTACGTCTGTCCTGGTGGACACCGCGATCGTGGCCGGAATAACCGACGCGCTGCTCGGACGGACGCGAGGCGAGCGAACGGCGGTGCTGGGCCGCCTGATCGACCGCCTCGCCGGCATCGAGGCTATCGGCGACGACCGCTTCGCCGCCACGCAAACCGCGGGCGCGTTCGACCGCATATACGGCGGGCAAAGCCTGGCCGAAGCGTCGATTGCGGCGGCCAAGACCGTCGATCCCGGCCGGCGCCTTCATTCCACACACGGCTACTTCCTGCGTCTCGGCGATCCCGGCCGGGAAGTTACCTACGTCGTGGATCGCCTCCGGGACACGCGCAGCTTCTCCGTCCGCCAGGTGCGGGCCGAGCAGGACGGCGAGGCGATAATCAGCTTCATGTTCTCCTTCGCCGCGCCCACCCAGGGTATCGCGCATCAGTCGCCGGCCCCGGAGGCGCCGCCGCCGGACACGATCCCGCCGCGCGACGCGCTGCTGATCGCCATGCACGGCGCCGACTTGCCCGTGAATGCCGGTGTGCCCTGGCCGATCGACCTGCGCCACGTGGATCAACCGCCGTGGGAGCAGCGGATCGGCGATGGCCGCCAACGCGTCTGGATGCGGGTCGACGAGGAACTGCCTGACGATCCTGTCCTGCGCACGGCTCTGCTGCTCTTCGCCAGCGATCTGACCCTGAGCGATGCGGTGACCAACCAGCATCCCATCGTCTGGGAAGACCTGATCGCCGCCCGCGGCCTGTTCGGCGCCTCGCTTGACCACGCCGTCTGGCTGCACACACCGGCTCGCCTCGATCGCTGGCTGTTGCATGTTCAGGAGTCCACCCGCGCTGCCGACGGCCGCGGGTTTGCGACGGGCCGTTTCTACGATGAGGCCGGCGCGCTCGTCGCTTCGGTGGCGCAGGAGATCTTCATCAAGGAAACAGGAGGCGGATGACCATGCCCTGGGTCCGCGATTGGGTCGCCTATCACGGCGTGCGCCAGCCGGACGCGCCGGCGGTGACCTGTGTCGAGCGCAAGCTGACGGTCAGCTGGGGCGAGCTCGACCGGCGGGTGGGGCGCCTGGCGCACCGGCTGCGGCATGGCCTCGGGCTTGGGCCGGGCGAACGCGTGGCCCTGATCGCCGAAAACGACACCCGGGTGTTCGAACTGCAGTTCGCCTGCATGCGCGCGGGCCTGATCTTCACCCCTTTCAGTTGGCGTCTGGCGGTAGGCGAGATGGCGGCGCTGGCCAAGGACGCCGAGCCTGGCGTCCTCATCTATGACGAAACCTGGCGGGAAAGAGGCGACGAGCTGGCTGGGGCCGCCGGGATCGAGCAGCGCCTGCTGTGGTGCGACGAGATCGGCGGGAGCCCCTACGACCAGCTGATCGAGAACGATGCGGCGGCGTTGCCGGGCGGGATCCACGACGAGGCCGAGATCACCCATCTCCTGTACACCTCAGGCACCACCGGCCTGCCCAAGGGCGCCCTGTGCAGCCAGGGCACGCTCAAGCATCAGGCGATCAACAGCGCCCAGACCTCGCGGACCGGCGAGCGAGGCGTCCATCACCTCAACATCGTGCCCCTGTTCCACGCTGGCGGCCTCAACACTTTCTCGAACCCGGTGCTCTATTGGGGCGGCCACGTCACCACCACGCGTCGCTTCGACGCGGAAGTCACCCTGCGCCTGCTGGCCGACCCGGCGGTGGGGATCACTCACCTCTGCGGCGTTCTGCAGATGTACGAGTTGATCACCGCCCTCCCGTCGTTCGGCGAGACCCAGTTTCCGACCCTCCGCACCGGTCTGTTCGGGGGCTGGGGCCCGAAGACCGTCTGGGTTCATCAAGCCTGGCAGGATCGAGGGATCTTCCTGCAGCTGGCCTATGGCTCGACCGAACAAGGGCCGAACGTCTCAGTGCTGGAAAGCGGTCGCGAGTTGGCGCTGCGCAACTGCTCGGGATTGGTGAACCCCGGCACGGATCTGCGCTTGGTCGATGCCAGCGGCGCTGACGTCGGTCCGGGCGAGGTGGGCGAGATCTGGACCCGCGGCCCGGCGATCACGCCCGGATACTGGCGCCGGCCCCGTGACGATTATTTTACCGGCGACTGGTTTCGCACCGGCGACTGCGGCCGCCTGGACGAAGCCGGCCGCCTCTACATCGTCGACCGCCTGCGCGAGGTCTATCGCTCGGGCGGCGAGAACATCTATCCGGCCGAGGTTGAACTCATCCTTTCGAGCGCGCCGGGCGTTCAGGAAGTGGCCGTGATTGCCGTGCCCGACGATCGTTGGGGCGAGGTCGGGATGGCGATCGTCGAACCTGCGCCAGGCGGCGACGTCACGCTCGACGGACTCCTGGCTCACGCCGAGGGCAAGCTCGCCCGTTTCAAGCTGCCCAAGCACTTCGCCACGGTCGATGTCATGCCCCGCAACGCGACGCTCAAGATCGACCGTCCCGCCCTGAAGAAGGCCTTCGGCGCGGCGCCAGCTGTGTAGAAGCCTCTGGCGACGACCTCACCAGAAAGTCGCTGATCGCATCGCCAAAGGCGTCGTTGCGGTCGCCGGCCACCATGTGGCCGGCCCGCGCGACGGCGATCGTTTCAGCCTGGGGCGCTTGGTGGCGGAAGGTCGCGATCGCTTCGAGATCGACCACGTCGCTTTGCAACCCCGAAACCAACAGCAGGGGCAGAGTCGGCGGCAGCGACGCCAGGCGCTCGCTCAGCATGGCGGCCAGGGTCTCGTCCGGCGGAGCGCCGACCACGGCGGGATCCCAGTGCCAGTGCAGCCTGCCGTTGCGCTCGCGCAGGCTGCGCAGCAGTCCCTGAGGGGTCTTCGGCGGCGGGCGGTTGGGATTGTAGGCGCGCACCGCCGCGGCCGCCTCCTCGAGGGTGGCGAAGCCATCGGGATGGGCGGTCATGAACGCTCGGATGCGCTCGACCCCGGCCGGGGCGAAGCGTGGCACAATGTCCACCAGCGCCAGCGCCCATACCTGGGCGGGGGCCGCGGCGGCGGCGATCAGCGCCGCCACGCCGCCCATCGACGCGCCGACCAGGGCGGCGGGGCGGCCCAGCGCACGCAGCACACCGATCAGGTCGCGGGCATGGGTCTCCATGCGGTAGTCGCCGTCCGGCGCCCAGTCGCTGTCGCCGTGCCCCCGCGCGTCGTAGCGGGCGACGTCGAACCCGTCGCCTGCCAGCCGGTCGGCGGTTTCGGTCCAGGCGTGGCGCGTCTGGCCGCCGCCGTGCAGCAGGAGCACCAGCGGCCCGGCCACCGCGCCGTCCATCTGTCCAACCAGCCCCAGGCCCTCGTCCGTCGAGAAACGCAACGCTTGCTCCATTCGGCCACCCCCCGCCGCAACGCCGACTCCGCCGGCGCGTTGACGACGCAAACAATACACTGTTAGTTAATTTCCGCGAGGGAGCCGTCGATGGCGCAAAGCGCCGTGACCTATGCCGATGTCCGGGTGACGCTCGACCATTCCGCGGAGGCCGTCTGGACGGCCGTCGCGGCCTTCGGGCGGATCGATCTGTGGGCGGCCGGCATTTCCGGTTGCGTGGCGGAAGGCGAGGGGCCGGGAACCGTCCGCACAGTTTCGCTCGGCGGGCGCGAGGTGCGGGAGCGGCTGGAGACGATCGACCCCGCCGCTCATAGCCTCCGCTATCTGGTTCTGCCGCCCCACGGACTGCCGGCGCAAAATGTCCGCGGCGAGATCAGGCTCACGCCGCTCGACGGCGGCGGCGTCGAGATCCGCTGGAGATCGGAGGCGAGCGATTTCGAGGTTCCGCCCGAACACCTGGCCGCGCGGATCGAAGACTTCTACCGCCGGTCGATCGAGGGGCTCGATCGGATGCTGCGAGTCGGCCAGGTCAACGATCGCGGATGACGAATCCGCCATCGACCCGCAGGGTGGCGCCGGTGATGAAACTCGCTTCGTCCGACGCGAGAAAAGCGACGGCGGCCGCGACCTCGCCGGGCGTGCCGAGACGGCCGTTGACCTGGAGCGCCGCCATCGCGCCTGCTGCCTGGGCTCCACCCAAAGCTTCTGCGTGCCGGCGCATGAGCGGCGTGTCGATTACGCCCGGGCATATGGCGTTGCAGCGAATCGGCAGTCCCGTTTCCCCGCAGTGCAGGGCGACGCTCTCGGTCAGGCTGAGCACGGCGGCCTTGGAGGCCGAATAGGCGCACTGGGTCGATCCGACCCGTAGGCCACGCGCCGAGGCGATGTTGATGATCGCGCCGCCGCGGTCCGCCATCGCGACCACGGCATGGCGGCAGCCAAGGAAGACGCTGAAGGCGTTGGTCTCCATCACGAACCGCCAATCCGCGTCGGAGGTGTCGACGATCGTTCCAGCCCGGCTGGCGCCGGCATTGTTGACGAGGATGTCCAGCCGACCGAACCGCCGCTCGATCTTGGCAAGGACGGCGGTCCAGCCGGCGCTATCGGTCACATCCAGCCGTGCGTAGGCGACGCGGTCGTCCGCCGGGAGATCGGGCGCCTCGTCATCGAGATCGACGACGACCACCCGGGCGCCTTCCTCGACAAATCGTTCGACAATCGCCCTGCCGATGCCGCGCAGGCCGCCCGTGACAAGAGCGATCTTGTCTTCCAGCCGCATCAGCCGTGGCGCGGCGTGAAGCGCACCTTCAGCTCTCGGAAGCCATAGAAGATGTAGCTGGGCACCATCTCGATTCGCTCCTGCAGAATCTCGATGTCGAAGCGAGCGAACGCCCGCGTCAGGAAGGCGGTCAGTTCCGTGCGCGCCAGGATATGACCGACGCAGAAGTGCAGCCCCGGGCCGAAGGCCATGGAGTCCCGCAGGTTGGAGCGCTCGAAGTCGGTTTCGAACGCGTCGTCCCACACCCTCGGATCGACATTCGCGCCGGCATGCATGATCCAGACCAGATCGCCCTTGGCGATCTGCTGGCCGTGCAACTCGATGTCCTCGCGGGCGAAGCGGGTCATGCATTTCACCGTGCCCGGATAGCGAAGCAGCTCGGTGGTGAGGTCGAAGGCCCGCTCCGGCGTTTCCCGCAGCACCGTCTGCAGCCTGGGCTGCCTGGCAATCCGATGGGTCTGCGTGGCCAGGGTATGCGCAGTGGTCTCGGCGCCGGCCACCACCATGCCGTGGATCTGAGCCAGCATCTCATCGTTGGTGAGGCGATTGAGACCATCCCTGGCATGCACCATCAGGGAGACTAGGTCGTCGCCCGGATTCACCTCCCGTTCCGGAATGAAGCGGTTGAAGACCTCGTTCATGGTCCGGATCGACTTGTCGAGCTGCAGCAGGAGTTCGGGGGTGACGGTCGCCGCGGCGCTGGCGGCGGTGAAGTTGGAGGCCATCTCGAACAACAGCGGCTGGTATTCGAGCGGCAGGCCGAACAGACGCACCATCACCCGTGTCGGCAGGACAGCGCTCACCACCTTGAGGAAATCGAACTCGCCAAGTCGTTCACACTCATCGAGGACTTCGTCGACCACCTCGCCGATGAAGGTCTCCACCTTCTTCACCGCCCCGCGGTCGAAGGCCCTGACCATCAGCGAGCGGACGCGAGTGTGGTCGAGATCGTCGAGCCTGTTGACCATCAGCCCGGTGTAGAGGCGCACCGCCTCCAGCTGTTTCTGAATCTCGGGCGGCATGCCGCGGAAGAGCTGTTCGACTCGGGAGGCTGAGAAGCGTCGGTCGGCAAAGGCGGCGCGCACGTCCTCGTGCCGCGACAGAATCCAGCCGCCCTGGTTCTTGCTGAAGAAGACGGGAGCTTCCTCTTGAAGCCTGAGCATGGCCGACCAAGGGTCGGCGAGAAAGGCCGGATCGGCGAAGCTCACGTCTGCCGGCTGGGATGGCAACTCACTGACGGCGCTATGCCCGCTCATCGTTCGCTCCCAGGCCCTGCCTCAGACGGCAATATCCCGCAGGCAGTTTGTCAGACACTGATTGATAAGTCTCCGCGCGGCCTCTGGCAATCGAAGTTTGGATCTGACGCTGATCAGGCGTTTGTCCCTCGGGGGTGCAGCCGATAGAGCGGGTCATGCGGCTTCGGCGCACCGCGGTTTTCCAGGCCTGTGTAGCGGCCGCTGTCCCAGACCGAGTTGGCCGGTCGTTCGTGATACCAGTCGATCGCCAGGGTGCGGGCGATGATCCGCCATTCCTCGCCGCGCTTCTCATGCCGGTCGAGGTAGCGGCCACCTACGGTTCGCTCCAGGCGTGGGCCCTCGGTCGACGGAAAATCATGGAAGGCCTGGAAATAGCACTCGGAGAACGCCTCCGACGGTCCGGTCAGGTCGACCCAGATATTGCTGATGGTGTGAGCGGTGACGACGCCCTCGAGGAACGGAAAGCTGTAGCGGATGAAGGCCTCGACATCACCCTTGAAGACCGCGTGATCGTCGACGGCGTCTGGCCAATAAACCTTGCGCATGAGGTCGGCGTCGCGCCGGTCGACCGCACGGCAATAGCCAAGCAGTGTCTCCGTCACGGCCTGTTTGTCCAGCAGCGCTGACAGAGCCTCCGGATAGGGCTGAGCCACCGTAATCCTCCCGCCGTCGAACCGCGCTTGACCTGGCGCTTACGCGAGCGATTAAATCATGCACTGTTAGAGAAACAAGGGCGTTGCGGCGGCGCGCCGCGGGAGAAGCGCATGAGTCCCGAAGAGACGGTGAAGGCCTTCGTGGCGGCCTGGAGCGCCCTCGACGAGGCGCGCATCCATGGCCTGCTGGCCGAGGACGTCGTCTACCACAACATGCCCCTGGCGCCGGTGACCGGCCGCGCGGCGGTCCGCGCCCATCTCGCCGCCTGGCCGGTGGACGAATGCGAGTGGGAACTCCTCAACATCGCCGCTAGCGGTAACGTGGTGCTGACTGAACGCGTCGATCGCTTTCGGCGCGGCGATGATCGGATCGTCGTGCCGGTCATGGGCGCCTTCGAGGTCAAAGACGGCCGCATCGCCCAGTGGCGAGACTACTTCGACCTCGGCGCCCTCAAGCCGCAAAAGGCGTGACCTTGCGGCGGCCGACCGCCGCGGAGCCGCGAACCGGCGGCTACAAATGGTACGTGGCGGCGGTGCTCTGCTGCGCGCAGACGGTGGCGATCATCGATCGTTTCGTGATGGTGCTGGTCTCCGAGCCGGTGCGAGCGGATCTTCGCCTCAACGATACC
The DNA here is from genome assembly GCA_049519835.1 of Caulobacteraceae bacterium. Classification (GTDB taxonomy): domain Bacteria; phylum Pseudomonadota; class Alphaproteobacteria; order Caulobacterales; family Caulobacteraceae; genus Acaudatibacter. The sequence goes on along the minus strand of JBEKQJ010000009.1, from coordinate 11,771 downwards.
CAGCTCGGCCTGCTTCAGGGAACGGGCTTCGCCGCCCTCTATTGCGGTTTCGCGATCCCGCTCGGCGCGCTGGCCGACGCAGTCAACCGCCGCAACCTGATCATCCTTGGTCTGGTGGTCTGGAGCCTCTCCACCGCCATGGCGGCCGCCTCCACGTCTTTCGCAACGCTGTTTATGGCGCGGATCTTCGTTGGCATGGGCGAAGCCTGCCTGATCCCGGCGGGGATGTCGCTGCTGGCGACCTATTTCGGGCCGTCGGAATTGGGGCGCGGCACGGCCATCATGGGGCTGGGGGCCAACTTCGGCTACGGCCTGGCCTTCCTGGCCGGGGGCGGCGTCCTGGCGGCGCTAGAGCGAGCGGGCGGCCTGCATGTCCCAGGGATTGGCCTCCTCGCGCCATGGAAGGCCGCGTTCGTCTTCGCGGGGGTCCTGGCAGCGCCTGTCCTCATCCTGCTCGGTTTTGTGAGGGAGACGCGGCGAGCCGAACCGGCCAAGAACAGGCTCTCGGTCAGCCTCGCGGCGACCGGCCAAGGGCTCGCCTACCTGGCGCGGAATCTCGGCGGCTACGCCCCCTTTCTGCTGGCCGCCGCCATGACGGCGGTGACCGGCTACGCTATGACCAGCTGGTCATCCAGCCTGATGGTCCGGGCTCACGGGCTCTCGCCGGCTGCAGCCGGTGAGCTGATTGGCCTCGTCGGCGTTACGGCCGGCCCACTTGGTACGCTGAGCGGCGGCCTTCTCCTCGACCGGTTGCGGCGCTGGGGTGTCGAGGGGGCGCCGTTGGTGATCATGGCCGGCGGCAGCCTCGTCGCGCTGCTCACGGTGGCCGGGGTAGGTTATGTGGCCAGCCTGCCGCTCGCCATCGCCCTCTTCAGCCTGTTCGTGTTCGAATCGACTTTCACCCTGCCATCCGTTTACGCCGGGATGCAGTTCCTCACGGCGGATGGATTCCGCGGCGTGGCGGCCTCTTTCAACATGATGGTCTACACCCTCGCGGGTCTTGGGGTCGGACCTACGGCCGTAGGCATGATCAGCGATCGTCTCCAGGGCCCCCGCAGCCTCGCCGGGGGCCTGACCCTGGTGGAGGCGGCGATGGTGACGGTCATCGTTCCGACCGCGCTCCTGGCCCGCAGGTCCTATGAGAGGCGTGCGATCGGGGTTGCGGCCGAGAACACACGGTCGATCTGAGCGGCCCTGTCCGCACCAGCACTTGCCACTCAGATCACATCCTCTCGCCGGAGTTCGGCGATCAGCGCGTCGTCGTAGCCCGCCAGTTCCCGCAGCACCTCGTCCGTGTGCGCGCCCAGGGCCGGGCCAGGCCAGCGGATTTCACCTGGCGTCTCAACCATGTGCGGGACGATCCCAGCTTGCAGGATGTCGGCGCCGAGGCCCGGATCGGGGACGGGCCTGATCATGCCGCGATCTCGATACTGCGGATCGGCCGCGATGTCGGCGGCGGTGTAGACCTTTGAACTGGGGATATCGGCCTCGGTCAACAGGGCTTCCAACGCCTCGGCGCTATGCCGCCCCGTCCAGTCGTTGATGATCGAATCCAGCGCGGCGGCGTTGGCGACGCGCTTCTGGTTGCCGGCGTAGTCCGGGGCGCCGATCAGGTCCGAGCGCTCGATCAGCGACATCAGCTTGGCGAATAGAGGCTCGGAATTGGCCGCTATCAACATCCACTGGCCATCGGCGGTCGGATAGGCGTTGGTGGGCGCCGCCGTGGCGATGCCTCCGCCCGTCGGCTGCTTGACCCGGCCGAGCGCGCCATACTCCGGCAGCATCCCTTCCATGAGCGTGAGGACGCTCTCCGTCAGGGCCACGTCCGCCGTCCGGCCAAGACCATCGCCGCCGGCGCGGTCGCGCGCCCAGAGCGCCGCCAGCAGGCCGATGACCGCGTAGAGACCGGATATCGAGTCGCCGATGCTCACCCCCACGCGGACTGGCGGCAGGTTGCGTTCGCCCGGCGGATGATTGGTCAGGTAACGCAGGCCGCCGATCGCCTCGCCGATGACGCCGAAGGCGGCGCGGTCGCGATAGGGACCGGTCTGCCCAAAACCGGAGATGTGGGCGATGACGAGGTCCTGCCTGACCGACCGCAAGGTCTCTGGCGCCAGACCCAGCTTGGCCAGCTGCCCGGGACGGAAGTTCTCGATCACCGCGTCGCAGTGCGGGATCAGCGACAGGACCACGGCGCGAGCCTGCGGGTGTTTGAGATTCAGGGTTACGCTGCGCTTGTTGCGGCCGTGCATCGACCACCAGAGCGAGCGGCCATTCACCTGTTCGCCCCACTGCCGGGCCGGGTCGCCGCCAGGCGGCTCGATCTTGATGATGTCGGCCCCCAGGTCGCCGAGAATGCGGGCCGCGAACGGCGCGGCCACGAAGTGGCCGATCTCCAGCACTCGCAGCCCGCTCAAGGGCGGCCGCGCCGCCGGCGAGTCTCCCATCCCAATCACCCGCTCGTCGCTTTGCTTGAGTAACTAACACTGTTTGATATAACTGTGAAAGCGGAGGACCGGCGATGTACGAACGCGCCTTGAGCCCGATTCGGATCGGCAAGCTGACGGTCAAGAACCGGATCGCCCGCGCCGCCCACGCCACCATGATGGCCAAGGGCGGCCAGATCACCGACGAGTTGATCGCCTATCACTTGGCTCGGGCCGAAGGCGGCGTCGGCCTCACCATCCTCGAGGCCGCCGGCGTCCATCCGTCATCCGTGCTGTCGCTCGCCAATCTCGACGACTCCGTCGTCGATGGCTACCAGCGCCTTGCCAAGGCGATCGCGCCGACCGGGATGCGCCTCTTCCAGCAGCTCTGGCACGGCGGCCACATCTATATGCAGCCGGACGGCTCGCCGCCGTGGGCGCCCTCCACGGTTCCCAACCCCATCGCCGGGGTGGCGCCGCAGCCGATGACGCCGCTCGATATCGAGGCCCTCGTCGCCGCCTATGCGGCGGCGGCGCGGCGAACAGAACGCGGCGGTCTCGACGGGGTCGAGATCCACGCCGGCCACGGCTATTTGTTGGCTCAGTTTCTGTCACCCGTGCTCAACGAACGAACCGACGCGTACGGCGGTTCGCTGGAAAACCGCATGCGGCTGCTGCGGCGAGTACTGAGAGCCGTGCGCGATACGGTGTCGCCCAGCTTCGTGGTCGGGGTCCGCCTCAGTGACAGCGCCGACGCCCGGATCCTAGGCATGGCTGACGTCGGCCTGGTGGCCCACCGCCTGCAGGACGACGGTCTCGTGGACTACGTCAACATGTCATACGGCGACTACTACGCGCTGCACCGCCAGGTTGGCGGCATGGATACGTCGACCGGCTTCCAGATCCCCTACACGGCTCCGCCCGTGGCCGACCTGAAGCTGCCGCGACTGCTCAACGGCCGCTTCCGCACCCTCGAGGAGGTCGAGCAGGTCCTGCGCGCGGGCGAGGCGGACATCATCTCCATGGTGCGCGCCCACATCGCCGATCCTGACATCGTCGCCAAGACGACGGCCGGCCATCCGGAGCAGGTTCGCCCCTGCATCGCCTGCAACCAGGGTTGCATTGGGCGGGTCGCCACCGCCGGCAGGCTTGGCTGCGTGGTGAACACCGCAGCCGGCGATGAGACACGCCTGGCCGAGGGCATGATCCGCGCCGCCTCCGCCCCGCGTCGTGTGCTGATCGTCGGCGGTGGACCGGGCGGAATGGAAGCGGCGCGCATCGCCGCTCTGGCCGGCCACAGGGTGACACTGGTCGAGGCGACGCCGGCCCTCGGCGGGCTAATGAACCTCTATCGAAGAGCCCCGCGCATGGGCACGATCGCCGATATCGCCGGCTGGCTGGAGGATGAGGTCTATCGACTCGGAGTTGACGTCCGCCTCTCGACCTACATGGACGCCGAAGACATAGCGGCCGAAGGCGCGCACCTGGTCATCCTGGCCATCGGGGCGTCGCACGAGGCTCCGCTCCGCCAGGTGCTGTTCCCCGCCGCGCCGATCCCTATCGAGTCCGGGGCGGTGATCACGACCTCCATCCGCCTCTTCGCCGACCCGCCCGAGCCGCCCCCGCGCAGCGCCCTGGTGGTCGACGAGGTCGGCCACTACGAAGCGATCGCCTGCGCCGAACTTCTGCTCGAACAGGGCGCAAAGGTGACTTTCATCACCCGCCACAAGCTGTTCGCCCCGCAGATCGACATCACGCTGCGCACCCAGTCGGCGCTGGAGCGGCTGCACGCCAAAGGGGACTTCGATCTACGCGTAGGGACGCGGCTCGTGGCCGTGCGCGCCGGCGCTGCCGACATCGCCCCCAACTTCGGCGCCAGGGTTGAAAGCGTTGACGCCGATATCCTGGTCTGGGCCGGGATCAGACCCGGCCAGCCCGAGGCGCTGGCAGACTTGGCGGCGCGCGGCATCCGCGCTGTCCCGATCGGCGACGTCGTCAGCGCCCGAAATCTTCAGACAGCTATCCGCGAGGGACATCTGGCGGCGCGCGCCATCCCGGCCGATGCGGCGGCAGCCTCGGCGGCGGCGTGATAGACTGTGACCCATCCTTAGGCGAGAGGCGCATGTTCAACGAAACCATGCACGACGACGGCGTCCTCGAGCTGGTCATCGACCAGCCACCCGTCAACGCCTTTGGCATCGGGCTTCTCCGGGATCTGGCGGAACGGATCGAGGCCGTGGCCGGAGAGGCCGCGGTCAAAGCGGTGGTGCTGCGGGCGGACGGGCGCGGATTCTGCGCCGGCGGCGACGTCAAGGAGGTGGAGGGCCTGGACGGCTTCGAGGGGATCCTCGGTCAATCGGCGGGCTCTTTGCGGCTCAGCCTGGCGGTGCTGGAGTGCGCGACGCCTGTGATCTGCGGCGTGCATGCCTATTGCATCGGGGTCGGCGTCCTGGCGGCGGCCAGCGCCGACATCCTGGTCGCCTCTCGCGACACGCGCTTTGTCCTGGCGGAGATCGACAATGGCGCCACGGCAGGCGCCGTCCAGGCGTTGAGGTTCATGCCCGAAAAGCGTGTGCGAGCGGCGATGATGACGGCCGATCCGGTTCTAGCTCAGGATTTGCACGCGCTCGGTGGCGTGTATGAGCTGACGGCGAGCCATGACCTGGTCGCCGACCGAGCTCGCGCGCTCGCTGCGCGGATCGCCGCCAAGAATCCGGAAGCGATGCGCCGGCTCAAACTGTCCCTGAACAACACCACCAAGGCGCACGAACTGCGCACGCTCTACAGGGCCGAGATGAGCTACACCTATGAGCTCAATATCCTGGGCGACGCGAGCGCCGGAAGAAGCGCTTTCATCGAAGGCCGCAGGAAGAGCTATTCGGCCTGAGGCCCCGCCGTCGCGGTCACCCCGCCTTGGCAGGCGCGGCCTCGTTGGCCCGACAGGCGCCCAGGATCGCGTCCACCGCCACCTGGGCCAGGGCCTCGAACTCCGCCGCATAGGGAACCGCCGCATTGCGCCGGACATGGAAGAGGAAGGGATAGGCCTCCTCCCAATCGTCGGTGTTGGTGTCGGCGATCACCGCCGACTGATAGGCGGCGCAGCCCAGCGCGATGGATTCGAGACTGTCCATCAGCGGCATGATCGCCCCGACCGGCACGCCTTGGACAGCCAGCAGACCGGCGGTGGAGTTGTGCTCGCTGAGACCGATGCGGAGAGGGTGGCGCCGCATCAGGATTGGGATCAAGTTGGGGTGAGCAAGCAGCGCCTGATAATATTTTCGCGCATTGTCCACGAGCCATTCGCGCCAATCGATGTTCGGAGTGAGCGGCGTCCTGACCTCTGCGAGCGCGAGCTCGCAGGCGCCGACCAGGATGTGCTCTTTACTGTCGAAGTGATAGTAGAGCGAAATTCCCCGAATCTTCAGCTCGTGACCAAGACGGCGGATGCTCAGAGCGTCCAGACCTTCCTCGTCGATGATCCTCAGCGCCACCTCGAGCGTCTTGCGGCGTGATATAAGCGCTTTCTTGGGCCGACCCACCTACTCGATTCCCTTGCTTTCGGCGCAACGGCTCTTGTGTAGCGCCCGAACGCGCGGAGAGCGACCTCTATTCGTTTTTCCGCGCGGCGCGGACGTTGCGCCAGTAATCAATCAGTGTTAGTTGAAACACCCAGATCGGTGACCGCTCAGCGGGCCGGCAGGGAGGAGAGATTGGCTGCATGAAGTATGCGTCCTGTGATTGGGTCGCCGATTTCGCCGTCACCCAGCCCGACGCGCTCGCCCTGGACAACTTCGACACCGGCGAACAGCGCACATGGCGCGAGCTTGATCGGCGCGTGGGCCAGATCGCCTACTTCCTCCGTCATGGCCTGCGCCTCAAGCCGGGCGACCGGATCGTCAACGTTTCCGATGGTGATCTGCGGCACTTCGAACTGCAGTTCGCCTGCGCCAGGGCGAACCTCGTCTGGGCGCCGCTGAATTTTAGACATACACTGTTTGAATTAACTCGCGCCTGCCGTGAATTGCGGCCGGCGCTGATGCTTACCGACGCCGTCTGGAAGGGCGTGGCCGAGGAAGTTGCCGCCGAAACAGGCATTCCAACGGCGCTTGATTGGGGCCTGGACGGCGCCATGGATCGAGCGCTCGACCCCGGCGGTCATCTGGCTGCCAGCGGCGGCATCGATCCCGAAGCGCCGCTGCAGGTTCTCTACACCTCGGGCACGACAGGAATCCCCAAAGCGGCGATCGTCACGCTGGGCGCGATGGAGCAGCACGCCCTCCAGCAGGTGGAGTTCTGCGCCAACGCCGAAAGGAACTCTCACCTCTTTCAGCCGATGCCGCTGTTCCATTTCGGCGGCCTCAACACGGCGAGCAATCCCATCCTCTATTTCGGTGGCCGGGTAACGGTGACGAAGCGTTTCGACGCCGAGGCCACGACGGCCTACTGCGGCGATCCGGCCAACGGCGTCACCCATCTCTGTCTGCCGCCGGTCATGTACCAGATGATGGCCGACAGCGCGGCCTTTCCGCGCGCCGACTTCTCCCGCATGCGGCGCTTCATCTGCGGCGGTGGCCGGGTTTCAGAACGGCTGCGCGCCGCCTACGAGCCCAAGGGCGCGCGCTTCGTGCCCCAGTATGGGGGCACCGAGATCGGCCCGGTGACCTCCATGAACCCGGACCGGATCGACAAGATCATGGCCGGCTCCTGCGGTCAGAAGACGAAGTATATCGACATCCGCATCGTCGATGAGCACGGCGAAGATGCACAGCCAGGAACGCCCGGCGAAGTCTGGGTGCGGGGACCAGGAGTCACTATCGGCTATCTGGGCGCCGAGGCCGCCTTGGTCCGTGGTGACGACTGGCACCGCACCGGCGACGTGCTTTGGTGCGACGACGAGGGCTTCTACTACGTCGTCGACCGCGTGAAGGACATGTACAAGTCCGGCGGCGAAAACGTCTTTTCGGCCGAGGTCGAGGGGGTGCTGCTCGCCCATCCCGCCGTGGCCGAATGCGCGGTGATCGGCGTCGCCGACGAGCGGTGGGGCGAAGTCGGCCTTGCCATCGTCGTGCCGGTGGATGGCGAGACGGTCACGCTGGAGTCTCTGCAGGCCGCCTGCGAAGGCAAGTTGGCGCGCTACAAACACCCCAAGCGCCTGCAAGTCGTCGACTTCTTCCCGCGCAACGTCACCGGCAAGATCTCCAAGCCCGCCCTTCGCGCCGAATACGGCGGCAGTCGGAGCGCCTGACTCTCAGCTCGAGGAACCCGCCATGGCCGATTCTGCCCGCTACGCCCGCACGCCGTATCTCATCGTCCATCGCGAGGAGCGGGTCCGCAAAGACGTCTATGGCGCCATCGACGACGCCGTCGTCCTGCAGGCGCAGCTGATCCGGGGGAGCAACCCTTCCGACACGGCCCTGATCGTCATGCATCCCATCGGCGCGCCGGCTTACCTGCCGGTGTTCGCGCAGCTGGCGCGGGCCGGGCATCACATCATCGCCTGCGCCTCGCGCTATTCGACTGGCGACGCGCCGCTCGAGATGGAGAACGTCGTTCTCGATCTCGGCGCCTGCATCAGGGACGCCAAGGAGCGCCAGGGCTACGAGAAGATCGTCCTCCTGGGCTGGAGCGGGGGCGGCTCGCTCATGGCCGGCTATCAGGCCGAAGCTGAAAAGCCGGTCGTCCAGCTCACCGCCTCGGGCGAGGAGACGCCGTTGGCCGGCGCCAAGCTGATTTCCGGCGACGCCATCATGCTGGTCGCCTCCCATCGCAGCCGGCATCAACTGCTCACCGGCCAGATCGACCCATCGGTGCTCAACGAGATCGAACCCGACCAACGCGATCCGTCACTCGACATCTACGATACGGCCAATCCCGCTCAACCGCCCTATTCGGCCGAGTTCGTTCGGCGCTATCGGGCTGCCCAGATCGCCCGCAACCGCAAGATCAGCGAGTGGGCCAAGGACAGGCTGACGAGCCTGAAAGCCAAAGGGCTCGAGCACGATGAGTTCTGCTTCGTCACTCATCGCACCATGGCCGATCTCCGTTGGGTGGACCCGACGGTCGACCCCAATCAGCGCCGGCCGAACTGGACCTACCTGGGCGATCCGCGGGTGGTGAACAACAGCGCCTCGGCCCTCGCACGTTTCAGTTCCCTGCGCGGCTGGCTCTCGCAGTGGAGCTACGACTATGCGCAGTTCGACTCCGTGGTCTCAGGACCGCGGATCACCATCCCAGGCGCAGTGATCACGGCCGGAGCCGACGATGCTTGCCCGCCGGAACACACCGACCTGATGTTCGAGGCGCTTGGGTCGCGCGACAAGGCCAAGGTGACCATCGACCAGGCCAACCACTACTTCACCGGCGCGGACGGCAAGTCGCAACTCTCCGAGGCGGTGACGATCATCTCCCGCTGGCTCGCCGACCGGGGCCTGGCCAACGATGCAGTGCTTTCCGGCCTGCCAGCGGCGGCCTGACCGTGAAGGTCGCCCTGATTGGCGCCAGCGGCAAGGTCGGGCGTCGCCTGGCAACCGAGCTTGTCTCCCGCGGGCATGAGGTCATGGGCGTGGCCCGACGCGCCGCCGAGCCAGGGACGACGCCGTTGCGCCTGGTCGACGCCACCGATCCCACTGCACTGGGCGAGGCTCTGACGGGGTGCGACGCGGTCTTCCACGCAGCCAACTTCCGCTCCAGCGATCCGGCCGCGGTTCTACAGGCGATGAGGATCGCTGGCGCCAGCCGCCTGCTGGCGGTCGGCGGAGCGGGCAGCCTCTACGTCTCACCGGGGGTGCAGTTCATCGACTCGCCGGACTTCCCCGAGGTCTTTCGCCCGGAAGCGGCGGCCGGGCGGGACTTCCTGCGTACTTTGCAGCGCAGCGACGCCGACTGGACCTTTCTATCGCCGGCGCTGGTCTTCGCCTCGGGCGAGCGCACCGGCGTCTATCGGCTTGGCGGCGACGATCTCATGCACGATGGCGCCGGCGAAAGCCGGATCTCGTACGAGGACTTCGCCAAGGCCCTTGTCGACGAACTCGAGACGCCGCGGCACACGCGCCAGCGTTTCTCCATCGCCTACTGAACGCCGAGCGGGTCCTCAGGTGTACGATGCCGGCGCCTCATCCATGACCACGGTCTTGGCTTCGAGATAAGGCTGCAGCCCCAGTCGTCCGCCCTCGCGGCCAATGCCGGACTTCTTGAAGCCCCCGAATGCGATGCCGAAGTCGCTGCGGAAGGCGTTGTGTCCCACCGTACCCGAGCGAAGCTGACGCGCCACGGCGAGCGCCCGATCTGTGTCGGCGGTAAACACCGAGTTATTGAGGCCAAAGTCGCTGTCGTTGGCGAAACGGATCGCCTCTTCCTCGTCGCGCGCCGGAATAACGCAGATGACCGGCCCGAAAATCTCCTCCCGGGCGATCTTCGCGTCATTGGAGACGTTCGCGAACAGGGTCGGCTCCAGATAGTAGCCGCGATTCAGATCGGCCGGCCGGCCGCCGCCCGCCGCGAGCGTGAAGCCATCGGCCTTGCCGCTGGCAATATAGCCTTCCGCCCGCTCCAACTGCCGCTTCATCGCCATCGGGCCCATCTGGGTCGCCGGGTCGAAGGGATCGCCGACCTTGATCTGTTTCATCGCCTCGGCGAGGCCTTCGACGAGGGCGTCGTGGCGGGGCCGTGGCACGATGACCCGGCTGAGGGCGGAGCAGAATTGCATGCTGAGCATGCTCAGCTGTGGGGCGACGGCGTTTACCACGGTCTCGATCGGAGAGTCGTCGAGCACCACGGCGGCCGATTTGCCGCCCAGCTCCAGGGTGGCGCGCGCCATTCGTGCGCCGCAGATCGAGGCCACGTGCTGGCCGACGGCGCTGGAGCCGGTGAAACTGATCTTGTCGACCTGCGGATGCCGCACCAGGCGTTCTGACTCCTCTCGGTCGGCCATCAGGATGTTGACGACGCCTGGCGGCAGGCCAAGGCTTTGCAGAATCTCGCCGAGCAGCACCGCTTCGACGGCCGCTTCCGGAGAGGATTTCACCACCACCGTGCAGCCGGCGAGCAGAGCGGGCGCGAGCTTGGAGGCAAGCATCAGGATCGGGGCGTTCCACGGCACGATCGCCCCGACCACGCCGACCGGCTCGTGGATCAGCAGACCGAACGCGCCGCCAGCGGTGGGAGTGTGGCGCTCAACGAAGGCGAACTCGGTTGCGAGGCGCGCGTAGTCGCGCAGGATCGCCGTCGCGCTTGCCACCATGTGCGGGGCATAGGTGGCGAGACCTCCGACCTCCGAGGACCAGATCCTGGAGAACAGATCGTTGTGAGCGTCGATGGCGTCGGCCAGGCGGCCGAGAAAAGCGCCCCGTTCGGCCGGAGAAAGCTTGGGCCAGGGCCCGTTGTCGAACGCCGCTCGCGCCGCTGCGACAGCGGCGTCGATATCCTCAACCTCGCCGAGCGGGACGGACGCGAAGACGGATTCGTCTGACGGGGTGACGATCTCGAACCTTCGTCGCGCGCCGGGTTCGATCCAGGCGCCGTCGATCAGGAAACGGCCGCGCTGGACGCGGTCCAGCAATTCATCCCGCTCAGACATCACGCCTCCCGAGGCTTTGGTTTATCTAACGATGATCTATAAATCTCGCAAGTCGGTCGCGCGCCTCCGCAACGGTCACACTCCCTCATTCGCCCGGCCCGGCTTTCGCTTGAGAGTGGCACGCTTGTTATCAAACAACGAGTGTTTTAGTCTTCCGCGAAATGGGAGGCCTCGCATGGCGCTGATGAGCGTGAGAGACGCCGGGTCGATCCAGTGGGACCGGGAGGCGGACGTCGTCGTCGTCGGTTTCGGCGGGGCCGGCGCCTGCGCGGCCCTGCAGGCGCGGGAGGACGGCGCGGACGTTGTCCTCATTGACCGCTTCGGCGGCGGTGGCACCACCGGCTACAGCGGCGGGGTGATCTACGCCGGCGCGACCCGCTTCCAGAAGGCGGCGGGCTTCGACGACACCGTCGACAACATGTACGACTATCTAGCGATGGAGGTGGGCGACGCTGTCCGTCCCGAGACCCTGCGCCGGTTCTGCGAGGGCAGCGCCGCGGACCTCGAGTGGCTCATCGGCCATGGCGTGAAATACGACTCGGCCGCCTATCTCGACAAGGTCACCTATCCGCCCGAGGGCAAGTATCTCTATTACTCGGGCAACGAGAAATCGCCCGTCTTCGCCGAGCGGTCGCCGCCGGCGCCGCGCGGCCATCGGGCCGTCGGGCCAGGCTTCGGCGGCGCGCACTACATCGCCGCGCTTCGCCAGGCGATCGGGGGTGAGGGGATCGAGCTCATCACCCATGCGAGGATGAGCGATCTGATCGTTG
>JBEKQJ010000008.1:0-25718 GCA_049519835.1 Caulobacteraceae bacterium | reverse complement strand
AGCAGAAAGCCAAGGTAGATCGGATGGCGCACCCACCGATAGAACAGGGGCGTCCTGAAGGTTGGCGGCGGGCCGGCTTTTCCAGCCAGGTGGTTGAAGGCCTGGCTCAGGCCGAACAGCTCGAAATGGCTGATCAGGAAGGTGCTGAGGAGAACTATCCCCCAGCCGGTGAAGAAGCCCACCCAGAGGATATCGCCGGCGGCCGAATTGGCGAGGTTCCAGATCTTCGTTGGCAGCGGCCGCCACTGCCAGAACAGGAGCGAAAGTATCAGGCTTGCAAGGAGCACATAGGTGCTGCGTTCGAGAGGCTCGGGCACGATCTTGATCCACCAGCGCTTGAACGCCGGCCGGGCCATGACGCTGTGCTGTACGGCGAACGCGCCGAGAAGCATAACATCGATGAGCACGGAGGTCGTTATTGGCCCGGCGGCGCCAGTATCGATCGCCTTTGGAACCACAAGACAGCCGACGAAGCCGATCGCGTACAGGAAGGCTCCCAAGAAGAACAGGTAACAGACGGTGCTGTAGACGGTCATGAGAAGCTTTGCCATTTCAGCCTCCCACGAGAGCGCCTGCGCGGCGCTCGATACGCGCGTCGACACTCACGCCGTTGCGCAGGGTGTTGAGAACGACACAGCACTGTTCAGCGGCGGCTATGAGCATCGCCACCTGCGGCTCGGCGACATCGCCTACGGGCTCAAGGGTGACCCGGCAGGTCATGGCTTGAAAGCCAGCTGGAACCGACGGTTCAAGCCTTAGTGGGCCGCGCGCGTCGAGCTCGCCCGTAACACTCACCTCCAGAAAACCGATCGGGACGGCAAGCCGATCGGCGATCATGCGCAGCGTGGCGTCCAGACAGGCCGCCAGCGCGGCGCAGAGAATGTCGCCTGGATTAGGCAGGTCGTGATCGCCACCAAGCGCCCGGTGAATCCCGAACCGCATCCCGCCGACGTCATGTTCGCCGGCGCGAACGACGCCATGGAACGGATCATCGTCATGGTTGTAGACGGTCCGTGCGCCGTCAAAGATCCAGGCGTCCTCGGACACTTCGCGGTAACGCTCGCGAAGCCTTTCATGGCGAGCCTTGACGAGGCCTGATGGGTGCATCTTGGGCAGCTCCCTGCTTTGCAACTTCTTCGGAGCCAACCTATTGTTCGGCGGCTCGCCATTCTTTGCCGCACCGCCGCCGTTCTTTGCCGGGCGCACGCTTAGCGGTTGGAAAGGTCACGCCGATGGACGCGCTTTCGGAAGTGTTGAGCGCGGTGCACATGACCGGCGCGATCTTTCTTGACGCTGAGTTCAGCGCTCCGTGGGGCGTATCGGTGCCGCAGGCTGGCCAGGTGGCCGCCGTGTTGGCCCCCGCCGCAGAACATATCGTCAGTTATCACCTCGTCATCGATGGAGAGATGTTGGTGCAGTGCGACGGCGGGGAAGCGCTGCAGCTATCCGCCGGCGACATCGTGATCATGCCGTTCGGCGACGCGCACCGCCTTTCGGCCGGAGCGGCCCCAAGGTTCATCGATAGCGGACTCGTCGTAAGGCGGCTCTCCCGGGGGAAGGTCGCCCGGCTTCGCCTGGGCGGTCACGGCGGCGCAAAGACCCGCATCGTCTGCGGATTCTTCGGCTGCAGACGCCAGGCGGTTCGCCTCTTCCTCGCTGGGCTTCCGCCGATCCTGCGCGTTCCCGTGCGGGATGATCCTTCTGGCGCCTGGGTCGAAAGCTCGATCCGGCACCTCGTCTCCGAAGCCGAAACGAGCCGGCCGGGCCGCTCCATCCTGCTTTCGCGGATGGCCGAGGCGCTCTTTATCGAGAGCATGCGCTATTACATGGAGCGCTTGCCGGAAGGCCGGAGCGGCTGGTTGGCGGCCGCCCGCGATCCGGTTGTCGGTCGGGTGCTTGAACTCATCCATCGCGAGCCGCAGTCCGCATGGTCGGCGGCGGCCCTGGCCAAGTCGGCCGGGTCGTCCCGCTCGGTTGTGACCGAACGGTTCAAACGCCTGCTTGGCGAGGGCCCGATCGCCTATCTTTCGCGGTGGCGATTACATCAGGCGGCGCGGCTGCTGGAAACGACCCAGGATTCCGTACTGCAGCTGGCAGGCGATGTTGGCTACGAGTCAGAGGCCGCGTTCAACCGCGCATTCAAACGTGAATTCGGCGCGCCGCCGGCCCGGTATCGAAAGCAGACGCGCACGGTTGGTTGAAGTTCTTGTAAGCTCGCCCGCAGAATCGCGGTTGGCCTGCGCCCAGCCACTTGGCGAAGGGGGGATATATGAAGACAGCAATTATTTCGCTTGGCGCCGCGCTGGCGCTCACCGCCTGCGGCCCAAGAACGGAAGTGGGTCCAAACGGCACTGTGACTGTTCACGGCGACAACGGCCAGGCAGTCACTATCGGGAAGCAAGTACCGGCCAACATGCCGGCCTATGCGCCGATCTACGCCGGCGCCAGCGTCGCCTCGACCATGGGCTCAGCCAGTGGCGGGGTGGTGGTCTACACCGTTCAGGCGCCGCCGGACTCGATCGTCGATTTCTACAAGAAGGCCGCGACCGGGGCTCAGCTAACCGCTCAGTTCGACTCGTCCTCGATGAACGGCGCCAACGCGGCCCATCGCGTGCTGATGTTCGGCCAGCCGGGCTCCAAGCGCAGCCTGTCGGTCACCGTCGAGCCGCTACCGAACGGCCAGACCAAGGTTGGGCTCATCTACGGCGCCGCCTAGCCATTCCGGACGACGGTCGTCTGCGGGGCTCGCCGAGCCGCGGCTATTCCGCCGCCAGCAGCACCACGGCTTCGCGGCCGCCGCGCACCAGCGAACCGGGCCGCGCGCCGGTGAACACGCCGTCCTCCAGCGTCACCTGGCCGGACTTGATGGTGTAGCGGTAGCCCTCGACCCGCTGCACAAGTCGCCGGCCGCCGGCGGGCAGGTCGCAAATCGCCTCCGGCCGATGCAGCCGCAGATTATCGAAGTCGATGACATTGATGTCGGCCAGAAGACCTGGACGCAGTTCGCCGCGGTCGGTGAGGCCATAGGCGCGGGCGGTGTCGCTCGAGAGCTTGCGGACCAGGAACTCGAGTGGGAATTGCTGGCCCTTGGTACGGTCGCGCGCCCAGTGCGCGAGGATGAAGCTGGGCATCCCGGCGTCGGCGATCACACCGCAATGTGCGCCTCCGTCGGATAGGCCGAACAGCACGTTCGGGTGCTCCATGTTCCGACGGAAGAAGTCGAAGTTGTAATTCTGGAAGCCGCCCAGCGGCTGGTAGAACAATTCTCGGCCACCGTCGCGCAGCAGCAGGTCGTACATCATCTCCATGGGAGAGGCCCCGGCGGCCTCGGCCAGGCCGCGCACGCTATCTTCGCGGTCCGGCTCATAGTCCGGATCTTCCCCGAGGGGGAAAACCTGCCAGAGCAGATCATCGAGCGTCACCCCCATCAGGGTGCGCTTGATCGGGCTTTCCTCTGACAGGATGGCGGCGCGAATCTCCGGCCGCGACAGCACCGCCAGTTTCTCCTCGAGCGGCAGCTGCGCCACCTCCGCCTTGTAGGTCGGATGGCCCATGAAGACGTGAAAGCTGGACTGAAGGCCGTGCAGGACGCCGGTCGGGCGCCCAGCGATCTGCGGGCGAATGTCCATGCCGTGCCGGCGCGCCTCCTCGGCGATGTTGTACATCTTGTCGCCCTGGTAGGCGCCGGCCGAGGTCGCGACCAGGGTGACCGGCAGCCTGGTCTCGCCGGCGAAGCCCTTCACCCACAGCCACTCGTCGTCGTCGCCCAGGTGGTCGGAGACCATTTCGAAGACGCCGTGGCTGAGCCCCTTCATCGACAGGCCGAGCGCCAGCATCTCATCTGACCCAGCAAAGGTGCCGGGCATGTGGACGCCCTTGAGGTCCTTGTGCAGCAAAGTCCGCGAAGTGGAAAAGCCGAGGGCGCCGGCGGCCACGCCCTCGCGCACCAGCTCGGCCATCTCGTCGATCTCGGCCGCGTTCGGCACGTAGTCGGTGTTGCAGCGCTCGCCGAGCACATAGGCCCTGACCGGCGCATGCGGCACGTGCACGCCGACGTCGATGGTGCGCGGCATCGCCTCGAGCGCGTCGAGGTACTCCGGAAAGCGCTCCCACTTCCAGTCGATGCCCTCGGCCAGCGCCGAGCCGGGGATATCCTCGACCCCCTCCATGAGTTCGATGAGGAACTGGTGCTGATCGGGCCGCACGGGGGCGAAACCGACGCCGCAGTTGCCCATGATCGCCGTGGTCACACCGTGCCAGGACGAGGGCGCCATCTCCGGGTCCCAGGTCGCCTGGCCGTCGTAGTGGGTGTGGATGTCCACCCAGCCAGGGGTCACGATCATGCCGGCCGCATCGATCTCGCGCCTGGCTTCGCCATCGACCTCGCCCACCGCGACGATGCGATCGCCGTCCACAGCGATATCGCCCTTGAACGCCGGCTGGCCGGCGCCGTCGACGATGGTCCCGTTGCGAATGATGAGATCGTGCACGGCGCTTCTCCGCGAGCTCTTCTGGCTATCCGGAACCATGGTGTGCCTGCGGCCCAGACCTGGCAAGCATCACCCGGCGTCATGTCCCCGGGAGCCGGTGAGGCGGGGGCCGCGGCCTCCAAGCCAGATTATCCTGGCGCGCCGCCTTCCCTGGCGAGGGGTTTGAGGGAATGGTTGCGGCATGACCGCCAGCGCTGCTTCACCGCCTTCGTCGACCGCCGTCGATCCGATCAGGTTCGAGGCGGCGGTCTTCGACCTCGATGGCGTTCTGACCGAAACAGCGGCGATCCACGCCGCGGCCTGGAAGCAGCTGTTCGACGAATTCCTCGCCAGTCAGGCCGCCGCATCGGGGAAGGTCTACCAACCCTTCGATATCACCAGCGACTATCTCGCCTACGTCGACGGCCGGCCGCGCAGCGATGGCGTGCGCACCTTTCTTGCCGCTCGCGGGATAACGCTGCCGGAGGGTCAGGCTGGCGATCCCCCCGACGCTCTGACCGTCCGGGCCCTCGGCGAACGCAAGGACGCCTACTTCCTGCAGCGCCTGGCTGAGGCCGGCTTGAAGGCGTTCCCAGACGCCCAACCCCTGCTCGCCAACCTGCGCGCCGCGGGCCTGAAGACGGCGCTGGTCTCCTCCAGCCGCAACGCCAAGGCGGTGCTGGAGGCGGCGGGCCTGACGGCGCTGATCGACGTGGTCGTCGACGGCGTCGAGGCGGCGCGCCTGGGGCTTCGGGGCAAGCCGGCCCCGGACACCTTCCTACGCGCCGCCCAGCAGCTCGGCGTCTCGGCCGCTCGCGCCGTCGGCTTCGAGGACGCCCTGGTCGGCGTCGAAGCCATCCGCGCCGCCGGCTACGGCTTGGTGGTGGGCGTCGATCGGGTGGGCCAGTCGCGCGAGCTCGTCGCTCACGGCGCCGATCTTGCGGTCACCGACCTGCTGGCGCTCGCGGTCGCCGCACCGGCTGCGGCCACGCCGCAGCGCCTGGCCGCCTGGCCGCCGGTGGCGCCGACCGAAGACGCGGACTGGCTAATCGTCGAAGACGGCTTCATTCCGACGCGCGAACACGAGATCGAGTCGAACTTCGCGATCAGCAACGGCCGGGTTGGCAGCCGAGGCTCGCTCGCCGAGGGCGGGCCGGTGTCGGCCCCGGCGACGTTCGCCGCCGGCTTTTTCGACGTCGGTCCGCGATCCGTCCTGAGGCTGGCGCAGCTTCCGGACTGGCGCAGCCTGACGCCCGTCATCGACGGCGCGCCGCTCAGCCTGCGGTCAGGCCGGATCCTCTCGCACCGGCGGACGCTCGACCTGCGGCAGGGGATGATCTGGCGCGACTGGCGACAGGAAGATTCGGCCGGCCGCGTCACCCACTTCCGGGAGTGCCGCCTTGCCTCGGGCTACGACCGCCGGTTGCTGCTGCAATCGGTGGCGCTCACGGCCGAGAACTACGCCGGCGACATCCGCTTCGAGGGCGCACTCGACGGGTCGGCCGAGGTCCAAACCAGCTCCGGCGGCCTGGCGGTGATCAGCACCGTGGCTCTCTGCGCCGTGACACCGGACCTGGACGCGCAGCCGGCGCGCTTCGCTGGCCTGATGCTGCAGGCGCAGCTTGAGGAAACCGTTCGCGTCGATCGCTTCGCGGCGGTCGGCGCCTCGAACCAGGATCCGCAACCGCGGGCGGCCGCCGAGGACCACGCCGCGACCGCCCTGGCGCGCGGCATGAGCGACCTGATCGCGCGCCACTGCGAGGTCTGGTCGGCCCGCTGGGACGCCAGCGACATCCGCGTCGAAGGCGATGCCGACGCGCAACGAGCGCTGCGATTTGCCGGTTACCATCTGCTAAGCGCCGTCGATCCCGCCGACGACCGCGTGTCGATCGGCGCCCGGGCTCAGACCGGGCTCGCCTACAGCGGACACGTGTTCTGGGACACCGAAATCTACATGCTGCCGTTCTTCGCGCTGACCTGGCCGGAGGCGGCGCGCACGCTCCTGATGTACCGGCATCGCACCCTGCCTGCGGCGCGAGCGAAGGCCGCTCGCTATGGCGCGCGCGGGGCGTTCTACGCCTGGGAGTCGGCGGATACGGGCGAGGACGTGACACCCGCCTCGGTGGTCGGCCCCGGGGGTGTGACGATCCCGATCCGGCTCGCCCAACAGGAACAGCACATCAGCGCCGATGTGGCGTTCGGGGCCTGGAACTACTGGCGCATAACCGGGGATGACACTTTCCTGCTGGAGGCCGGGGCCGAGATCATCATCGAAACCGCGCGCTTCTGGGCCTCGCGGGCCGAACCTGGCAGCGATGGCAAGCGGCATATCCGCGGTGTCATCGGGCCGGACGAGTACCACGAGAACGTGGACGACGACGCCTACACCAACGGCATGGCGCGCTGGAACCTGAGAACAGCCCGGGCCGTGGTCCATGACATGTCGATGAGATGGCCGGAGCCATGGGCGGAGCTGCGCGCCAAGCTCGCGTTCGAGGACGCCGAGCTTGATGAGTGGTCGGTCATCGCCCGCGATCTCTACATCGGCCTGGATCCGAGGACGGGATTGATCGAGCAATTTCGAGGCTACTTCCTCTTGAAAGACCTGCCCATCTCCAGTTCCGTTTCCCGGATCGTTCCGGTCGACGTGCTCCTGGGCCTTGATCGCGTCCTGCCCTTCCCGATCATCAAGCAGCCCGACGTGCTGATGCTGATCTACCTGCTCTGGGACGACTTCACGCCGGAGGTGCGGGAAGCGAACTTCCGCTACTACGAGCCGCGGTGCGCCCATGGCAGTTCGCTGAGCCCGTGCGTTCATGCGCTGCTCGCCGCCCGCCTGGGCGACATGGCCTTGGCCGAACAATACTTCCGCCAGGCGAGCGAGATCGATCTGAGCGACAACATGGGCAACGCCGCCGGCGGCGTTCACATCGCTGCGCTCGGCGGCCTGTGGCAGGCGGCCGTCTTCGGCTTCGCCGGTTTGCACCTGTCGGACGACGGCCCGCAGCTGAACCCGAAACTGCCGCCCGCCTGGCGCGGGCTGTCGTTCCGCATCCGCTGGCGCGGCAAGGACTACGCGCTCAATACCTCGACGCCAACGGCGCCCCCTGTTCCGGCCCTGGAGACAGCGTGATGACCCACCCGGTCGTTCTGGTCCCGCTGGATGGATCGCCAGGCGCCCTTAGCGCGCTGCCCGTCGCCCGGCGCCTGGCCGGACTACAGAATAGCCCGCTGCGCATCCTGCACGTGACCGACGAGACGCGGCCGCTGGGCGAGACCGCCAAGTCGCTTGGGCTGGAGCCGGCCGACCTGCGCGGCGCCACGCTCGAGGTGTGCAACGGAGGCCCGGCCGACAGAATTGTCGCCGTGGCTGAGGACCGTGAGGCCAACCTGCTGGTGATGAGCGCCCAGGCGGCGGAGGTCGAAACGATCGGCGCGGCGACGCTGGCGGCGATTTGCGGAGCCTGCTGCCCGGTGGTCCTGGTCAATCCAAACCGGACTTGGGACGACTGGGGCCTCAAGCGGATTCTGGCGCTGCACGATGGCAGTCCATCGATCAGCGGCGCGCTTGAACCGGCTGCCGAACTGGCACGGGCGACCGACGCCGAACTTATCGTGCTGCAGGTTGCCAGTGACAAACGGGCCCTCGAGCCCGGCTCGATCGCACCACCCGCCTACGTGGATCAGGTGCAGCACAGTTGGCCGGCGTGGTCGGAGGAGTTTCTGCATCGGCTGGCCTGCCTCTGCCCGCTGGCGGGGGTGCGGGTCCGCCTGCTGGTGGCGCATGGCGATCCCGCCGGGGAAACGGCCCGCGTCGCCGGCGAGGAGTCGGCGGATCTCATCGTGCTGGCCTGGAAAGGCCCTTGGGAAGCGCCGCACGCCAAGACCTTGAAGACCCTCCTGCGCGATGCGCCATGTCCGATCATGGTGACGCGGGCGGCCAAGCCTAGCGACGCGCCGGCTTTGGCCTGACGCCGCACCGTCTGCAAGCGCTAGCGCGCTAGCCGCGGATGAAGGCCAATAGGTCGGCGTTGATCGCCTCGGCATTGGTCGTGCACATGCCGTGCGGATAGCCGGGATAGATCTTCAGCGTCCCGTTCTTGAGCAGCTTGGCCTGAAGCAACGAGGCGTCCTTGTAGGGCACGATCTGGTCGTCATCTCCCTGCAGGACGAGCGTCGGCACGGTGATGGCTTGAAGATCTCCGGTCTGATCGGTTTCCGAGAACGCCTTGATGCCGTCGTAGTGGGCCTTGGCGCCGCCCGTCATGCCCTGGCGCCACCAGTTCTCGATGATCCCCTGCGACACCTTCGCGCCCGGTCGGTTGAAGCCGTAGAATGGCCCCGAGGCGA
This sequence comes from Caulobacteraceae bacterium, assembly GCA_049519835.1. Taxonomy (GTDB): domain Bacteria; phylum Pseudomonadota; class Alphaproteobacteria; order Caulobacterales; family Caulobacteraceae; genus Acaudatibacter. The sequence continues at coordinate 16,899 of JBEKQJ010000008.1, read as the reverse complement.
CATCGAGGAAGAACTGCGAGCGGTTGGCGGCCAGAGCGGCGCGAAAGCTGTCGAACACCTCGATCGGCGTGCCGCCCGGATTGCCCTCGGTCCTGACCATCAGCGGCGGCACCGCGCTGATCAGAACCGCCTTGGCGACGCGGCCCTGAGGTTGGCCGTACTTGGCCACGTAGCGCGCCACTTCGCCGCCGCCGGTCGAGTGGCCGATATGGACGGCGTTCTTCAGATCGAGATGCTCGGCCACTGCCGAGGCGTCGGCCGCGTAGTGGTCCATGTCGTGACCATCGCTGACCTGAGCCGAGCGGCCGTGGCCGCGGCGGTCGTGCGCGACGACGCGGAAGCCGTGGGCGACGAAGAACAGCATCTGGGCGTCCCAGTCGTCCGAGCTGAGCGGCCAGCCGTGATGAAAGACAATCGCCTGGGCGTCCCTCGGGCCCCAGTCCTTGTAGAAGATCTGGGTACTGTCTTCGGTGATCACGTACGGCATGGTCTGAGCTCCAATTTCTCAGGGTATGGTTGCGATCGACGAGGCGTTAAACCCCAGGCTTGTGACGGTTTGAACACCGCTCAGGCGGCGTCGACGAACACAATCTCGGCGTCCTCGAGCGCCCGGATGTGCAGCGTCTCGACGTCGCTGATCGCCGCGCCGTCACGCGGACCGACCCGCACACCTTCGACATCGACCGCGCCAACCGCGGGAACCAGGTAGCCGCGGCGATCCTGGCCCAGCGGGTAGTCGATGGTCTGGCCGGCCTTCAGGGTGGCGCCCAGCACCCGTGCGTCGGCGCGGATCGACAAGGCGTCCGTATCGGCGGCGTCGCCGGAGGCCAGGGTCACCAGGCGACCGGAGCGATCATCCTTGGGAAACGGCCGCGCGCCCCAGCTCGGCGCCTGACCGCGGCTTTTGGGCATGATCCAGATCTGAAAGATCTGGGTGGCGCCCGGTTCACGGTTATATTCGCTGTGGGTGATGCCGGTTCCGGCCGACATCACCTGGACATCGCCTGCTTCGGTGCGGCCTTCGTTGCCGAGATTGTCACGATGGGTGATCGCGCCTTTGCGGACATAGGTGATGATTTCCATGTCGGCGTGCGGATGGGGCGGAAACCCTGTGTTCGGCGCGATGGTGTCGTCGTTCCAGACGCGCAGCGCGCCCCAGCTCATCCGGCTCGGGTCGTAGTAGTCGGCGAATGAAAAGTGATGCTTGGCGTTCAGCCAGCCGTGGTCGGCGCCGCCGAGGCTGTCGAAGGGACGAAGGTCGATCATCTTGGGTCTCCCGAGGTTCGCTTGACCCGAGAGGTAGGGCGGCTTCATCATAAAGAAAATGGACATGATAGAAATGCATTGTTTCTCAAATATTGACGATGACACTCCCGGATTTTGAGGCCTGGGCCATCTTCGCAAAGGTGGTCGAGGCCGGTTCGTTCGCGCGCGCCGCCGAAGACCTCCACCTGTCGAAACCCAAGGTGTCGAAAGCCGTGACTCGTCTGGAGGCGCGGCTGGGGACGGCTCTGCTGCACCGCACCTCCCGCCGCCTCTCCCTCACCCAGACGGGACAATCCGCCCTCGAACGCGCCCGGCGCATCCTGACCGAGGGCGAGGCCGTCGAGGCGGACGCCTCGGCCCAGGCGGCGACGCCGCGCGGGACTGTGCGGATGGCCGCACCGATGTCATTCGGCGTGGCGCACGTCGCGCCGATCCTGCCAGCCTTCCTGAAGCTCTATCCAGATGTCTCGATCGATCTGCACCTCAGCGACGAGCAGGTCGACCTGGTCGGCGACGGCTTCGACCTGGCGCTGCGGATCGCCAGCCTGACCGATTCCACCCTGCGGTCGCGCCGACTGTGCACAGTGCGCCGCCCCCTCGTGGCGTCGCCGGACTATTACGCGCGCAACGGCCTCCCGACCCATCCGCGTGACCTCGAGCGGCACACCGCGTTCGTCTACACCAACATGCCCTCGCCCGAGGTGTGGCGCTTCCACCATCGCAAGGAGGGCGAATACCTCGTGCCAGTGCATGGAAACCTGCGCGCCAACAACGGGGAGGCCTTCACCGCCGCGCTACTGGAGGGAACGGGGGTCGCGCTCCAGCCGGAATTCATCGTCTGGCGCGAGCTCGCCGACGGCCGTCTGGTCGAGGCGCTCGCCGACTGGCAGGCGACCGAAATCGCACTCAACCTGGTGACGCCGCCCAACACCCTGAGGGCCGCCCGTGTGACCGTGCTGATCGACTATCTGGCGCGCCGCCTGGCCGCCGCACCGTGGGCGAACACCTTGGGAGCGAAGCGCCTGGCGAGCGGCGCCCGACCCAAGGCCTCTCCTACTCCGCCAGAGGCTTGATCGGCGCGAAGCTGATCACTCCCTGAGCGCCCTGCGAGCGATCGAAGACCGTGTAGTAGTTGTTGAGCAGAGGCAGGCCGAGGTTGGACTGGTTGGCGGCGGTGAGCGGCCCGCCGATCTTGAACGCGGCCTGGCCGGCGGCCGGAAAATCGACCTGCCAGTACGTTTGGGGAGCGACAGTGAGTTCGACGTTCTCGCCGTCAACGCCGGTGAACGTGAAGCCGATCTCCGGCCAGGCGGCGAGGTTGAGCGTATTTGCCGCCACGCTCTGGTTGGCCTCGGCCTCCTGCACGGCCTGCGCGAAGGCCGGGTTCAACTGCTTCAGGCCGGCGAGCACGGCCTGGTAGAGGTCGGCGGCAAGGGCCAGCGATGGATTGCCGGTGTCGACGACGGCGTTGGAGACCAAGGTCTCTTGGTCCTGCGCTGGCGGCGCGGTCGCGGGCATGGGGGATAGCGCCCCGACGCGGACCGAGACGAGGCCGACATTGTAGAAGAGGTCGTGCAGGACGGCGACATCGGCGAAGTCGCCGTCATAGAGATCCGCCTGCTCCTCGCCGCCGCCGAGAACGAAGACACCGTTGTTCAGCGGGTCGGCGGCGATCGCGGCCGGATCGCCGCCGCGCAGGCTCACCGACGAGCGCAGCGTGTGGAAGGCGAACTTGTTGGCCGCGCCGACCTCGGCCTGGAGCAGGTTGAAGACCGGCGTCACCGGCTGTTGCGGCACGGCGTGAGCCTGGACGAGCTTGGTCAGGCTGGCGGCCATGTGGCTCAGGCTCCCGGCCCCGAAAGGCCAGGGATGAGTCGCAGCCGGCGCGCCATTGCCGGTCAGATATTCGGCGAAGTCGTAGGCCGTGTTCAGGCCCGCGTAGGCGAGGCCCAGGACGCCGTTGGCGGTCCCCAGGGCCCCCTGGTGGACAACGGCGATGGCGATCGGGGCGCTCTTCAGGACCACCGCACCGCCGAAACCAAGGTCGGTGGTGACGACCGGGCCGGCCCAGCCGCCGCCGGCGTAGGTGGTCAGTTGAGCGAGGGTGGTGGTGGCGAGGGCCGTATCGCCCGAGCCGTCGTAAGTGGCGGACGCGACGGCGAGCGGGGTGCTGCCGGTATCGAGGAGCAGGTTGGCCACCACCCCTTTGCCGCCGATCGCGATCTGGGCCGAGTAGATGCCGCCCTGATGGATGTTGGTGATCGGCATCCGCAGCGCCGCCGCGGGCGCCGGCTGGGCGTTGTCGGCTGTGGTCATGGCTCGTCCCCCTCACAAATCCCAAGAGCCGCGGGGCCGGCCAACACCGGCGCGCCGCTGCGATCCTTGAGCGCCACGCCGGTGAAGCCCAGCCGCCGCGCCTCGGTGAGCAACCAGGCGATGCGCGCTGCGCCGTCGACCGGCGCCAGGCCGCCGCCGGCTCGGATATTGGAGACGCAATTGCGCTCGGCGTCGCGCCGTCCGCGGCGGGGCGCCCAGGTGATGTAAGCCGAGAGACTGTCGGCCGCCGACAGCCCCGGCCGCTCGCCGATCAACACCACGACGGCGCGGGCCCCGAGATCCTCGCCGACGGGGTCGCCGATAGCCACCCGACCCTGGGTGACGATTGCCACCGGCGCCAGGCTCCAGCCCTCCAACCGCGTCGCCAGGGCCGCGATGACGGCTGGCGCATGGGCCTCGACAGCGGTGGCCGAGAGGCCGTCGGCGACGACGATGGCGAGGTCGAAGTCACCCTTGACCAGGGCCGGTTCACTCGGCGCCAGACGGCGGCCGAGATCGGGATTCCGCAGATAGGCCGTGCGATCGGCCGCGGCTGTGCGAACGAGGACCGATGGCATTGAGATCGCCGCCCGCAGCGCTTCGACTTGCAGCGCCGCATGGACGGCGTCGCGAGCGCGCGCGTGGGCCAACTCGAAGGCCAGCAACGGCGCGGTCGGCAGGCCGGTCCCGGCCCGCCCAAGGGCGACGCGGGCCGGCGTCGCCGCACGCAACGCCGCCAAAGGGCTATCTTCGTTCACCAGCCGCTCAACAGGTAACGCTCGGCGGCCGCGGCTTGCTCCGGCGGCAGCAGGCGGCCGGCCTCATCGGCCAACCCGACGCTCTGCAGCCAGGCCTCGAACTCGGGCGCGGGCCTCAGGCCCAGCACCTCGCGGACGTAGAGCGCGTCGTGGAAGCTGGTGCTCTGGTAGCTCAGCATGACGTCGTCCGAGCCCGGCACGCCCATGACGAAATTGACCCCGGCGACGCCGAGCAGGGTCAGGAGATCGTCCATGTCGTCCTGATCGGCGGCGGCGTGGTTGGTGTAGCAGACGTCGACCCCCATCGGCAGGCCGAGCAGCTTGCCGCAGAAGTGGTCTTCCAGCGCCGCGCGGGTGATCTCCTTGCCGTCGTAGAGGTACTCCGGCCCGATGAAGCCGACCACGGTATTGACGAGCAACGGCCGGAACCGGCGAGCGACGGCATAGGCCCGGGCCTCCAGGGTCTGCTGATCGACGCCGTGGTTAGCGTCGGCCGACAGCGCCGAGCCCTGGCCGGTCTCGAAATACATGACGTTGTCGCCCAGGGTGTGACGGCCAAGGGCGAGGGTGGCGGCGTGGGCCTCGGCCAGCACGGCGAGGTCGATGCCGAAGGCCCGGTGGGCGTCCTCCGTCCCAGCGATCGACTGGAAGGTCAGGTCGACCGGCGCGCCTTCGGCGATCAGCTCGAGGGTGCTGGTGACATGGGCGAGGACGCAGCTCTGGGTGGGGACCTCGAGGCGCTGGCGCAGCTCGTCGATCAGCTGCAGCAGCGTCCGCGTCGCCTCGAGATTGTCCGTGGCCGGATTGATGCCGATCACCGCGTCGCCCGACCCCATCAAGAGGCCGTCGGCGATCGAGGCGGCGATGCCGCGCGGATCGTCGGTGGGATGATTGGGTTGCAGCCGCACGGAGAGGCGGCCCGGCAAGCCGAGGGTATTGCGGAAAGCGCTGACCACCCGGATCTTCCGCGCCACGGCGATCAGATCCTGGTTGCGCATCAGCTTGCTGACCGCCGCGGCCATCTCCGGTGTCAGCCCAGGAGCGACGGCGGCGAGGCGGGCGCCATCGGCCTCCAGCAGCCATTCGCGGAAGCCCCCGACGGTGAGGTGGGCGACCGGGGCGAAGGCGCCCGCGTCATGGGTGTCGAGGATCAGGCGGGTGACCTCGTCGACCTCGTAAGGAACCACAGCCTCGCTGAGGAAGACGGTCAGCGGAACATCGGCGAGGGCGTAGCGGGCCGCGACCCGCTCCTCGGCGCTCTCGGCGGCGACGCCGGCCAGGCGATCGCCGGAGCGATCCGGCGAGGCGCGCGCCAGCAGTGTCTTCAAGTCCGCAAAGCGGCGACGGGTCCCGGCGAGATCGCTGACGTACATAGGGACCCCTTCCGCGCGAAACTTCATCACGGATCGGCCACGGGCTGCAATCGGGCCGTTCCCTAAGGTGAACTATTGCTCTAGGGGCGGCTGGCCATGGACGACGCCGCCGCCACGCTTCAGAGCGACATCCGCTTTCTTGGCCGCGTGCTCGGCGACGTCATCCGCGCCGAGGACGGCGAGGCGGTGTTCAACCAGATCGAGGCCATCCGCCAGGCCTCAGTGGCCTTCCACCGCGATGGCTCGGCCGAGACCGGGCGACGGCTGGCCGAGCGCCTGGGCGGCCTCTCGCTCGACGAGACGGTGCGCTTCGCCCATTCCTTCGCCTGCTTCCTGCAGATCACCAACATCGCCGAGGACCGGGCGCAGCGTAGCTTCGGCGGCGAAGCGCGGGGCGACACCCTGGCCGGGGCGGTCGACGCGGCCGAGGCGGACGGCGTCGACCGGAGCGAGATCCGCCGCCTGCTCGAAACGGCCTTCATCGCGCCGGTGATCACCGCCCATCCGAGCGAAGTGCGGCGCAAGAGCGTGCTCGACCGCCAGGCGGCGATCGCGGGCACCCTGGCCGCGTGCCTCAACGCCAGCGACGCCTCGGCGCGCGCCCGGGCCGAGCGCGCCCTCGGCCGCGAGATCTCACTGTTCTGGCGCACCCGCCTCCTGCGCGGGGCCCGCATCGCGGTGAGCGACGAGATCGAAAACGCGGTGTTCTATTTCGAGCGCAGCTTCCTGCCGGCTCTGCCGACGCTCTACGCCCGCTGGACCGAGCTGCTGGGCGCGCCGCCGCCGAGCTTCCTAACCGTCGGCTCGTGGGTCGGCGGCGACCGCGACGGCAATCCCAACGTCACCGGCGAGGTGCTCGGCCGGGCGCTGAAGCGCCAGTCCCGCGCCGTGCTGGGTTTCTATCTCGAGCGCATCCACCAGCTGGGCGCCGACCTTTCGATCTCCTCGGCCCTGGCCAAGGTCAGCCCGGCCCTGGAGACGTTGGCGGCGGCAGCGCACGACTCCTCGCCGCACCGGGCCGACGAGCCCTACCGCCGGGCCATCACCGGTGTCTATGCCCGCCTGGCGGCGACCCATGCGGCGCTGGTCGGCGAGGCGCCGCCACGGCCGGCGTCCGAAGCGGCCGAGGCTTACGCCGGACCCGACGGCCTGCGCGCCGACCTGCAGACCATTCTGGATTCGCTCGTCGAACACCACGGCGCAGTCTTCGCCGAGGGTTCGCTCCCAGACTTGATCCGCGCCGTCGACGTGTTCGGCTTTCACCTCGCCACGGTCGATCTGCGGCAGAATTCGGCCGTGCACGCCCGCGTGGTCGGCGAGCTGCTCGGCACGGCAGGTGTGACCGCCGACTACGCGGCGCTCGACGAGGCGGCGCGCTGCGACCTGCTGGTGGGCGAGCTCGGCCACGGCCGCCTGCTCTACTCGCCGTTCGCCGATTACAGCCCAGAGACCCGCAGCGAGTATGCGGTGCTGGCCGAGGCGGCGCGGGTGAAGCGGCTCTATGGACCGGCGGCGATTCGCGCCTACATCGTCTCCAACACCACCTCGGTCTCCGACCTCCTGGAGGTCTACGTCCTGCTCAAGGAGGTCGGCCTCTTCACGCCTGGCGCGCCGGCCCGGGCCGAGATCTTCGCCGAACCCCTCTTCGAGACCATCGGCGACCTGCGCGGCGCGCCAGACACCCTTGGCCGCTACTTCGCCCTGCCGCTGATCCAGGGCCTGCTGGCCGAGGCCGGCCTGCAGGAGGTGATGATCGGCTATTCCGACTCCAACAAGGACGGCAGCTATCTGACCTCTACCTGGGAGCTGCACCGCACCTCGCAGGCCCTGGCCGAGACGGCGCGGGCGGCGGGCCTGACGTTGCAGCTCTTCCACGGCCGCGGCGGGGCGGTGGGCCGCGGCGGCGGCTCCAGCTTCGAAGCCCTGCTGGCCCAGCCGCCGGGCGTCGCTAACGGCCGCATCCGAGTCACCGAGCAGGGGGAGGTGGTGGCCAACAAGTACGCCGACCCGGAGCTGGCGGCGCGCAGCCTGGAGACCCTGGCGGCCGGAACCCTGCTGGCCTCGCTGCGGGCGGCGACGCCGGCCGAGGCCGAGGACCTCGGCGCCGCGGCCATGGACGCCATGGCCCGCGAGGCGATGGCCGCCTATCGCGCCCTGGTCTACGAAACCCCCGGCTTCGCCGACTACTTCTTCGCCGCCACGCCGATCAGCGAGATCGCCGACCTCAACATCGGCAGCCGGCCGACTTCGCGCGTCGCCGGCCGCGCCATCACCGATCTGCGGGCCATCCCGTGGGTATTCTCGTGGTCGCAGTCGCGGGCCATGCTGCCGGGCTGGTACGGTTTCGGCGCCGCCGCCACGCGCTCGGGCGTCTCGATCCAGTCGCTGCGCGAGCTCAGCGAGGCGTGGCCGTTCTTCGCCTCGATCCTCGCCAACATGGAGATGGTGCTCGCCAAGGGCGACCTCGCCATCGCCCGCCGCTACGCCGGCTTGGTTGAGAACGGCGTCCTCGCCAAGAAGGTGTTCGGCGAGATCCAGGCCGAATGGGACCGCACGGTCGGGGCGCTGCTGGAGATCACCGGCCAGACCCGCCTGCTCGACAGCAACCCCAACCTCGCCGCGGTGATCCGCGCCCGCCTGCCCTATATCGACCCCCTCAACCATCTACAGATCGAACTGATCCGCCGCCGCCGCTCAGGCGACGACAGTCCGGAGGTGCGAGAGGGCATCCACCTGACCCTCAACGGCGTGGCGGCGGGGCTGCGGAACGCGGGCTAGAGGGCGGCTTAGCCCGAATGTGGTCGGAAGAGCAGCTTCCCCACCTCTGGTCAGGAGTGCAGGAATGATGCTCCTGTCGCCTAAAGTCCATGATCGAGCCACTTAACCTAGTGAAGGCCAGCCCCCTGCCGAGGCCCCCTCTCGGGTGGTTTAACTACGGCTACGCAGCACTAAACGGCGGCTATCTGGCGCTTGTTCGTGCCAATCATGACTTCAGGAACCTGCCGCGCGAAATACAGTCTTTGAGATGGCCGAACGCCCGTCTTCGTCTGTCCAGTCTAGACGAAGGGGTCGAGACCGACGCCACTGAGGTTCCGACATCGGAATGTCCAATCGTGGATCGCCTTGCCGATGGCCGGTGGCTGGTTGTTGCGGCGCGTGCGAGGCCGGGAGACATGAATGGCCGCCTCTTCGACGCTAGGGGGGCGCCGGCGGGCAGCTTTGCAGCCGATGACGCTGTCCGGCGCGTGGCCTGTACGCCAGCAGGCGTCACGTGGATCGGATATTTCGATGAACGGGACAACGCCTCTGCTCTCATTGCGTTCGACGGTCGAGGCGAGCAGATGTGGGCGTTGGCTGGAGAGCCATACGCCCTGGACTGTTATGCGCTCAGCGCGACAGGCGACGAAGCCTGGGCCTGCACTTATCCTGATTTTCCAATTATTCGCGTCGCCGGAACGGTCGCTCAATCGTGGATGAACGACATTGATGGCGCGAGCGCGATCGCCGGAAAAGACAAACACGTCATCTTGGCCGGCGGCTACAACGCCGACAAAGGCCGCGTGGTGTTACTGCGCCTTGGTGTGCGTGCGGAGCCGGTCGCGACGTTTCACTGGCCTGCGATTATGAACCGCCCCGTCTTCGTCGGCGGACGCGATGGTGTGCTGCACGCTGTCGCGGATGGCCAATGGCTCAGGCTCGCCATTGGCGATTGGGTGGCTGCGCTCGGCTAGGCCCCTCTGGCTAAGCCCGCTTCGCCTGCTTGAGAGACGCCAGCATTTCCCGCCGAAGAATGGCGTTGAGCCGGCCCTGGTACCCCTTCCCCTGTGACTTGAGCCAAGCCAGCACGTCGGCGTCCACGCGTGCGGTGATCTGCTGCTTTACGGGTCGATAGAAGCGCCCCCGGACGCCGGCGCTCCACGCTTCGTCGGCGAGCTCGGGGACATCGCTGGTGTCGATTGACTCGTCGGGCAGCGCCGCAAGCTCGGCGAGGCGTCCACGCTGCGCGTCTGTCAGCGGCGGCGTTTCCAGCGTGTGGCTAACCATTTTCGTTTTCATAGCGTCGTCTCTCTCGCGGCGTGGCCCGTCGCGCTGAAATGATGCGGATAATTTCCACCGACCCGTCGTCGGCATCTTCCTCCGTGACCGTGTGCGCCACCACGAGGATTACGAGGCCCTCTACCGCCCCAACGGTCTGCCAGCGTTGCTCGCCGCCCTCGATGCGATCAGGCGCCGAGACATGCAGCGGGTCCTGAAATACGCGCAGGGCGTCCTCAAAGCTCACACCGTCATGCTTGCGCTGATTTGAATGGTTCTTGGCCTCATCCCATTCAAATCGAACGCTGCTCACGGACCTCATGTAATTATGTTTTTATAATTATGCAAGCTATATGGGTCGCAGCCGGACGCTGCTAATGGGCGCTGGCTCGTCAACGGCGTCGCCGCGGGGTTGCGGAACGCGGGTTAGCCCAGCGGCACCTCGAGGTAGCAGCCGAACTCGCTGACGAAATTGACCGCGATGCAGCAATGAACGCGGCCCTGTTTGTTGTTGAAGCTCGCCCGCTCGCCGACTGGAAACACCGGCTGATGCCAGACGCCCGGATCGATATGCAGGCCGAACGAGCCGTCGCAATAAAAGGCCACGAAATCATCCGGCGTGATGGCGTCGCCGGGCTTGGCCAGAAGGGCGACGAAGGCGGCGCCATCGCGTGGAAAGAAGATCTGGCCGCCATCCGGATGATAGTTCGCCTCATGGGTGAAGATGCGTCCGGTGTCGGTCGGCGCGCGGGTCTCCGACGCGGTCGCAGGGTCGGCGAACCAGCCAGTGACATAGCTGCGCCCGACCGCGTGGTTCACGGCATGCTGCACCTCGCCGCGACGCACCATCTCGAAGCGGTCCTCGACGACGCCGCCTTCGTTGCCGGTTCCGGGAACCACCGGACGCCAGCCGGGCTGTGGCCAGGTGACGATGGTGACCTGACCAGCGGCAAAGTCGGGCACGATGTGGCCGTAGCCGCGCAAGGTCTCAGAGGTGGCGGCCAGCAGCGGCGCCCTGTGCGTGCGCACCGCGCCGCTGGCGATCGAAGGCAGGGCGTCCAGGTCGATCTCAGCGAAGTTGGAAAGCATGGCGGACTCTTTCAGGCACGGAACGCCGGCTAGAGCGCCCGCTCGGGATGGGCCCGGTCGTCGGCGCGGCGCAGGGGATGACCCCAGAAGCGCCAGATCGACCAGAAGGCGCCGGCCACGCAGGCGATGTTGATCACAAGTTCGAGCTGCATGCCGCTGTCGCTCAGCAGCAGAGCGTAAAGCCCGTGGTGCAGATTGAACGAGATGTCGATGAGGGCGAGGAAGCCGAGCGCGCCGCTGCCGATCAGGCCGAAGAGGACAGCCTTGGCGTCGCGGCCGATCAGGTAGAAGGCGGCCAGCGAGGCGGCGACGGCGACCAGCAGGTCGGCCAGGGGAAAGGCGGATTCGAAGCCCATGTAGACGAGGGCGAACGGGTCTGGGCCGGGCTTGTCCGGGTGCAGCACCGATTCCGGCAGGGTCAGGTTGCTGTGGTAGAAAGCCACCCAGTAGGCGCAGACGAGCACCGCCCCGCAGACGGCCAGCAGCGCAGCGTGAACCTTGTCGGTGCGCGAGAGCCGGTAGCCCACCCTCAGAACTCCAATCCGCGGACGACCATCATCCGCGCGACCATGACGGTCAGAATCGGCGCGAACCCCCAGACGACGCCGATGAAGGCCGCCTTGTCGATCGGCCGTTCGATGCCGAACAGGGGTTTGTCCGACCATGACCAGGCCCGCCACCAGTAGCCGTTGAGGCCTTCAACCAGGATGCCGACCACGGCGCCGACCATGAACAGCACCGGCGCGATTGAGACCAGGCTGAGGCGCCCGCCGATCACCCATCCGACCAGCAGCCCCTGCACCAGGCCGAAGGTGATGACGATGTTGAGGAAGGCGAAGGTGAAAGAGCGATAGCGCCCGATCCGCATGACTCTGGCCCCCGCCTCGGTGAAGGCGCCAAGGCCCAGCCCGGCGAACAGGTGGCTGTAGGCGAGAAGCGTGGTCATGGTTCTGAGGTCTACAGTTTATTCGCGTGGGGCCCGCCCTGGCTAGATGGGGCAGAGGGCGCGCAAGCTAGCGCAGGGTGTCAAGCGCCTCTTCCGCCGCGCGAACGCCGCTCTCCCAGGCGCCGTGGGCGGTGGAGAAGAAGCTCGGGTGGGTCGCTTCGCCGGCGAAGAACAGCCGGCCGTCGATCGGTGCGGCCAGGCGGGCCCGGTCGTCGCGGTGGCCCGGCAGCGCGTGGGAGTAGGCGCCTAGCGCCCAGGGATCGGTCTTCCAAGCGCTCTCGGCCAGGGGCGTCAGCGTTCGACCGAGCTCGGAGCCGACCAGCGCCGTAAGCTGGTCGATGGCGAAGGCGGTGAGGGCGCCTGGCCCCTCCCCTTCCAGCCGCGCGGCGAGGCGGCCGCCGAAATAGGCCTCGACGTAGGGACGCCCGAACGGACGGATGAAGAAGCTCGCCGTCGCCTCGGTGTCGATGCGGCCGAAGCAATGGCCCTCTTCGGGGAACAGCTCTGGGCGCTCCAGCGTCAAGAAGGCCTTGTCGGCGAGGCCGAGCGGCAGGCCGGCGGCGGCCTCGGCCTTGCCAGGAAGGTCAGGCGTGAAGCGGAGCCGGCGTTCGGCAAGGTGCGGCGTTGGAACCGCGACGATCACCGCGCGGGCGGTCAAAGCTCCATTGGCGGTGACGAGCCGGACGGGCGAGGCGCCATGGTCGATGGCCGTGACTGGACAGTCCAGAACCGGCCTTAGCGGCCCAGCGGCGGCGACTATGCCCGCCCCATATCCCTCGCGGACGCGCCAGTTGGCTCCACCGTCGTCATAGGCGTCGTAGTCGAGGATCGAGATCTCGTCCCACTCGGCCCCGTTGTACCAGCTGCTGGCCGCGTTAAGCAGGCCGTTCCAGCGGCCGCCCGGCTCCAGCAGCGCCGAGGCGGGGCCGTCGGTTCCGGTCGCAGCCCGGGCCGCCACGCGTCCGTCCAGCGCCTCGAAGGCCTTGCCAAAGGCGTTGGCGTCGGCGGCGGAGATGCCGATCCGATCATTCCGACGCTGCCAGTAGGCCGTCGTTCGGTCGACGGTGAGGCCGGCGGCGGCGATCAGCGGGGCGAGCACGTTGCGGGTCGCGGTGTGCAGCCACTCGCAGCCGAGATCGACGGGCAGACCCGGCCGAGGCTCGATCGTCCACGACCGACCGCCGACGCGGCCGCGCGCCTCCAGCAGCACGGTCTCCAACCGCTCGCCACGGAGCCTGGCCGCCGCCGCCAGCCCAGCCGCGCCGGCGCCGACGATGGCGATGTCGTAGGAGTCCTTCATGCGGCGAAGCTCTAGCCGATATAGGCTCGTTTTAGCGAGGAGGGTCCATGAGCAAAGTGACGCTTGTTACCGGCGCGGGCGGCGGAATCGGCCGGGCCGTGGCCCTGGCCTTCCTGGCGGCGGGCGAGGCGGTCGTCCTTGCCGGTCGCCGCGGCGAAGCCCTCGAGGAGACCGGCGCGCTGTCGGGCCCCGGGGCGCGTTATCTCGCCGTGCCAACCGACGTCGGCGACCCCGATCAGGTCACCCGGCTCTTCGCGGCAACGGCCGAGCGCTTCGGGCGGCTGGACGTCCTCTTCAACAACGCCGGCCGCGGCGCTCCGCCGGTTCCGTTCGAGGATCTGCCGCTGGGGACCTGGGAGGCGGTGGTGCGGGTCAACCTCACCGGCGCCTTCCTCTGCGCTCAGCATGCATTCCGGCTGATGAAGGCCCAGGACCCGCGGGGCGGCCGGATCATCAACAACGGCTCGATCTCGGCCCATTCGCCGCGCCCGCGCTCGGCCGCCTACACGGCGACCAAGCATGCGATCACCGGCCTCACCCGTTCCCTCTCGCTCGATGGGCGGGCGTTCGACATCGCCTGCGGCCAGATCGATATCGGCAACGCGGCCACGCCGATGACCGCGGTCATGGCGAGCGGCGTCCCCCAGCCGGACGGCCGGATCGCCCCCGAGCCGGTGATGGACGTGAAGGCCGTGGCCGACGCCGTGCTGATGATGGCGTCGCTGCCGCTCGACGCCAACGTGCAGTTCATGACCGTGATGGCGACGAAGATGCCGTTCGTTGGAAGGGGCTAGCGAGCCTCACACCGCCCCGGCGGCGATCAGGCTGCGGGCGGTGTCGACGATCGAGTCTTCGCTCGGCCGCGGGCGCCAGCCGAGCAGGTCCTGAGCTTTCTTGGAGCTGAACTCGCGCCGGCGGCCCAGTCCGCCGGCGACGCCGGCGATGTCCTTGTCGAAGAGACCCATCAGCCGGATCAGGAAATCGGGAGCTCGGCGGGTCGGCACCTTGGCGGCCTCGCCTCCAAGCTTGGCCTTGAGGATGTGGGCGATGTCGATCATCCAGGCCCATTCGCCGGCGGCGACGAACCGCTGGCCGGCCGCCGCGTTGCTGGTCATGGCGCGGATGTGCAGGTCGGCGACGTCGCGCACGTCGACCAGGTCGAAGCCGAGGCGCGGCACGCCCGGGACCTTGCCGCCCAGCAGCCGGTCGATGACCTGGATGGAGTCGGAATAGTCCTTGCCGAGCACCGGGCCGATGACCAGGGCCGGCAGCACTGTGGCGAGCTGCGTCGTCCCACCGGTCTTCTCGACAATGTCCCAGGCGGCGCGCTCGGCCAGGGTCTTGGGCGTGCGTAGGCGCTGACCTTGGGATCGTCGCCGTCGGTCCAGGTGGTCTCGTCGAAAACCCCATCGGCCCCGTCGAAGCCGCCGCCGATGGAAGCCACCGAGGAGGTCATGACCACTCGCCTGACGCCGGCGCGGACCGCGGCGCTCACGACCCGCACCGCACCTTCTCGGGCCGGGACGATCAGGTCGTCGGGATCCTTCGGCTCGGCCGCGGCGACAGGCGAGGCCACATGCAGCACGAACTCGCAACCGGCGACCGCCTCGTCCCAGCCCGTGTCGGCCGTGAGGTTGGCCGCGTAGACGCTGAGATTGGCGGTGTCGGCCACGCTGCCGATCATCGCCCGCACTTCGCCCTCGCGCCCCAGGTCACGCACCGTGGTGCGAACCTGGTAACCCCGGCGCAGCAGTTCGATGACGCACCAGCTTCCTATGAAGCCCGAACCGCCGGTGACCAGAACCGTTTCCCCAGCCATTTCGGCCTCCCAAACATATCTAAACGCTGTTTAGTTGACTATTTCCCAAACGGCAAGCCGAGCCCTGGCCGCGCTTGGGCCGCGCTTGACTTCACGGCGCCCGGTCCGGACAATTCACCCATTGGCCGGCGCGGCCGGCATTCAAGGAACCTCGATCAGTGAAGGCCCGCCTGCTCCTGGCGCTGTTCTTCGTCTCGCTGGCGTTCAACGCCTCGCGGATCGTTGGCCCATTGGACTGGCGGATGTTGCTGGCGGCGCTGGCCGCCTGGTGGACCGCCGACCTGCTTTCGGGCGTCGTCCACATGTGGATGGACTATCGGCCGTGCGTCACCGGGGTCGGCCTCAAGGAGCTGTATTTCTGGGAGGGCTCGCGCGAAAGCCCCGAGTTCATGGTCCGGCAAGCCGAGGTCTATGCGCGCATCAACACCTTCGAGCGCATCTGCTACGACTTCAAGAAGCACCACCCGATGCCCGACCTGCTCGGCCGGCACGGGGTCTTCCATCTGATGAAAGCGCCGACGTTCTTCATCACCTTGCCATTGTCGCTGGCGCTGAACGCGGCGGTGCTCTTCTGGCGCCCGCCCGGCTGGGCGATGGTGTTCGCGGTGACGCTGCTGATCGGCAATTCGCTGACCCAATATTTCCACGGCACGCTGCACAAGGTGCGCAGCCCCTGGCCGATCCGGCTGATGCGGGGCCTGGGCCTCTTGATGACGCCAGCCGCCCACGAGCATCACCACGCCACCCTGCGGGAGGATTTCAGCGTCATCAACGGCTGGTCCAACCCCGCGCTCAACCTTCTGGTGGGGGCCTTGAGGCGCGCCGGCATGCTAGACGAAGCCGGACTTGTGCCCGGCTGAGCACAGTCCTTAACGAACCTTCGCCGCGGCGTTGACAGGCCTTCGGGCCCGGCGTACCCGGCTGCCATTCGATTTTCGGAGATCGCCCCGAGCCATGATGCCGAACACCTGCCAGCACCGCTCGCCGCTCGCGGCGCCGGATGGCGGCGTCGCGTCGGCCGCTCGCGAGGAAATCGCCGCCTAGGGTCCCACCCCAAAGCCTGCGTCTTTCACCCCTCCCGAGCCTCGCTGAAGCGCTCCGGAGGGGATTTTTGACTCAAAGCCCCTTCGTCCCGACGCTTCCGAGGCTCTCGCCAAAGGAAGGTTCCGTCCGTGACGGATACGACCCAAGACACCATCGCCGTCGCCGAGCGACACGCCGCGCCCTTCGTCGCCGAAGCGCGCGAGCTGACCAGATTGGCTACCCCGCTGGTGTTGACTCAGCTGGCGCAGATGGCGGTGATGACCACCGACGTGCTGCTGCTCGGCCGCTACAGCCGCCAGGCGCTGGCGGCTGCCGCCATTGGCTACACCGTGTTCTTCTTCGCCTGGCTGGTGGGCGGCGGTCCGGCCTTCGCGGTGGCGCCGATCATCGCCCAGATCCGCGGCCTCACGCCGAACAACCGCGGCGGCGTGCGCGCCGCCGTGCGCATGGGCCTGTGGTCGGTGGGCATCGTCTGCGTGCCCATGGCCCCGATCCTGATGAGCACGACGGCCATCCTGCTCGCCTGCCGCCAAGACCCCGAGCTGGCCGCCAACGCCGGCGCCTTCGTGCGCGTGGTTTCCTTCGGCCTGCCCTTCTCCTTGGCCTACCGGGTGCTGTCGAGCTTCGCGACCGCGGTCGGCAAGCCACGCGCCGCCATGTGGGTGATGGTCGGCACCATCGCCTTCAACGCCCTGGCGGGCTGGATCCTGATCTTCGGCCACTTCGGCGCGCCAAGGCTTGGCATCGTCGGCTCTGGCCTGGCGACGGCGTTGTCGAGCGTGTTCAGTTTCGTGGTCATGACGGCTTCGATCCAGGCCGACGCGAAGCTGCGCGTCTACCGCGTCTTCCACCGCTTCCTGCGCCCGGCCACCGACAAGCTGAAGGAGGTGTTCCGCCTTGGCCTGCCGATGGCCGCGACGATGATGTTCGAGGCGATGATGTTCAACGTCATG
>JBEKQJ010000007.1:0-33759 GCA_049519835.1 Caulobacteraceae bacterium | reverse complement strand
GCCCAGCCGCGGCGCCAGCTCGGTGTGGATGAAGAACTGATAGGCGAGGTTAAAGCCAAGCATGGCGGTCAACAGAAGCGGACTGTAGCCGATCAGCGCGAGGGGCAGGAAGAAGAGGAACATCCCCGAGATCTTGGCGGTCCAGCCCAGACGGATGGCGGCGGTCAGGTTGAGGCGAGTTGCGGAATGGTGGACCGAATGCGAGGCCCAGAACCAGCGCACGCGATGGGCGGCCCGGTGCTGCCAATAGTAGAGAAACTCGCCGCCCACGAAGAGACCGAGGAG
The DNA here is from genome assembly GCA_049519835.1 of Caulobacteraceae bacterium. Classification (GTDB taxonomy): domain Bacteria; phylum Pseudomonadota; class Alphaproteobacteria; order Caulobacterales; family Caulobacteraceae; genus Acaudatibacter. The sequence continues at coordinate 33,474 of JBEKQJ010000007.1, read as the reverse complement.
CGCCAGCCAGCTGGTCTCCTCGAAGTGGAACAGCCGATGTGCATAGACGAAGGCGGCCGGCGCGGCGACCACTCCCACCTCGACGCCGCGCACGGCCAGCTGTCCAGCCGCGACACCCAGCGAGGCGGCGCTCTCGCGAAGATCGTGGGTGGCGCGGCCGGCGAAGCGGGCGAAGCCGAACTCCAGCGCCATGAGCGCCAGTGCGGTCGCCGGCAGGATCGCGCGGAATTGGGGGGCGAGGTGGGTCAGCATGGCGGCATTTTGCGGGACAGGGACCAGGCGCTTCGCCCGGCCCACGTCGCCGTCTAGGATCAGTTGGGCGGGGTGTAGGAGCTCGAGCCGTTCTGGCTCCAGGTCCCGCCGAAGGGCCCCGTGCCGCTGGCGGTGGACGAGCAGGAGCCGCCCGAGCAGGAAGCTGATCCCTGGCTCCCCCAGCTTCGGCCGCCGCTGCCGGACCCCGCGGTCTGCCAAGCGCAGGAACCTCCCGCGCAATTGGCGGAGCCACCCCTTTCCCAGGTGCGGCCGCCGCTACCGGCGCCATTGGTCTGCCAGGAGCAGGAGCCGCCTGAGCACGAGCCTGCGCCCGAACTCGAGAAGCCGCGTCCCGCCGGGCCAGTCCCGGCGCGGTTCCAGGTGCAGGCGCCGCCTGAACATTGGGCGGAACGTGTGAAGACGCCGCCGCGCGGACCGGTGGTCGTGACATGACGCGCAAAACGGGCGTCGGCAGAGCCGCCGGCCGCCAGGGCGATCGCCCCAACCAGCGCGGCGGTAGCAAGTGACTTGAACACTCGAAACTCTCCTGTTGCCGAAGGTCCCTCGCCGGACCAAAGCCGTGGCGACAAGCTAAGCCACCCAGGCCGGCGGCGTGTGAACGCCCGGCGCCAATTGGTAAGTGTTTGTTTATATTGCGTAACAGCGTGTAACAGGCGGGACGTGGGCGCTTGCCCTGGCGCGAGCTTGGCCGGATAAGACAGCATGTCCGCAGCCGAGCCGACCGTCCTGATCGTCGAGGATGACCCGGAGATTCGCCGCCTCGTCGCCGACCTCCTGGCGCGTGAGGGGTTTGCCGTTGAGCTGGCTCCGGACGCGGATGCGATGGACGCGGTGCTGGCCCGCGCCCAGCCAGATCTGGTGATCCTCGACCTGATGCTGCCGCGCGAAGACGGCCTGTCGATCTGCCGCCGTCTCCGGGCCCGCGACGGCGTCCCGATCCTCATCCTCAGCGCCAAGAGTGAAGAGGTCGACCGCGTAATCGGCCTGGAAATGGGCGCCGACGACTACCTGGTGAAGCCGTTCGGCCCGCGCGAACTGGTCGCTCGCGTCCGCGCCTTGCTTCGTCGGGGTCACGCAGACGCCAGGCCGAAGCCGGAGCGACGCTTCGCGTTCGACGACTTCGTAATTGATCTCGACGCCAGGCGGCTGTCGACCAAGGCGGACACGCCCATTGCGCTCACCACGGCCGAGTTCGACCTCCTGGCCTGCCTGGTGGAGCGCCCTCGGCGGGTGTTGAGCCGCGATCAGATACTCGACTGGACGCACGGGCGCTCGGCCGGCCCCTTCGATCGCACCGTCGACATGCTGATGTCCCGCTTGCGGCGCAAGCTGGAAGCCGCCAACCCCGGGGCTGGCTTGATTGCGACGGTGCGCAATGGCGGCTACCTGTTGACCGCGCCGGTCAAGCCGTTGGCTGGGCCAGAGTGAACCGCGTCTCGTTTTTCGCTCGGATCGGCCTCATCGTCATCCTGAGCCTCTCGCTCCTCTGGGTGGGGTTGCTCTCGCTATCGATCGTGTCGCGCAACCACGCCGGCGGAGGGGCGCGGCCGCCGCCGGCCCAGGTGGCCGGCATCGCTGAGCTGCTCGAGGCCACGCCTGTGGCCGGCCGCGATGTCGCCATTGCCGCCGTTACCTCGGACACACTCGATGTGGCGGTCTTGCCAGGCCCATGGCGAGCCTCCGGCGACACGATCCCGCCACTCGATGTTGGCGATCGCAGCGTGGACGCCTACCAGCAGGCCCTGAACGGCCGCCCTCTGATCATTTCTTCCCTGCGACGCACGCGCCTGTTCCCGCGGGCGTTTGGCGCGCTTCCTAACGCCTTGGAGTTCCAGATCGGCCTGCGCACCGGCGATGTGCTCGTAATCCGCTCGCGCAGCGCCGTACCGATGACCGTCTCCGGGCTTCCGCGCGGCATGGGGGCCGGATTGTTCGGCACGTTGGTCGCCCTTATCGCGCTGTGGATCATGCATCGCGAGACGCGACCGCTGGTGAAACTGGCGGCGGCGGTGGATCGCATGGACCTGACGTCTGAGCCCGTGCTTCTCCCTCAGAGCGAGAGCCTGGCGCCCGAGATCCGGGCGCTCACCGCCGCCTTCAATCGTCTACAGAGCCGTCTGGCGATGCTCCTCAAGGCGCGCATGGCGCTGCTGGGCGGGATTTCCCATGATGTGCGCACCTTCGCGACGCGCCTGCGTCTTAGGGCCGACCTGGTTCCGGAAGGTCCGGACCGCGACCGCATCGAGTCCGACATCACCGACATGATCAGGTTGCTCGACGACGCCTTGCTCGCCAGCCGCGCGGGCGCCGGCGAACTCTCACTCGAGCTGTTGGACCTCGATGAACTCACCGCGGCCGAGGTTGCCGACCGCCACGCCGCTGGCCGCAGCGTGACGTTCGCGGGGCCAAAGAGTCCGGCCAGCCTCATCGGCGATCGCCTGGCGCTCCGGCGGGTGATCGCCAATCTCATCGACAATGCCGTCAAGTTCGGCCGAACGGCCGTCGTATCGGTCTCGATAGCCGGCGACCAGGCGATCCTGGCGGTCGACGACGATGGACCCGGCATTCCGGTCGACCAGCGCGAGCTGCTGCTGGAGCCCTTTGTGCGCCTGGAGGGTTCGCGAAGCCGCGAGTCGGGCGGCGCCGGCCTTGGCCTGGCGGTGGTCCGTAGCCTCGCCGAAGCGCACGGCGGAAGCGTCGCCATCGCCGACTCGCCGCTCGGCGGCGCTCGCGTCGAGGTCAGCCTGCCGCTGTTCCGCGATCTGGGCGCGGGCTCCGCCTAAGCCTTGTCGAACTTGTCCTTGCGGCGATGGCCGAAGAGCAGGCGGTGCTCGAGCCGGCCGCGCAGGGCCGCGTAGTAGGCCTGGAGGAACGCCTCGTCGCGCTCGTCTGGCGCCTTGTACCAGCCGATCTTGCCGCGGATGCGGTCGGCCACGGCCGCCATCGTCCGCTTGTCGCGGACCCGCAGCACAGCCTCGAGCACCTGCAGCTCCTTCACCCCGTAGGCCGAGAGCTGCTCGCGGCTGAAGGCGAAGCCGTTTGACGTCTGGCCGGCGGCGAGATCGGCGCTGAGCTTCACGCGCGGAGCCTTGACCACCCAGGTGCCGGCCACGACGTCGCCCAGCCGCAGGCGATCGCGGTTGAAGAGTGGGAAGAGCAGGAAGCAGCCGGTCCAGACGAGCCCCAGCAGCACGACCCAGCCTTCGACCGGATCGCCAGCCTGCTGGGCGGCGAGCAGGAACATCACCGGCAGGAAGACTTCGATCTCGCGCAGGAAGTTGCGCACCAGCACTGCTTCGGTGGTCAGGCGACCTCCGTCGCGGGCGGCGACCCTCAGGCCCAGCACGCGCTTGCCGGGGGTTGCGGCTCGCGGACCGGTCTCGAAGACGATGAACCAGCCGTTGCGCAGCACGAAGAAACCCAGCAGCCAGATGATGCCCCAGGGCTCGAAATCCTTGGCGCCTGCCGCCGCGCCGATCGCCAGCGTCAACAGGCTGAAGAGGATCAGGCTCAGCACCATGAAGATGATGTCGAGCAGAAAGGCGGCGGCCCGGTCGCCGGCCGTGCCGAGGACGAGCCCGAGGTCGGCCCCTTCCGGCGTCACGAACCGGCGGGCGAAGGGAGCGTTGTCATTGGGCGCGGCGGGCGAGGTCATTTCGGATCCTCCCCGCGGCGAGGCAAATAGAAGTAGGCCAGCCACAGCGTCAGCATGCCCCCCCCGACCGCGTAGCGCGCCCAGTCGAGGCGGATGGTCTGGCGCCCGACGCCCTCCAGGATGCCGGCGCAGACCAGCATGACCACGACGCCGGCCATGGCCGCGCCGGCGGTGCGGCCCGCGCGTCTCGCCGCCTCCAGACGCGTGAGGCCGCCGGGGAACAACACCGCCCAGCCGATGCGAAAGCCGGCCGCCGCCGCGATGGTGACCGCGAAGAGCTCCGTCGTGCCATGGATCGAAAGCCAGCCGCCGAGGGACGGGAGCAGGCCCCGCGAGGCGAACAGCGCCATGAGCGCGCCGAGCGTCAGGCCGTTCTGGGCTACCAGCAGGGCGGTGGGCAGGCAGAAGGCGAAGCCGAGCGCGAAGCACAGGATCGAGACGCCGGAGTTGTGCGTGAAGAGCATGGTGGCGAAGAACGACAGCGGCTGGCCCTTGGGGTCCTTGTAGAGGGTCTCGCGCAGGAAGGCGGTGGTGGCGGTGGGATCGCGGCCCTGTGACAGGGCGTCCGGCAGGATGGCGCTGTACCAGTCGGGATTGGTCCAGACGAGGGCGAAGCCGGCCGCCGTCCCCAGCGCCAGGATCGCCACGGCGACCAGGGTCTCCCGCCACAGCGATCGCACGGCCGCCGGCCAGTCGTGGCGGAAAAAACTCACCAGCCGCGCGCCGAGGCTGGTCCGCGCGCCATAGACGAAGAAATAGGCCCGCGCGGCCAGGGCCTCGAGATAGGCGACGAGACCGGCATCGAGCGAGGTCGCCCGCGCCACCGACAGGGAGGAGATCACCGAGCGGTAGAGCAGGGGAATGCGCATCAGCTCGTCGGGCGTGAGCTTGGAGACCGCGCCGCGCTCGGCCTTGGCCAGCAGGCGCTCCAGCGCCCGCCAGTCTGCCTCGCGCTCGGCGCGGAATCGATGACTGCGCAGGTCGCCGTTCACAGGAGTTCCCGCCGCTTGAGATCGAGATAGGCGTCGAGCAGGGCCGGTCCCATCCGCCCCGCCGGCGCGTCGACGATGTGCACCCCCAGCCGGCGCAAACGCTCGATGACCACCTCGCGGTTCTTCAGCAGCATTTGGGCGGTCACCGCGCGGGTGACATCTTCGGCCGTCACCGGCTCGCGGGCCACGAGCGCCTCGAGCTCCTCGTCGCGGAACACCACGAACAGGACCAGATGCCTCCGGACCAGGCGACCGATGTTCTCGATCATCAGTTCGGCGGTGGTCTGGTCGGTGAACTCGGTGAACACCACCAGCAGCGAGCGCCGCTGCAGACGCGCGCCGAGCTCGGTGAGGCCGAGCGTGTAGTTGGTCTCTTCCGGGCTGTAATCGATGGCGGCCGAGGCGCGGCGCAGGCGCTCAAAGGCCGAGGCGCCGCTGACCAGGCCGGTGTAGAGCCGCGGCCGGGAGTCGAAGCCGAAGATCGCCGCTCGGTCGCCGAGCTTGAGGCAGACGAAGGCGGTGAGTAGGGCGGCGTTCAGCGCCAGGTCGACGCGCGGCGCGCCGGCCAGCGGCTCGGTCATCTGCCGGCCGCCGTCGATGGCGAAGACGATCGGATGATTGGTCTCGGCGCGGAACTCCTTGCCGAGCAGTTTCATGTGGCGGGCGCTCTGCTTCCAGTCGATGGCCCGGGTGTCGAGCGCGCCGGTCAGTTCCTTGAGGGCGTGGAAGTCGGACCCGTCGCCGAGGTCGAGCTGCACCTTCACACCGCTGAGCGCCTGACGCGAGAACAGGCGCACGGCTTCGGCCTTGATCGCCTCGATGTTGGGCGTGACGGGCACAGGCCGGCGGACAGGGTCGCGCATCTGCTTCCAGACCAGACCCAGGGGCCCAGGCCAGCGCAGCCACAGGGCGGTGATCTCGCCGGCCCCGCGCCGCACCGGGGTGAGCCGCACGGTCCCCTCGCCCCGCTGCAGGTAGAGGCGGTCGGGCGAGGCGGTGAGACGATCGTTGGTCTCGACCGCGAGGCCCAGGCGGCGGGGTCTCGCGCCCGCGAACCGGGCGGCGATGCGCGCCTCGCCGACGCCGGCGATGCCTAGCTGGGTCGGCGCATCGAGGATGAGGGAGACCTCGTCGCGCGCCGGGCCGATCAGGGCGTCGACCAGCACCAGACCCAGCACCAGGGCGATCCAGCCGCCCGCCGACGCCCACCAGCCAGGCGCGACCAGTCCGGCGACAAGCGCTGGCGGCGCGCCCGCCGCCGCCAGGACGATCGCTCGCCGGGTGGGATAGATCATCGGCGCCTCAGCATCGCGACATCATCGGGGCGCCTCGATGCGGCCGACCAGCGAGGTCAGGGTGTCGTCGACACCGCGGCCCTCGATCTCGGCGGCCGGAGAGAGGATCACGCGGTGGCGCAGGGCCGGAAGGGCGAGCGCCTTGACATCGTCTGGCACCACATAGTCGCGGCCTTCCAGGGCGGCTCGGGCGCGGGCGGCGAGGGCCAGCATGGCCCCGGCCCGCGGGCTGGCCCCGGTCTCGAGGTCGGCCGTCTCGCGCGTCGCCCGCACCAGGGCGGCGATGTAGCGGACGATCTCGTCGGCCAGGCGGATCTCCCCTACGGCCTCGACCGCGGCGGCGATCGCCTCGCGCCCGGCCACCTTGCTGACGCCGAGCGAGGCCGGGTCCGGCAGCCCATGGCGCGAACCGTGTTCGGCGATGATCCGCGCCTCTTCCTCCAGGCTCGGATAGGCCAACACCTGCTTGAACAGGAAGCGGTCGAGCTGGGCCTCGGGGAGGGGATAGACTCCCTGTTGTTCGATCGGGTTCTGGGTGGCGACCACCGTGAAGCGGTCGCCAAGCGCATGCGGCTTGCCGTCGATGGTCACGACGCGCTCCTGCATGGCTTCCAGGAGGGCCGCCTGGGTCTTCGGCGGGGTGCGATTGATCTCGTCGGCCAGCAGCAGCTCGCAGAAGATCGGTCCCTTGGTCAGCGCGAAGGCGCCGGTCTGGAAGTTGAACAGGTTGGCGCCCAGGATATCGCCCGGCATCAGGTCGGGCGTGAACTGGATGCGGCCGAAGTCGAGCTCCAGAGTGCGGGCCAGGCACTGGGCGAGGAAGGTCTTGGCCGTGCCGGGTGGGCCCTCCAGCAGCACATGGCCGCCGGCCAGCAGCGCGTTGAGCATCAGGTCGACGGTCTCGCGCTGACCGACCACCGCTTTGGCGATCTCGGCCCGCAAGGCGTCCGCGAGCGCCTTCACCTCGTCAACCTTCACCCGTCATCTCCGTTCTCCAGCGATAGAGTTTCCTGGCCGCGTCGGTAAGCCGGCCGCGATCGGCGGCCGTGCGCGCGGCAAGGGTCAGCAGATTGAGCGATTCCGCCGCGCCGCGGCGCGCCGCAAGGCGGTCCAGGAATTGGTTGAGCGCCTCGCCGGTCAGCGTGCGGGGCGCACCGACGGCCCGCGCCGCCAGCTGCCGGGTCAGCTCGGCATAGTCGCCGCCGAGCGCCGTCTCCTTGCGCGCCAGGCGGACCAGCGCGGCGGTGTTGTCGACCAGCGCTTCCTTGCCATGGGCCACCGCCCGCCCCTCGCGCCGGGCGGGGCCGAAGCGGCAGAACGCCTGCCAGCCGGCCAGCGCCGCGGCGACCGCCAGGCACAGGGTCACGGCCAGGAAGGGCGGATCGAACATCAGGTTGAGGGCCGAGCGGTCGACGCCGAGGCCGTTCAGCGTCACGTCGAACATCACCGGGCCGTTTTCGGCCCGCAGGCCGTTCGCCAGGGTCACGGCGCCGGTGAAGCCGGCCATGTCTTTCAGACCCTGATTGTCGAGAAGGTCGGGGTCGGAGAGCAGATAGGCGGGGCCCCAGGGCGCCTTGGCCATCACCGTCTTGCCGGTTTCGTCGACCAGCACCGGAGTCCAGCCCTTCCAGTCGGCGAGGTCCATGGTCTGGAACGAGTCGATCGCCCCGAAGGTCAGGGGCCGCACGAATGGCCCGGCGCGCGGGGTGAGCGTCGGTCGCGAGACGCCGGTTCGGCGGGCGACACGCGCCTTGCCGATGATCGATTCCTTGCCGAAGAAGATCGACGGCGCCGGCTGGCCGCCGCTCACCCAGCCGCGATGCTTGGGGTCGGGGGCCGCCATCCACTTGGGCGTGACGACGAGCACCGGCCCTTCAAAACCCATCAGCGTCGTCTCGTCGCCCAGGTCTTTCGGAGGCTTTAGTATGTCCTTCGCGGCCGCCTGCAGCGGCGGCGTCAGCACATAGAGGCCGGCGTTGCGGCCCTCGGGCAGGCGGTGACGGCTGATCAGCACCGGCTCGTTCAGGTCGCGCAGCGCCTGGGCCAGGCCGGAAAAGCCGATGGCCGATTTCGACAGCGCATGGCCGCCGCCATTGTTGCCGGTCTCCAGCGACGAGGCGTAGGTGAGGAGCACGAGCAGGGCGCAGAACGCCACGACGCCCACCACCGCCATCAAGGCGCCCGCCGCCGGTCCGATCAGCGGCGGTTCCTCGCTCACCGCCAGGCCTCCCCGAACGCGAAGGCCTCGTAGGCGGCGCGGCAGTCGGCGAAGGCGGACGCATCCAGCGTCCGGCCGCCGAACAGGCTCCGCTCGACGATGGCGGCGATCCTGGCGAAGGCGTTTCGGGCGGCCGATGGAACCTGATCCAGGCCGGCGATGTCGCGGGCGGTAAGGGCGGGGCGCACCAGGCGTGGCCGGCGCTCTTCGATGTCGTCGATGCTGCGGAAAAGCAGGAGGTGTGCCGCCTCGTCATAGCGGCCCTGGTCGGCAAGGCGGTCGGCGTCGGCCAGCAGCGCCCGGGCCTTGAGCGCTTCGGGCCGCCAGTCGGCCGGTTTCACGCGCGCCGGCCGACGGCGACGGAAGGGCAGGCGCACGCCGAGTGTATCGCGGGCGATGAGATAGAGTACGGCGAGGAGGGCCAGGCCGACCCCGATCCAGAAGATCCACACCGCGTAGGGGGCAAGGAACCGGGCTGCCTCGCCGATCCAGTGACCCAGGGTCTTGAGCCAGTCCGGCGGCTGAAACTTCGGCTGTGCCGGCGGCTGGCCGAGGGCGAATTGCAGCGAGCGATCGGCGAGGAGACGCGTGTGGGCCTCGGCCAAAGCCTTCGCCGTCATCCCCCCGTCAGCCGGCAAGCCGCTCTCCCCAAATCGCCAGGAGAGCCTAGCAGAGCTTTTCGAGACTTATCAGTAGGCTCTGGACGCCAGGTGCTGTCTGGCGCCGGAGTCGCCCGCCACGTAGGCCCCGGCGCATGCCGCGAGGCCAGCCAGAGACATGGCGAATAACACGCCCACGATTGCTTTCATTTCGGAAACTCACGCCCGCCCGCCAGAAGCCGTAAACATTGCAGGATTTTGCGGGCCCGTCAAAAAAATGCGCAATTGGTTGTGTTTGGGCGCTGTGCGGCCTGTGAGTCTGGGCAATCTTGGCCAATGGGCCGCAGGGGGTGATACTCGCGCTCCCAGACGTCTGGAAGACGCAAGCTGATGTCTCCCCGGTCCGCCGTCATCCTCCTTTGGATCGTTTGGTATTCGACCTGGATCCTCGCGGTCGTCTTCTCCCGGCGAACCAAGGTCCAGATGAAAACCGACGCCGTCGGCGCTCACCGATTTCTGGCCGGTTTTGGTTCTCTTCTGCTCTTCACGCCCCTTGTCTGGGACGGCCGTTTGTCTGTTGAGCCCTGGACAGCACTCTCGGCCAGGCTTTGGCCCGATAGCCTCGTCGTCGACTGGAGCCTTTTCGGGTTGGTGGCGACGGGATTTGCCTTCTGCTGGTGGGCGCGCCTGCACCTGGGAAGCCTGTGGTCGGGGTTTGTCACCCTCAAGGAGGATCATCGCGTCGTCGACTCCGGCCCCTATGCCCTGGTGAGGCACCCGATCTATGCCGGGGCGATCTTTTCGGCGGCGATGACCGCCTTGATCAGCGCCAGCGCCCTCTCGCTTCTCGGCGCCGGCATGGTCGCGGCCGGATTTACGATGACCGCCCGGATCGAAGAGCGCTTCCTGCGTCAGGAGCTGGGCGCCGGCGCCTATGATGACTACAGCCGTCGAGTCGGCATGCTGGTTCCGGGCCTCAAATAGGCGGCAGGGGCCGCTGCTTGCGCCGGCCGGCTCTATCGGCCATGCGCTTGGCCCATGACGTTCGAAGCTGATCGTGAAGCGCGAAGTCTCGCCGACCTTCTCGCGGCGCGGGCCGAGGGCTGCGCCCTGCCCCAGGGTTTCTATCTGAACGACGCCGTTTTCGCGCGCGACCTGGAGCTGCTGCTCGGCCGCTGGACCTGCCTCGGACACCAAAGCGAACTTCCGGACTCCGGCGACTGGATCACCGGCGGCTTCGGACCGGAATCGGCCATCGTCGTCCGCGGCGAAGACGGTGAGGTGCGGGCCTTCGCCAATGTCTGCCGGCACCGCGGCTCGCGCATCTGCGTGGAGGCGCGCGGCAGCGGCGTGCTCCTCACCTGTCCCTACCACGCCTGGACCTACCGCCTGGATGGGCGACTGCGGGCGGCGCGCGAGATGCCGGACGGGTTCGATCCCGCCGCCCATGGTCTGACGTCCCTGCCGCTGGCCTTGATCGGCGGCCTGATCTTCGTGGCCTTCGGCGAAACGCCGCCGCGGCTCGACCGCGCCGCCCCGGCGCTCACCGCCATGACCGACCGCTATGGCTGGGCGAAGGCCAAGGTCGCCGCCCGGCGAACCTACCGCGTCGCGGCCAACTGGAAGCTGGCGCTGGAAAACTATCACGAGTGCTACCACTGCGGCCCGGCCCATCCCGAGTTCTCGGTGCTGCATGCCCTGGCTCGGCCGGGCGAGCGCAATCCAGGCGCCGCGGCCGGCGATTTCGAGGACTGGGGTGCGGCGCCGGACGGCCGCGAGGTCGCCCGGGTGATGGGGTCGGCCTTGGCGGCCGGCGCGCTCACCGGCAGCCGCGACGGCAAGCTCCTCGCCCCTCTCATGTCGCCGGCCGCCGACGGCGCCTGCGTGTTCGGCGAGCTTGGCTACCTGTCCGCCTTCCTGGCCTACGCTGACCACGGGGTCGTCTATCGGTTCATCCCCCGCGACGTGCTCGACACCGAGATGGAAGTGCTGTGGCTGGTCGACGCTGCGGCGCGCGAAGGCGAGGACTATGACGTTGAAGCGTTGACCTGGCTCTGGGAGGTCACCAGCCTGGCCGACAAGCGGATCATCGAGCGCAACCAGCAGGGCGTCGCCTCGCGGTTCTATCGGCCGGGGCCGTTCTCGCTGATGGAGCCCGGCGCGCGGCAGTATGTCGATCGCTATGTCGCCGACCTGGCCGCGAGCCTCACGTGACCTATGACGCCCTGATCGTCGGCGGCGGCCACAACGGCCTCGTCTGCGCCTTCTATCTCGCCAAGGCCGGCAAGCGCGTGCGCGTGCTCGAGCGGCGGGAGATCGTCGGGGGCGCGGCGATCACCGAGGAGTTCCATCCCGGCTTCCGCAATTCCGTGGCCAGCTATTCGGTCAGCCTGCTCAATCCCAAGGTCATCGCCGACATGGACCTGGCGCGCCATGGCCTGACCGTGGTGATCCGGCCGCTGAGCTATTTCGCCCCGACCGACGACGGCCGCTACCTGATCATGGACCGCGACCCGGCCCGCACCCACGCCGAAGTGTCGCGGTTCTCGGCCAAGGACGCCGAGCGCCTGCCGGGTTTCCACGCCAGGTTCGATGTGGCGGTCGACCTGCTGCGCTCGCTGCTCCTCAAAACCCCGGTCAATCCGGCCGGCGGGACGCGCGACCTCTTCACCGCCCTCGGCCTCGCCGTCGAGGTCCGCCGCCTGGGACTAGAGGGCCAGGAGTTGCTCCTCGACCTGTTCGGCAAGAGCGCCGGCGACATGCTGGACGCCGTCTTCGAGACGCCGATCCTCAAGGCCCTGCTGGGCTTCGACGCCGTGGTGGGCAACTACGCCAGCCCCTACACGCCGGGCTCGGCCTACGTCCTGCTGCACCACGTGTTCGGCGAGGTGAACGGGGTGAAGGGCGCCTGGGGCCACGCCCTCGGCGGCATGGGCTCGATCACCAAGGCCATGCGCGCCGCCTGCGAGGAAGCGGGCGTGGAAATCTCGACCGCCTCGCCAGTCAAGGAAATCGCCATCGCCGGCGGCCGCGCCCGCGGCGTGGCGCTGGCGGACGGCTCGGATCTCGAAGCCCGCGTCGTGGTTTCCAACCTCAACCCCAAGCTGCTGTTCGGCTCGCTGGTGGCGGGCGAACACCTGCCGCAGGCGTTCCGCGACCGCATGGCTGCCTGGCGCTGCGGCTCGGGCGTCTTCCGTATGAACGTGGCGCTGTCGGAGTTGCCCAGCTTCGCCTGCAAGCCGAGCCAGGGCCAGGCCGAGCAGCATGGGGCCAGCATCATCATCGCGCCCTCCCTGCGCTACCTCGACGAGGCCTACATGGACGCGCGGCGCTTCGGCTGGGCGCGCCGGCCATGCATCGAGATGCATATCCCCAGCGTGCTCGACGACACCCTCGCCCCGCCCGGCGCCCACGTGGCGAGCCTGTTCTGCCAGCAATTCGCGCCGGAACTCCCCGACGGTTCATCCTGGGACGATCATCGCGAAGCCGCGGCCGATCTTGTCATCGACACGGTCGATTCCTACGCGCCGGGTTTCAAGGCTTCGGTTGTCGGCCGCATGGCGCTCTCGCCGCTCGATCTCGAGCGCAAGCTCGGCCTCGTCGGGGGCGACATCTTCCACGGGGCCCTGACGCTCGATCAGCTCTATTCGGCCAGGCCCGCCCTCGGCTTCGGCGATTACCGCTCGCCGGTGAAGGGGCTCTATATGTGCGGCTCGGGCACGCACCCGGGCGGCGGTGTCACCGGCGCCCCCGGCCACAACGCCGCCCACGAGATCCTGCGGGATCTGAAGCGCCGTCAGTAGAACGCCTCGCCCGGCAGCAGGCGGTCCTGCGTGCCGGCGTCGCACAACGCGTAGGTGAAGCCCTTCTGGATCGCCCAGGCGCCCACTTCGCCACGGCGGTTGATGGCCAGGAAGCCCACCTGCTCGTCCTTGACCTGGGGCGCTTCTTGAGGATCCGCGTCACCGCCTCGCGGCAGGCCGCCTGGGGCGAGCGGCCTTGGCGCATCAACTCGACGACGAGGAAGCTGCCGGCGTTGCGGATCACCTCCTCGCCGACGCCGGTGGACGTCGCCGCCCCGACCTCGCCATCGACATAGAGCCCGGCGCCGATGATCGGCGAATCTCCGACTCGGCCGCGCAGTTTCCAGGCCATGCCGGAGGTCGTGCAGGCCCCGGCCAGTTCGCCGCGGGCGTCGATGGCCAGCATGCCGATGGTGTCGTGGTTGTTCGGGCCGCCAGCCCCCTTGCCGTAGGTTCCAACTTCACTGTTGGCGACGGGGTTGTACTTGTTCGTCTTCAGCCACTCTTTCCAGGCCGTCGCGGACTCCGGCGTCAACAGCTCCTCGCGCGGGAATCCTTGCTCGAGGGCGAACTGCAGGGCCCCGTCGCCGACCAGCAGGACGTGCGGAGTCTTCTCCATCACCCGGCGGGCGACCGAGATCGGGTGCGCGATGTGCTCGATGCCGGCCACCGCGCCACACTCGCCGGCCCCGGTCATGATGCTGGCGTCCAGCGTCACGTGACCGTCGCGGTCGGGATAGCCGGCCCGCCCGACCGAATGGTTTTTGAGGTCCGCTTCGGGGATGCGCGCGCCGGCCTCGACGGCATCGAGGGCCGAACCGCCGGCGGCCAGCACCTGCCAGGACGCCTGGTTGGCGGCGACGCCGAAATCCCAGGTGGAGATGACGCACGGCGTGGAGAGCTGGATCGGCCCCTCGGCCGCCGCGCCGCTCGCCGCCGCCAGGGCCGACCCGGCCATCGAGGCCTTGATCACGTCGCGCCGATTGAGCATGCCCGCCTCCGCAGCCGATATCGGCTTTGATTGTCAGAGGATGCCCGGATGGTCGAGCCACTGCGTCTGGAAGTCTGTGTCGATACGCCGGACGGCCTCGAAATCGCCCTTGCAGCGGGCGCCGACCGCATCGAGCTCTGCGCAGCCCTGGCGCTCTCGGGTCTGACGCCGGCGCCCGGCCTGATGGCGCAAGCCACGGGACGCAACGTCTGGCCGATGATCCGACCGCGGGCCGGTGGCTTCGTATTCTCGCCGGCCGAGGTCGACGCCATGCGCCGCGACATCGACGCCGCCCGCGCCGCCGGCCTGCCGGGCGTTGTCCTGGGCGCGAGCCGTCCGTCCGGCGAGCTGGACGCCGACCTGCTCGCCGATCTCATCGACCATGCGGCGGGTCTGGGCGTCGCCCTCCACCGCGCTTTCGATCAGGCCCCCGACCTGTCGGCGGCGCTGGAGACGGCCGTCGCGCTGGGATTCGAGCGGGTGCTGACCTCCGGCGGCGCACGCACGGCGCCTGAAGGCGTAGATCGCCTCGCTGAATTGGTCGCCCTGGCGGGCGACCGCATCGTGATCATGGCCGGATCAGGGGTCACGGCCGCCAATGTCGCCGACCTTGTCCGCCGGACGGGCGTGAAGGAGGTGCATGGCTCGTGCAGTGCGCCAGCACAGACTCTAGCCGTTGATCCGCTAGGTTTCGATCCGCCCGGCCGCCGCGAGATCTCGGCCGAGGTGGTCAGGGCGATGGTCTCGGCGCTCAGATCTGTTTGATCAGCACTCCACCATGTTCACCGCCAGGCCGCCGAGCGACGTCTCCTTGTAGATCTCGCTCATGTCGGCGCCGGTGCGCTTCATGGTGGCGATGACCTTGTCGAGGCTGACGCTGTGCTGGCCGTCGCCGAGCAGGGCCAGGCGCGCGGCGTCGATGGCCTTGATCGCGCCCATGGCGTTGCGCTCGATGCAGGGGATCTGGACGAGGCCGCCGATCGGATCGCAGGTCAGGCCGAGGTTGTGTTCCATGGCGATCTCGGCGGCGTTCTCGATCTGGGCGTTGCTGCCGCCCATCGCGGCGGCGAGGCCGGCGGCGGCCATGGAGCAGGCGACGCCCACCTCGCCCTGGCAACCCACCTCGGCGCCGCTGATCGAAGCGTTCTGCTTGTAGAGCGCGCCCACCGCCGCCGCCGTCAGCAGGAAGGTGCGGCGGGTCTCGGCCGTCCCGGCGCAGAACCGGTCGTGGTAGCGCAATACAGCCGGCACGATGCCGGCCGCCCCGTTGGTCGGCGCGGTGACCACCCGCCCGCCGGCGGCGTTCTCCTCGTTGACCGCCAGGGCCCAGAGATTGACCCAGTCCATGGCCGCCAGGGGATCGGCGATCTGCCGCTCCATGCGCGCAATGATCGTCTCGCGCAGCTGGCGGGCGCGACGCTTGACGGCCAGGCCGCCCGGAAGAATTCCGCCCTGGCGCATGCCGCGCTCGATGCAGGCGTCCATGGCCTCGTGGATGGCGTCGAGGCCGGCCAGCACGGCGGCCTCCGGACGCAGGGCGAGTTCGTTGGCTAGCATCAGGCCGGCGATGGAGAGGCCGGCGCGCTCCGCTTCGGCCAGCAATTCAGCGGCCGAGTTGAACGGATGCGGCGCCGGCGGCCCGGTGTCATTGTCCGGGGCGTTGCGGGCCATCTCGGCCTCGTCGCGCACGAAGCCGCCGCCGACCGAGAAATAGGTGTGGGCGACAAAGCTCGCGCCCTCGCTGTCGAAAGCCTCGAAGGTGAGGGCGTTGGGATGCTGCGGCGCGCGTTCGTGAATGAGCCAGAGGATGTCGCGCGCCTCGTCGAAGGCGATGGCTGGCGCCGCGCCGCCGAGGCTGAGCGCCTGCTCGCCGCGGATGCAGGTCAGCGCCGCCTCGCCCTCGTCAGGGTCCAGCGTCGCCGGCTCGAAGCCGGCCAGGCCTAGAATCACCGCCCGGTCGGTGGCGTGGCCACGGCCGGTCAAGGCCAGCGACCCCATCAGCCGCGTCTCAACGCGTGCGGTGCGGGCGAGGAGCCCGGCGTCGCCGAGCGCGCCCACGAAGCGGCCGGCGGCGACCATCGGGCCCATGGTGTGGGAGCTCGACGGCCCGACGCCCGGCTTGAAGAGGTCGAAGACGCTGACCGTCATGGGCGCCCTCCCTACCCCCAACTGGGGCCAGGGAGAAGCGGGTCACCTCGGCAGGTCGCTGGATCCCATCAGGAATTCGTCCACCGCCCGTGCGCACTGGCGGCCTTCGCGTATCGCCCACACCACCAGGGACTGGCCGCGGCGCATGTCGCCGGCCGCGAACACCTTGGGCTGGCTGGTGCGGTAGTCCTTGGTGTCGGCCGCCACGTTGCCGCGCGCGTCGAGCGCCACGCCCGCCTCGGCGAGCAGGCCCTCGCGGCGCGGGCCGGTGAAGCCCATGGCCAGCAGGACGAGGTCGGCCTTGAGGGTGAACTCGCTGCCGGCGATCTCGGTCATGGTCTGGCGGCCGTCGGCGCCCACGGTCCATTCGAGGCGGACGCATTCCAGGGATTCGACCTTGCCGTTCGAGCCCACCGTCCGCCTGGTGGCGACGGCGAAGTCGCGGTCGGCGCCTTCCTCCTGCGAGCTGGAGGTGCGCAGCTTGAGCGGCCAGTTCGGCCAGGTCATGGCCTTATTCTCGCGGGCCGGGGGCTCGGGGAGGATCTCCAGCTGAGTTACCGAAGCGGCGCCCTGGCGATGCGAGGTGCCGATGCAGTCCGAGCCGGTGTCGCCGCCGCCGATCACCACCACGTGCTTGCCGGCCGCGCTGATCGCGCCCTGCGGCGCGGCGCGCGCTTCGGAGTCGCCGGCTACGCGTTTGTTCTGCTGGACGAGGAATTCCATCGCGAAGTGCACGCCGGCCAGGTCGCGGCCTGGCGTGGCGAGATCGCGCGGCGCCTCGGCCCCGCCGGTCAGAGCCACCGCGTCGAAGGCCTCGGTGAGCTCGGCGAAGGCGTGCCCGGCCCCCACCTCGACGCCGGTCCAGAACACCACCCCCTCGGCTTCCATCTGAGCGACGCGGCGGTCGATCAGGCGCTTCTCCATCTTGAAGTCGGGGATGCCATAGCGGAGCAGGCCGCCGATGCGGTCGTTCTTCTCGAACACCGTCACCGCGTGACCGGCCCTGGCTAGCTGCTGGGCGCAGGCGAGTCCGGCTGGACCTGAGCCGACCACCGCCACGCGCTTGCCGGTCGATCGGCCGGCCGGCTGCGGGCCGACACGCCCATCCTCCCAGCCGCGATCGACGATCTGGCATTCGATGGTTTTGATCGTCACCGGGTTGTCGTCGATGTTTAGCGTGCAGGCCGCCTCGCAGGGCGCCGGGCATACGCGGCCGGTGAACTCAGGGAAATTGTTCGTAGAATGAAGGACGTCAAGCGCCTTGCCCCACTCGTCGCGATAGACCAGCTCGTTCCAGTCCGGGATCAGATTGTTGACCGGACAACCGGTGTGACAGAACGGGATGCCGCAGTTCATGCAGCGCGCGGCCTGACCCTCCAGCTCATGGTCAGGCAGGGGACGGACGAATTCGCGCCAGGTCTTCACCCGGGCGCCAACCTCGTCATAGGCGCGCTCGCGCCGTTCGATCTCAAGAAATCCGGTCGGTTTGCCCATCGGCCTACTCCGCGGCCTGGAGGGCGGCCGCGGCGTGCTCGGCCCGCAGCTCTGTGAGCGCCCGGCGATAGTCCGTAGGCGTCACTTTCACGAACTGCCCGAGGCTGGCCTCCCAGTTGGCGAGCAGGGTGGCGGCCCGGGCGCTGCCGGTGTGGCGCTGGTGGCGCTCCACGAGGATGCGCAGGCGCGCCGCATCGTGCGTGAGCGGATCGCCCATGCCGGAATCCCACACGCTGGGCGCCTCGGCGGCTGGCAGATCCTCATCGCCGCGGCCGGCCTCGATGGCGGAAAGTTCGACCATGGCCGGATTGACCCGCGCGGCGAACCGGCCGGCCGGGTCCCAGACATAGGCGACGCCGCCCGACATGCCGGCGGCGAAGTTGCGGCCGGTCTCTCCGAGCACGACCACCACCCCGCCGGTCATGTATTCGCAGCCGTGGTCGCCGACGCCCTCGACCACTGCCACGGCCCCGGAGTTGCGCACTGCGAAGCGCTCGCCGGCCACGCCTTCGAAATAGGCCTCGCCGGCGATGGCGCCGTAGAGCACCGTGTTACCGACGATGATGTTCTCGGTCGGTTCGCGCGTGGCTTCGCGCGGCGGGCGAACGGCGATGCGGCCGCCTGAAAGACCCTTGCCGACGTAGTCGTTGGCGTCGCCGGTCAGCTCGAGGGTGACCCCGCGGGCGAGGAAGGCGCCGAAGCTCTGGCCGGCTGAGCCGGCGAGCGCGACGGTGATCTGGCCGTCGGGCAGGCCCGCATGGCCGTGACGGCGGGCTACCTCGCCGGACAGCATGGCGCCCACCGAGCGGTTGCGGTTGCGGATCGGCAGCTCGACCCGGGCCGGCGCGCCGTCTTCCAGCGCTGCGCGGACGCGGGCGATGATCTGGCGATCGAGCGCCTTGTCGAGGCCATGGTCCTGGCGCGTGGTCTGCGAGACCTCGGTGCCCATGTTGGCTGGCGCTGCGTAGAGCACCCGCGAGAGGTCCACGTGGCGGGCCTTCCAGTGGTCGATGGCGCCCTGCAAGTCGAGGCGGCCGACCTGGCCGATCATCTCGCGCACAGTGCGGAACCCGAGCCGGGCCATGATCCCGCGCAGCTCTTCGGCGACGAAGAAGAAGTAGTTGACCACGTGTTCGGGCTGGCCGGTGAAGCGGGCGCGCAGCACCGGATCCTGCGTCGCCACCCCAACCGGACAGGTGTTGAGGTGGCACTTGCGCATCATCACACAGCCGGCGGCGATCAGCGGCGCGGTGGCGAAGCCGAACTCATCGGCGCCCAGCAGGGCGGCTACGGCGACGTCGCGGCCGTTGCGCAGACCGCCGTCGGCCTGCACCGCGACGCGGTCGCGAAGGCCGTTGATCAGCAGAGTCTGCTGGGTCTCGGCGAGGCCGATCTCCCAAGGCGAGCCGGCGTGGGTCAGCGACGTGAGGGGACTGGCCCCCGTGCCGCCTTCATAGCCGGAGATGGTCAGGTGATCGGCGCGGCATTTGGCGACGCCGGCGGCGACCGTGCCGACACCGATCTCCGAGACCAGCTTCACCGAGATGCGCGCGGCCGGATTGACGTTCTTCAGATCGTGGATGAGCTGCTTGAGGTCCTCAATCGAATAGATGTCGTGGTGCGGCGGCGGCGAGATCAGGCCGACGCCAGGAGTCGAGTGGCGCACCGCCGCGATGGCCTTGTCGACCTTGTGGCCGGGCAGCTGGCCGCCTTCGCCAGGCTTGGCGCCCTGGGCCATCTTGATCTGGATGTCGCTGGCGTTGACCAGGTATTCGGCGGTGACACCGAAGCGGCCCGACGCCACCTGCTTGATCGCCGAGCGCAGGGAATCGCCGTTTTCGCGCGGAACGTAGCGGTCGGCCTCTTCGCCGCCCTCACCGGTGTTCGAGCGCCCGCCGATGCGGTTCATGGCGATGGCCAGGGTCGTATGGGCCTCGCGCGAGATGGAGCCGAAACTCATCGCTCCGGTTGAGAAGCGCTTGACGATCTCGCTGGCCGGCTCGACCTCCTCCAGCGGGACTGGTTGCTCGGCCCAGCGGAAGCGCATCAGGCTGCGCAGAACGAGGCGGCCGGCGTTCTCCTCATCGATGGCGCGTGAGAAGGCGGCGTATTCTTCCGGCAGGTCGCCACGCACGGCGTGCTGCAGGCTGGCCACCGACTCCGGCGTCCACGCGTGCGCCTCGCCGCGCAGGCGGAAGGCGTACATGCCGCCGACGTCGAGCGTGGAGCGGTAGATCGGCGCATCGCCGAAGGCGTCGCGGTGGCGGCGCACGGCCTCGCGGGCGACCTCGGCCAGGCCGACCCCCTCCACCTGGCTGCCGGTGCCGGTGAACCAGCGCTCCACGAAGTCGGTGGCGAGGCCGACGGCGTCGAAGATCTGCGCCCCGCAGTAGGACTGGTAAGTAGAGATGCCCATCTTGGACATCACCTTGAGGAGGCCCTTGTTCAGCGCCTTGACGTAGCTGGCCTGGGTCTTGGCCTGCTTCGCCGGCTCGCCGGCGTGGATCTGGTCGAGCGTTTCGAAGGCGAGATACGGGTTGATCCCTTCCGCGCCATAGCCGGCCAGGACGCAGACGTGGTGCACCTCGCGCGCCTCGCCGGTCTCCACCACCAGGCCGGTCTGCATGCGCAGGCCCTGGCGGATCAGGCGGTGGTGCACGGCCGAGACGGCCAACGCCGCGGGGATGGGGATGCGGTCGCTCGAGACGGCCCGGTCCGAGAGGATGAGGATGTTGTTGTCGGCCAGCACCTTGTCGGTGGCCTCGGCGCAGAGTCGTTCCAGCGCCCGCTCCAAGCCGGCCTCGCCCTCTTCGGCCGGCCAGGTGATGTCCAGCGTCACGGTGCGGAACGCCCCGTCTAGCAGTTCGGCGATGGCCCGCACTTTCTCCAGGTCGGCGTTGGTCAGCACCGGCTGGGTGACCTCCAGCCGCTTATGGGTGCCGGCTTGTCGCCCCAGCAGGTTGGGCCGTGGGCCGATCATCGACACCAGGCTCATGACCAGCTCCTCGCGGATCGGGTCGATCGGCGGGTTGGTGACCTGGGCGAAGTTCTGCTTGAAATAGTCGTAGAGCAGCCGCGGCCGCTCGGAGAGCACGGCGAGCGGCGTGTCGGTGCCCATCGAGCCGACCGGATCGTCGCCTCCCGCGCCCATCGGCTCAAGGAAGAAGGCGATATCCTCCTGGGTGTAGCCGAAGGCCTGCTGGCGATCGAGCAGATCGGCGTCGGCTCTGGCCGGTTCCCAGTGGGGCGGCTCGGGCAGGTCATCCAGCTTGAACTGGGTGTTGGCCAGCCACTCTGCGTAGGGCCTGGCTTCCGCCAGCTCGTCCTTGATCTCCTCGTCCTCGATGATGCGGCCCGCCTCCATGTCGATGAGCAGCATCTTGCCTGGCTGCAGGCGCCATTTGCGCACCACCCGCTCCTCGGGAACGGTGAGGACGCCGACCTCGGAGGCCATGATCACATGGTCCTGGTCGGTGATCACGAAGCGCGCGGGACGGAGGCCGTTGCGGTCCAGGGTCGCGCCCACGCGTCGGCCGTCGGTGAAGGCGATGGCGGCCGGTCCGTCCCAAGGCTCCATCAGGGCGGCGTGGTATTCGTAGAACGCCTTGCGAGCCGGTGACATGTCGGCGTTGCCCGCCCACGCTTCCGGGATCAGCATCATCATCGCGTGCTCGATCGGATAGCCGCCGGCCAGCAGCAGCTCGAGGGCGTTGTCGAGCTTGGCGGTGTCGGAGTCGTCCGGCTTCAGCAGCGGCCACATCTTGTCGAGGTCCGGGCCCAGCAGCTCGGACTCCAGCGTGCGGCGGCGCGCGTTCATCCAGTTGGCGTTGCCGCGCACGGTGTTGATCTCGCCGTTGTGGGCGATGAACCGGTACGGGTGGGCCAGGCGCCAGGATGGGAAGGTGTTGGTCGAGAACCGCTGGTGCACCAGGGCCACCGCCGATTCCGTCAGCGGGTTGGCCAGGTCCTCGTAGAAGCCGCCGACCTGATGGGCCAGCAGCAGGCCCTTGTAGACCACCGTGCGGCTGGAGAATGACGGCATGTAGAAGTTGACGAGGTCCGGCGCGTCGTAGCGTTCCGCCAAGGCCTCCAGCGGGTTCTGGGTCTGTTTGCGGATGGCCAGGACCTTGCGCTCGAAGGCGTCCTGTTCGGGCGTCGAGGCCCCGCGGGCGACGATTGCCTGGCGGATCACCGGCGCGCTCTTCTTGACCGCCTCGCCGAGGCCGGCGGTGTTCACCGGGACCTCGCGCCAACCGATCAGGCGTTGGCCCTCGATGCGGATGAAGTGCTCGAACTGTCCGATGGCCAGTTCGCGCGCCTGCTCGTCGCGCGGCAGGAAACACATCGCCACCGCGTAGTGGCCGGCCGGCGGCAGGTCGAGGCGGTTGTCGGTGGCCCACTGGCGGATCAGCGGGTCGGGAATCTGGATCAGGCAGCCAGCCCCGTCGCCGACCAGTGGGTCGGCGCCAACGGCCCCACGGTGGTCGAGATTGACAAGGATCTCGAGGCCGGCGGTGACCACCTCGTGGGACTTCCGGCCCTTGATGTTGGCGACGAATCCGACGCCGCACGAGTCATGCTCGTGGCGGGGGTCATAGAGGCCCTGTGGCGGCGGATAACCGGGCAAAATATTCCTCACAACAGCCAGCGCGCCGGCTGCAGGCGCAACAGACGTGCGAAAATTCGCCCATACGCGAAACGACCCGGCCTGTCGATTCCCCTTTAACCTGCCGGATTTCAAGTTCGACGTCTGCTGGCGCGGCCGCCCGGCGAACATCGAAATCCGGCCAGCATATGGACCGGGATCGCGCGCCGGCCGCTTCCCCCGGGGGCTTCGCCTTGACGGGCCTCCTTCGCGCGTCGAAGGTCGCGGCCATCGCCCAGTCAGAAGGCCAAAGATGAACCGAGCGCTCCTCCCAGCCTTCTCGGCGGTCGTCCTTCTCGCCGCCTGCCACGCCTCAAAGCCGGCCTTCAACGCCGCCCGCGCCGTCGACACCATCCGCACCGGTGAAGTGCAATGGAATCTCGACTGGAAAAGCGGCGATGCGGGCAAAGTGACCGCTCACTACGCACCCGAGGCGACGGTGATGGATCCTGGCCAGGCGCCGGCCAAGGGCGTCGAGGCGATCCGCGCCGAGGTTCAGCGGGCGATGGACGATCCCGGCTTCACGCTCAGCTTCAGCAGCGACAAGGTCGACGTCGCCGCGGCCGGCGATCTCGCCGTCGCCCGCGGGACCTTCAAGCTCACCGCCACCGACCCGGCCACAAAGGCGGTCCAGCCCAGCGCCGGGACCTTCGTCACCGTCTACCGGCCCCGGCCCGACGGGAGCTGGAAGGCGACCTGGGACATCGCCACGCTCGGCCCCGCGCCGACAAGCAAGTAACTCAGAGGGAGACCGCGCCATGGAACTCGCGCCGAAGAAGACCGGGCTGTCCGTCGCCCGGCTGGAGCGGATCACCGACCATCTCGAGCGCGCCTACGTGGCGCCTGGCAAGATCGCCGGCTGTCAGGTCGCCGTCGCCCGCCGCGGCCATCTGGCCTATTTCCGATCGCTGGGAAGCATGGATCTCGCCGCCGGCAAGACGATGCGCGACGACGCCATTTTCCGGCTCTATTCGATGACCAAGCCGATCACCGCCGTGGCGTTGATGACGCTCTACGAGCGCGGCTACTTCCAACTCAACGATCCGGTCAGCCGCTTCTTCCCCGACTGGCGCGGGCAGAAGGTGTGGGTGTCGGGCCGGGGGCCTGAGATGGTCACCGAGGCGCCGGCGCGGCCGCCCTCGATGCGCGACATGCTCTGCCACACCGGCGGGCTTACCTATGGCTCGGCCTTGGCCGCGCTCGGTGTGCCGGACGGCGGCCATCCGGTCGACCAGGTCTACGCCGAGCTCGGCGTCAACCGCGGCGGCGGCGAAACGCTAACGGAGTTCATGAGCAAGCTGGCGCGCGTCCCGCTGCGCTACCAGCCGGGCGAGCGGTGGATGTATTCGCTTTCCACCGACGTCTGCGGGGCTCTGGTGGAGCGGATCAGCGGCCAGCGTTTCGACCGGTTTCTCCACAGCGAGATCTTCGCCCCGCTGGGCATGAAAGACACTGCCTTCGTCGTGCCCGCGAGCGAGACCGACCGGTTCAGCGCCAACTATCGCCGCGGTCCCGACAAGGGTCTGCAGGTCATCAAGGACAGCGAGCGCTCTTACCTCGCCGAGCCGAACTTCTTCTCGGGCGGCGGCGGCTTGGTCGGCACGACCGAAGACTACCTGCGTTTCTGCGAGATGCTGCGCCGGGGCGGCGAACTCGACGGGGCCCGGATTCTCGGCCCACGCACCATCGAGCTCATGCGCCGCAATCACCTCAAGGACGGCAAGGACCTCACCGAGATGGCCATGGGCGCCTTCTCCGAGACGGCCAACGAAGGGGTCGGCTTCGGCCTTGGCGTCGCCACCACCGTCGATGGCGTCAAGAACGGCGGTCCGGGCGAGGGCGACTACTATTGGGGCGGGGCGGCCTCGACGATCTTCTGGATCGACCCGAAGGAAGACCTGGTCGTGGTGTTCATGACCCAGCTAATGCCATCGGGCACGTTCAATTTCCGCGGCCAGCTCAAGAGCATCATCTACGGCGCGATCGTGGATTAGATCCGCCGTGCGGTGAGGATGGCGATCTCGGGATCGAGCATCTGACCCTTCATCGAGTCTTGCCCCTTGGTCGGCGAGACTGGCGAGGTGAGGATCTTCTTCACGACGTCCATGCCGGCGACCACGTGGCCGAAGGCGGCGAAGCCCTGGTTGTCGCCGCTCTGCGTAGGATCGGCGTCGAGCGAGGTGACGTCGCCAATGCAGATGAAGAAGTCGCAGGTGGCCGTGCCCGGCGCGTAGCGGGCCAGGGAGATGGTCCCGTCCTTGTGGCTGAGGCCGGTCTTGGTGGTCGGCTCATGGGCGATGGGCGGCAACATCTTGGCCGGGTTTCCCTGGAGGCCACCTTGAATCAGGCCGTCCAGGGGATCGGCGACCAGCTTCATGGCGCGATAGAAGCTGGACCCGTCCAGCCGCTTCTGATCGACGTAGGCGAGGAAGTTGTTGGCGCTGATCGGCGCCTTGTCCGTGGCCAGCTCCAGGTCGATGTCGCCGATGGCCGTGGTCAGTCTGGCGCGTGGCAAGGCGGCCTGACTCAGCGCCGGCCATGCGGCGAGCGCCCCGCCGGCGGCGATCAGCCCACGCCTCGAGATCATTCCGTCCCTCCTCAGGTCTTCAGCTTGTAGCCGGTCCTGAACATCCACCAGATCACCACGAGGCAGAGGGCCATGAAACCGGCGGTCATGGAAAGGCTCAAGCCCACGCCGACGTCCGAGAGGCTGTAGAAAGCCCAGCGGAAGCCGCTGACCAGATAGACCACCGGGTTGAAGAGGGTGATCTGCCGCCACAACGGGGGCAGCATGGCGATGGAATAGAAGCTGCCGCCCAGGAAGGTCAGGGGGGTGATGATCAGCGTCGGGATGATCTGCAGCCGCTCCCAGCCCTCGGCCCAGATGCCGATGATGAACCCGAACAAGCTGAAGGCCACCGCTGTCAGGATCAGGAAGAGCACCATCATCGCCGGGTGGTCGATGTGGAACGGCACGAACAGCCGCGCCGTGCCAAGGATGATGAGGCCGAGCAGCACCGATTTGGTCGACGCGGCGCCGACGTAGGCGACGACTGTTTCCAGCCAGGACACCGGCGCCGAGAGCAACTCGTAGATGGTGCCGGACCACTTGGGCATGTGGATGCCGAAGCTGGCGTTGCCGACGCTCTCGGTCAGCAGCGAGAGCATGGTCAGGCCGGGCACGATGAAGGCGGCGTAGCTGACCCCGTCCACAGCTTTCATGCGCGAACCGATCGCCGAGCCAAAGACCACGAAATAGAGCGAGGTGGAAATCACCGGCGAGAGCACCGACTGAGTGAGAGTTCGGAACCAGCGCGACATCTCGAAGCGATAGATGGCCTGGACGGCGTATAGGTTCATGCGGCGCTCCGTCTCACCAGGCTGACGAAAATCTCCTCGAGCGAGCGCTCGTGGGTGTCGAGGTCGGCGCAGTCGATGCCGGCGTCGGCCAGTCCGCGCATCAGGCCGGCGATCTGCGGGGCGCCGGCGGCGTAGTCATAGGTGAGGGTGCGGCCGTCCGCGGACAGGCTCAGGGCATAGCCGGCCAGATCAGGCGGCAAGGCCGCGAGGGGTGCGGCGAGGCGGATCGAGAGCTGTTTGCCGCCGAGCTTCTTCATCAGCGTCGCCTTGTCCTCGACCAGGATCAGCTCGCCGTTGTTGATCACCCCCACGCTCCTCGGCTTCCTCGATGTAGTGGGTGGTGAGGATGATGGTGACGCCGCGCTCGCGCAGGGCTCGGACCATGGTCCACATGTCACGCCGCAGCTCGACGTCGACGCCGGCGGTAGGCTCGTCCAGGAACAGCACCTGCGGCTCGTGCGACAGGGCCTTGGCGATCATCACCCGCCGCTTCATGCCGCCGGAGAGCGTCATGATCTTGGAGTCCTTGCGGTCCCAGAGCGAGAGGTCTCGCAGCACCCGCTCCAGATAGGCCGGGTCATAGGCCTTGCCGAACAGTCCGCGGCTGAAGCGCACCGCGGCCCACACGGTCTCGAAGGCGTCGGTGGTCAGCTCCTGTGGCACCAGGCCGATGACCGAGCGAGCGGCGCGCCAGTCGCGGATGATCTCATATCCCGCGACGCTCACCTGGCCGCCGCTCGGCTTCACCATGCCACAGACGATATTGATCAGGGTCGACTTGCCCGCGCCGTTGGGGCCAAGGAGGGCGAAAATCTCGCCCTCCTTGATCGTCAGGTCGACGCCCTTCAAGGCCTGCAGCCCGGAGGCGTAGGTCTTGGTCAGACCCTTGATCGATACGACGTCTCTTCGGCTCAAGAGGCCGCCGGGGCCGGGACGAGCTTGTCGTCGATCTCCTTGGCGCGCACGGCGGCCGGGCGCGCGGTGATCCGCTCGAGGTAGGCGGCGATGGCCGGTCGCACTTCCATCGCCCCCCACTGCGTCGCCCAGCCCAACTGTGAGCCGAGATAGACATCGGCGGCCGTAAACCTGTCGCCAGCGAAGTAGTCGGTTTTTTCCAGTGCCGCTTCCAGCGCGCCAGCCACGCTTTCGACGCTCCCGAAGCCGACCTGCAGCTCCTTACCCGTAGTGTCGAACTTGAGCATCTTGGTCATCATGCAGCTCTCCACCGGTCCGGCGCCGAAGAATAGCCAGCGATAATAGGGTCCGCGGGCCTTGTCGCCGACCGGTGGCGCGAGACCAGCCTCCGGAAAGGCGTCGGCGAGGTAGGCGCAGATCGCCGCCCCCTCAGTCACGACAGTGTCGCCGTGGCGGATCGCCGGCACCTTTCCCATCGGATTGACGGCCAGGTAGGCCGGGCTCTTCATCGAGCCGCCGTACTCGAGGATCTCGGTGCGATAGGGCGCTCCGACCTCCTCCAGCATCCAGCGGGCGATGCGGCCCCGGGATTGCGGGTGAGTATAGAAAACCAGCTCGTCGCCCATGTCGGTCTCCCATGGAACATATGAAGAACAAACCGTAGCTCAGGCCCAAGTCTGGCGCAAGCCAGAGACAACGAGCAATCGTGGCGCCGGCGCCCTAGCCAGGAGAAATGGCGGCGTTCACAATGCGCTTTCCATCAAGCTGCAGGATTCGTCCGGTGACCGAACTTTCGGGCGCCCCCCCGCGCGCGCCCCCGGCGGCGGAGTTTGGCTCCGTAGACGTCAAAGCCATGCCGCGCGTGGTCCGCCGCATCATGCAGGCGGCCGTGCGCGAGGCGCCGGGGCGCGTGACCCTGGCGGTCGGCGCGACGCTGGCGTCAGCCCTGGCCAGCCTCGCGCTGCCGCTTTTGCTGGGGCGAGCGGTGGATCTCGCGCGGCGACTCGCCCCCGCCCACAGTGAGGCGTTGCGCCACGACCTGCTGGTCACGGCGCTACTGGTGGTCGCGACCCTGGCTACGCGAGGCGTCTTCACCATGGCCGCAAACTACCAGTCCGAGTGGGTCAGCCAGCGGGTCGCCTACCGCTATCGCCTGGACTTCTTCCAGCAGCTGCAGCGCCTGTCGTTCGGCTTTCACGACAGGATCCATTCGGGCGACCTCATCACCCGTGGCATGCTCGACCTCGAAGGCGCCAGGGCCTTTATCCAGAACGGCATGATGACGGCGCTGAGCGTGGTCCTGCTGCTGGTCATCGTCGCCTGGCGGATGATCGCGCTCGATCCGATCCTTGCCGCCATTGGCCTGGCCTTCACGCCGGTGGCGGGGGTGACGCTGGCGCGGATGGGTTTCTGGCTGCGCGTCACCTGGCTCCAGGTGCAGCGCCTGATGAGCGTCCTCACCCTGACCATGGAGGAGAACCTCCAGGGCATCCGCGTGGTGCGCGCCTTCGCCGCCAAGCGCTTCGAGATGGCCAAGTTCGATCGGGCCGCCAACGCGGCCCTGGTCTACGCCTACCGTCGCATCGTGCTGCGCTTCCGCGCCGTGTCGGTGATGACGCTCAGCTTCTACGCCTCGATGGGGGCGTTGCTGTGGGTCGGTGGGCACCGGGTCGCGGCCGGGACCATGACCGCCGGCCGGCTCACCGAGTTCCTGGCCTACATGACCCTGCTGCAGGCCCCGATCCGCCAGATCGCCATGATTTTCGCCGCCGCGGCGCGGGCGACCTCATCCGGCGGTCGACTGTTCGAGATCCTCGATCTGGCGCCCGAGATCGCCGACGCGCCGGGCGCGCCCGAGCTTGTGGTCACGGAAGGCGTCCTCCGCTTCGAGCACGTCGATTTCGCCTATGAGCCGGGCAAGCCGGTGCTGCGCGATGTCTCCTTCGAAGTGAGAGCCGGCATGACCCTCGGGGTCGTCGGGCCGCCCGGATCTGGCAAGTCAACGATCGCCAACCTCATCCCGCGCTTCTACGACGTCACCGGTGGCCGGATCACCATCGACGGTCAGGACGTGCGCGGCGTGACGCTGGCATCGCTCCGACGGTGCGTCGGCCTGGTGCAACAGGAAGCGTTTTTGTTCGACGCCACGGTGACCAACAATATCGCCTACGCCGATCCCTGGGCCGAGACGGCGCGCATCGAGGGCGCCGCCCGCACGGCCCAGATCCACGACTACGTCGCCTCTCTGCCGGCCGCTTACGCGACGCGGGTCGGCGAGCGGGGCGTAGCGCTGAGCGGCGGCCAGCGCCAGCGGATGTCGATCGCGCGCGGCGTGACGCCAGGCCCCGGTGTGATGATCTTCGACGACTCCACGGCGGCCATCGACGCCGTCACTGAGAAAAGGGTCCGCGACGCCCTGGCCGAGGCCACGGCCGCCAAGGCGACGATCATCATCGCCCATCGCCTCTCGTCGTTGATGCACGCCGACGAGATCCTGGTGCTGGAGGAGGGTCGGATCGTAGAGCGCGGAAGCCACGACCAACTCATCGCCCTGGGCGGGGAGTACGCCGATCTGTTCGCCCTGCAGACCCGGGCCGAACAGGGCCTCTCGATCGCCGACGCCCGCATCCGGCGAAAGCTGGAGGAGGCGCAGACGCCGTGAGCGACTTCGCCGCCGATCCCCCACGCCGCAACGCCAACCTAGGCGCCGCCGACGCCGAAGAGATGTTCATGGCGTTCGACACCCGCATCATCCGCCGGTTTTTCGGCTTCGTGCGGCCGCATCGCGGGCTGCTGTTCGGTGCGCAGGCGGCCGTGCTGTTGTCGTCGCTCAGCGCCGTCGCCATTCCGCTCACCATCGGGGCCGTCATCAACGCCGCCGTCGCCCACGACGCCCGCGCCATGGCGTGGCGCATGACCATCTTCGCAGGCCTCGTGCTGGTGAGCGCGGCGGCCGGATTCTGCGATCAGTGGATGACCTCGCGTCTGGCGCAGCGGGTGATCTTCGACCTCCGCCGGGCCATGTTCGTCCACTTCCAGGACATCGCCCTCACCTTTATGGACAAGACCCATGTCGGGCGGATCATGGCCCGCCTGCAGGGTGACGTGAATGCGCTGCAGGAGTTCCTGGAGAGTTCGACCGGCGCGCTCGGCGATTTCACCACTCTGTTCGGCTACGCCGGCGTTCTGCTGTGGATCGACTGGCGGCTCGGCCTGCTGACGCTTTCCACCATTCCCGCCCTCATCGCCGTGCGCGCCGTCTGGCTGCCTTTCTCCAAGACGACGTTCCGGCGCGCCCGCGACGCCTCCTCGATCGCCAACGGCGCCCTGGCGGAAAACATCAACGGCGTGCGCACGGTGCAGGAATCTCGCCGCGAGGCCCTGAACTTCGAGCTCTACGAGGAAAAGGCGCGCGAGAATTTCGACGCCGCTGTCGCCTCTGCCTGGCTTGCCCAGATCATGACCCCGACGGTGGATATTCTCACCGGCATCGCCCTGGCATTCATCATTGTGGTCGGCGGCGAGGAGGCACTGGGCGGCCACTTGGCGGTGGGCCTGCTGGTGACCTTCATCCTGTCGGTGCAGCGCTTCTTCGAGCCGGTGCGGTTGCTGTCGATGCAGTACACCGTGATGCAGCGCGCCATGGCCGCCGGCCATCGCATCTTCGAGGTGCTGGACGTGCCGGTGACGATCCGGTCCGGCGCGCGGACACTGAGCGACAGCGAAGCGACCGTCGAACTCGACCATGTCACCTTCGGCTACGCGCCCGAGCGCCCAGTGCTCCACGACATCTCGCTCAAGATCGCGCCGCGCAAGGTGGTGGCCCTGGTCGGGCCGACCGGATCGGGCAAGACCTCGATCGCCTCGCTGGTCAGCCGCTTCTACGATGTCGATCAGGGCGCCGTGCGCGTCGGCGGCGTGGACGTGCGCGCTGCCTCCCTCGAGTCGCTGGGCAAGTACGTCGGCATGGTGCTCCAGGAGCCGTTCCTGTTCTCCGGCACCATCGACGACAACATCCGCTACAACACCCCGGGTGCGACCCGCGAGGACATGATCGCGGCCGCTAAGGCAGTATCGGCGCACGACTTCATCATGCGCCTGCCGGACGGCTACGACACCCAGCTCGGCCAGCGCGGCCGCAATCTCTCCGTAGGTCAGCGCCAACTGATTTCATTCGCGCGGGCTCTGGTGGCCGATCCGCGTGTGCTCATCCTCGACGAGGCAACCGCCAACATCGACAGCTTCACCGAGCAGGCGATCCAGCGGGCGCTGCGCGTCCTCTTTGCCGGCCGCACCTGCCTCGTCATCGCCCACCGCCTGGCCACGGTGCGCGACGCCGACGAGATCATCGTGCTGCGCGCCGGCCGCATCGTCGAACAGGGACCGCACGAGGCCCTGATGCGGCGGCGGGGGCTCTACGCGACGCTCTACGCATCCGCCCACGGCTCGTTCGATGATCTGACGGGCGAAGCCGGCGAGCAGGATGTCGCCGCGACCTGACTAATCAATCACGTGCGGCGCGAACCGCGCCAGGTTGGAGGTGACGAGGCCGTCCTCGCGGATGCCCATGCCGGCCGGCTCCCCGTCGACGATCCAGCTGCCGATCACCGGCCGATTGCCGGCGAAGTCCGGCAGGTCGAACAGGTCCTGCCAGATGGCGGCGCCGACATAGGGTCCGTCGGTGGCGACCAGGGTCGCGCCGTCCTTGACCACTGAGACGTTTCCGCCCTCCCGCGCCAGAATCGGCTTCTTCACATAACTGGCTGAGACGGGTCCGTCGCTTCGCGCCCACAGCAGGTTGGGGTGACGCGGGAAGAGGTCCCACAGGATGGGCAGGATGGCCTTGTTGCTCCACATCATCTTCCAGATCGGCTCGATCCAGGTCGTGCGGGCGTCATTCTCGGCGATGTGCGGGCCGAAGGTCTCACTCACCAGCCATTCCCAGGGATAGAGCTTGTAGAGCGTGCGGATCTCGCGGGCCTCGAGGTCGAAGAAGCGGGCGCCGCCGTCGCGCGCGGCGTAACCGATATCGCGCATGGCGATGCGCACCGGCTCGAGACCCGCTCCCCGCGCCAGATCCATCATGTAGGCGGTGGTCACGGAGTCCTCGCCGGCCCGGTCGGGGACGCAGCCGAAGTGCACCAGGCGATCTGCGAGGTAGGGCGCGATGTCGGCCCACTTGGCGGCGAGGTGCTCGTGCAGGCTGTTGAACTGGTCGAGGTAGGGGAACACCTCCTCTTTCCAGAACCACTGCACGACGGCGGCCTCGATCAGGGAGGTGGGCGTGTCGCAGTTGAACTCGAACAGCTTCGGCGGGCCCTCGCCGTCGTAGCCCAGATCGAAGCGGCCGTAGTTGAGCGCCGGCGGCGCCGCACGCCAGGCCTCGACCACCAGCGGGTGCGCCCACTCGGGAATCCCGAACCGGCCGAGCAGACCCTGCTCGACCACATAGTCGCCGGCGGCCAGGAACATGCGGTAGAGCTCGGCGGTCGCCTGCTCGATCTCGCGTATTTCGCGTGACCGGAAGCTGTAGCAGGCGGCCTCGTTCCAGTACGCAGCGCTGCCGACCGAGTGCCAGACGAGGCCGAGCGCCTCGACCTTGGCGCGCCAATCAACCCTGGGTTCAAGCGTGAGACGCCGCAGGTCTATTCCCCCGCGCCGCCATCGCCGCCGCCATGGCCGTCGCCGGCCTCGCCGAATCCGCCGCGCGCGATGCCTTCGGACGGAGCCGCGCCGTAGTTGACGCCCGCCATGGGCGTCGACTCGCCGCCGCTGATCGCGGCGCCCACCGCTGGGGCCGACCCGCCGCGGATGTAGAGCCAGTGGGCGCCGCCGACATAACTGCCGCTGGAACCGCAATTGGTGTCGGGCGCGCGTCTTCCCTGCGGGTCCTGGCATACGCGCCAGTCGCCTTGCGATTGTTCGCACCCGGCCAGCACGGCGGCCGAAAGGCCCAGCATGATCGCCAGGGCGCTACGGTCGATGGTCTTACTCACGCCTTCCCCCCACGGAATCGGGCGAGGCTACGCCCGCCAGGCGCGGCCTTGTCAATCCGCCCCTGGCGTAAGCTTGGGTGTCATCTTAGATTCAGTCGCGGACACGCCGTTGGGCGTGAAGGGAGAGCCGATTGTCCACGATCCTTCAGCGCGCCTGGCGCGTGCCTTTGGTCATTCTCGCGGCCGTGACGCTGGCGGGCTGCGGCATCAACGACATCCCGCGCAAGCAGGTAGCGGCGCAGACCGCTTGGGCCGACGTGCAGAACTACTACCAGCGTCGCTCCGACCTGATCCCGAACCTGGTCGCCACGGTGAAGGGCTACGCCTCGCAGGAACAGCGGACCCTGGTCGAGGTGACCCAGGCCCGCGCCAGCGCCACCCAGGTCAAGGTCGACGCCTCGACGCTCACTGATCAGGCGGCGTTCGATCGCTATGCCCAGGCTCAGAACCAGCTCTCCGGCGTGCTCGGAAGGTTGATGATGATCCAGGAGAAGTATCCGGATCTGAAGTCCAACCAGAATTTCCTGGCCCTGCAGGATCAGCTCGAAGGCACCGAGAACCGCATCGCAACCGCGCGGCGCGACTACAACGCCGCCGTGCAGGACTACAACACCACCCTGCAGGTGCTGCCCACCTCGATCTGGGCGGCGACCTTCTATCACAACCACAAGCCGATGGCCCTGTTCACCGCAACGGCCCAGGCCCAGTCGGCGCCGACGGTCAGTTTCGACAACTCCCTGCCACCAGGCGCGGCGCCCGGCTCGGCCCCGCCCCCAAGCACTCCTCCGGCCAATACGGCAGGCCAATGACCGCGGTCGCGAGGAGGGGGATCACCCTCCTCGCGTTCCTGTTCGCCTTTTTCTGCGCGCCGGCCATGGCCGCCACGCAGTACCCGGCGCTGACGGGCCGGGTGGTCGACGACGCCCACGTGCTCACCCCACAGGTGCAGCAGGATCTGACGACCAAACTGGCGGCGCTCCAGCAGGCCACCAGCCGCCAACTGGTGGTGGTCACCCTACCGACACTGGGCGGCGATGATATCCAGGACTACGCCGTGGGCCTCGGGCGCGCCTGGGGCGTTGGCCAGAAG
>JBEKQJ010000006.1:0-29450 GCA_049519835.1 Caulobacteraceae bacterium | reverse complement strand
GGCCTGGCCGGGATCCTCGCGGTCACTACCGGCCTCAGACTCTACTTCACCTACCAACTAGGCGAGCGGGTCATCGCTGACCTGCGCCAGGACGTCTTCCGCCACATCCTGGGGCTGGACCTCGCCAAGTTTCGCGACCTCAAGACCGGCGAGGTGCTTTCCAGGCTCACCACCGACATGACCATCGTCGAGAACACGGTGGGCGTCATCCTACCGGGCGCCCTGCGCAACGCCATCACACTGGCCGGCGCCATCGCCTGGATGGTGCTTCTCAGCCCGAACATCAGCGGCCTGATCCTGGTGTTGATCCCGCTGCTGCTGACGCCCCTCTTCCTGGTCGGCCGGCGCATCCAACGCCTCTCGATCAGGGCCCAGGACCGCTTTGCCGAGGCAGTCGGCCACGCCGGCGAAGGCCTGGAGGCGATCGATACCGTGCAGGCTTTCGGCCAGGAGGAGCTGATCTCCGCCCGTTTCGACGGGGCCATCGAGCGCGCCTTCCTGGCTTCGCGCGCCCGCTTGCGGGTCAGCGGCCTGATGTCCGGCCTGATGATCGCGCTGATCCTCGCCGGCATGTTGGTGTTGCTCTACGAGTGCGCCCTGGCGGTTATCGTTCACCATACCCTTCAACCGGGCATGCTGTTCCAGCTGCTAATTCTGGCCTTCGTGGCGGCGACCAGCGTGCGCGACCTCTCCGAGGTCTGGGGCCAGATCCAGAAGGCCTCCGGCGCGGCCGAACGCGTCTCCGACATGATGGCGACGACCTCGGCGATTGCCGCGCCGGCCCGCCCGACCCCGTTGCCCTTCCCGGCCCGCGGCGAAGTTCGTATCGAGCGCGTCCGCTTCACCTATCCCGGCCGGGAAATGCCGGCCCTGGACGGCTTCAACCTCGAGGTCCGCCCCGGCGAGCGCGTCGCCCTGGTCGGTCCGTCGGGCTCCGGCAAGAGCACGGTCTTCCGCCTTTTGTTGCGCTTCTACGACCCCGACGAGGGAACCGTGCGGATCGATGGCGTCGACCTGCGCGAGGCTGACCCTCACGCCGCCAGGGCCCGCGTCGCGTTCGTGGCCCAGGACGCGCCTCTGTTTTCGTCTTCGGCGTCGGACAACATCGCCTTCGGCCGCAGCGGCGCGGGCGAGTCCGACATCCGCGCCGCCGCCAGGGCCGCACAGGCCGAGGGTTTTCTATCGCGCCTCCCCCACGGCTTCGACACCTTGATGGGCGAGCGGGCCAAGCAACTTTCGGGCGGTCAGCGCCAGCGGATCGCCATCGCCAGAGCCCTGGTGCGCGGTGCGCCGATCCTCCTGCTCGACGAGGCCACCAGCGCCCTTGACGCTGAGAGCGAGCGCCTGGTGCAGAGCGCCCTGCACGAGGCCATGGTCGGGCGCACCACCCTGATCATTGCTCACCGTCTGGCGACGGTGCTCGAGGCCGACCGGATCGTGGTCATGGAGGCCGGCCGGGTGGTCGAGGAGGGCCGACACGCCGACCTCATTGGTCGCGGCGGACTCTACGCCCGCCTGGCCCGGCTACAGTTCGGCGCCGCGGCGGCCTAGGCGAGAGCGGCCGCCAGCGCCGCGCTTGTCCGCGCTCTCCACACCGCCAGAACGACGAGCGCCAAGTTCAGCACCGTCAGCTCGAACAGGAAGAACCAAAGCGGCCGCTGGATGAGCACGGCGACGAACACCGCGAAGGTGCGGGTGTTCATGGAGAGCACGCTGCTGGCCTTCACCAGGGGCTGGAAAGCCTCGCGGTACAGTCGCCGTCCGAGTTCGGGCGGGGCGGCGGCCATCGCCTGCTCCACCGTCGCCTCGCCTGGACTGAGAAGG
Organism: Caulobacteraceae bacterium; assembly: GCA_049519835.1. GTDB lineage: Bacteria > Pseudomonadota > Alphaproteobacteria > Caulobacterales > Caulobacteraceae > Acaudatibacter. The sequence goes on along the minus strand of JBEKQJ010000006.1, from coordinate 27,626 downwards.
TCGGAGAATCCCAGGTAAATCGAGGCCAGCAGCGCCCCGACGCCGCGCTTGCCGGCTCCGGTCTGACGCATCCACGCCGCGCCGTAGACAAAGCGACGATAGGCTTTGCGCGCGGTCTCGTAGGCGTTGGCCTGCAGGAAGTGCGCGGCGCCGGCGGCCCACGCCACCCCCCACACCCAGGACCCGAGGTGGCGCATCGCCAAGTAGACGAGGGGAATGTAGATCAGGAACTGGCCGGCGTGGTCGCAGACACCGTCAACCAATTCGCCGATCGGCGAGGCCCGGCCCGTGCGTCGCGCAAGGTCGCCGTCGGCGCCGTCGAGCACATGCCAGCCGAGATGGAAGGCGAAGCCGACGAACGCGTTCCACGGCCAGGGGAGTTCCAGATAGCAAAGCCCCGCGGTTCCGGCGGCGACGAGCCCCGACACCGACACCTGATTCGGGGTCACCGGCGTTCGGGCCAGACCGCCGGCCAGCGCGCGCGATATGGGGTGGATGAAGTAGAGGTTGCTTGGCGACTCGATCTCAGGCGGTCGTCCGGGAGCGGTTTGCGCAGTCGTCTCGGAGGCGATTGACATCACGGTGGCGTTAGTCTCCACAGGCGGCTTGCTCATGGCAGTCTTGTGACACCAGCCCGCAAAGGCTAGCGTGAATCTCAGGGGGACGGTTCGCGCCCGCGCAGATTGCATCCCAGAAGGGAAGAGGAATGAAGAAGATTCGCGCGGCAATTGTCGGAGTAGGCAATTGCGCGAGCTCGCTGGTTCAAGGCGTGGCGTACTACAGGGCGGCGAACGACAACACGGTCGGTCTCATGCACTGGAATCTCGGCGGATACGAGCCGAGCGACATCGAATTCGTGCTGGCATTCGACGTCGATCAGAGAAAGGTCGGCTCTGACCTTTCCAAGGCCATATTCGCCAAGCCGAATTGTACGGCCGTGTTCTCCGAGGTTCCTGAAAGCGGGATCAAGGTAAGCATGGGCGCGGTGCTCGACGGCATCGCCGAGCACATGTCCGAGATGCCAGCCGACCGCAGCTTCGTGCGCGCGGCGGATCCAGAGCCGGACAAGGCGGCGGTGGTCCAGGCGCTGCGCGAGGCCCGCGCCGAAGTGCTGGTCAACTTCCTGCCTGTGGGCTCGGAAGACGCCGTGAAATTCTACATGGAATGCGCACTCGAGGCGGGTGTCGGCGTCGTCAACTGCATGCCGGTGTTCATCGCCAGCGATCCCGAATGGGAGGAGCGCTTCCGCGCCAGCGGCCTGCCGATCATCGGCGATGACATCAAGGCCCAGTTCGGCGCTACGATTGTCCACAGGGCGCTGACAAATCTGATGCGCCAGCGTGGCGTGCGCATGGACCGTACCTATCAACTCAATACAGGCGGCAACACCGACTTCCTGAACATGATGGACCGCGGTCGCCTGGCCTCGAAGAAGATTTCCAAGACCGAGGCGGTTCAATCGGTCATGGCCGCCCGGCTCGCCGACGACAATATCCACGTCGGACCCAGTGACTATGTGCCCTGGCTCAACGACAACAAGCTCTGCTTCCTACGGCTTGAAGGCGCTCTTTTCGGCAACGTACCGATGAACATCGAGGTGCGCCTGTCGGTCGAGGATTCGCCCAATTCGGCCGGCGTGGTGATCGACGCCATCCGCTGCTGCAAGCTGGCCATGGAGCGGGGGTTCGCGGGTGCGGTGATCGGTCCCTCGGCCTTCTTCTGCAAACACCCGCCGGTCCAGTTCACCGACGACGAGGCCCAGAAGCTGACCGAGGCGTTCATCGGTCCCGAGGTTCAGGTCGCCGCCCAGTAGGCGAAACCATGCAAGGCCTGATTGTCGCGGCGGGTCAGGGCCTCCGGCTCCGTGCGGTTGCTCCGTCCAAGCCCTTGGCGCAAGTCAACGGAACCGCCCTCATCGAGCGGGTGATCGACAACGCCCACGCCGGTGGAATCGACAAATTCGTGGTGGTGACCGGCTACGAGGCGCCGCGCGTCGAGACGTTTCTTGCAGACTTGGCTGGTCGCCGCGGCCTCAGCATCACGACGGTGTTCAATCCCGACTGGCGTGGGGCCAACGGCGTCTCGGTCGCCGCCGCCGCGCCGGCGCTCGAGGCGCGCTTCGTGTTGATGATGTCCGACCACTTGGTCGACCCGCTGGTCTTCCGCGATCTGACGCGGGTCGAGACCGGCTCGGACGAGGTGGTGCTGGCGGTGGATCGGCGCCTTGGCAACCCTCTCGTTGATCTCGACGACGTCACCCGTGTGCGCACGGACGAGGCAGGCCGCATTCAAGCCATCGGCAAGCATCTGGCGCCCTACGACGCCTTCGACATCGGGGTCTTCCTGGCGTCCCACACCCTGATCGACGGCGTCCGCGAGGACGTGGCGGCTGGTGGCGTCGGCGGTATTTCCGAAGGCATGCGGCGTCTGGCCAGCCGAGGGCTCGCGCGGGTGTTCGACATCGGCGATCGGTTCTGGCTCGACGTGGACGATCCGGTCGCTTTCGTCCATGCCGAAAGGCTACCGGCCTAGGCGGCCTTCCTCAAAGTGTCTAGCGAGGGCTCGCGGCCCGCCTGCTCCAGGAACAGATTCTCGTAGGCTCGCACCATCGGCTCGATGTCCCACTGTGCAGCGCGGGCAGGACCGGCCGCCGAGAAGGCGGCCAGCCGAGCGGGGTCGGCGAGCAGCTCCGCCATCGCTGCGCCGAACGCCGCCGCATCGTCCGGCGGAACCACCCAGCCGCTCCGGCCATGTTCCACGACCTCGGCGGGACCGAAATCGCAAGCGGTGACCAGGGCCGGCGCACCGCAGGCCAGCGCCTCCACCAAGGCCGTGGGGAAGCCTTCCCAGCGCGAGGGCAGGACGAAGAGGCTGGCCCCGGCCACCCAAGCCCAGGGGTTGTCTTCGAAGCCCACAAACGTCACCCGATCGGCAAGGCCGAGCTCGGCCGCCTGGCGTTTCAAAACTGCTTCGAGGGAGCCGCGGCCGACGATGACGAGATCATGGCCAGCCGCCGCGCCACTGTCGGCGAAGGCTTTGAGCAGCAGGTCGTGACCCTTCTGGTGCTCCAGCCGTCCGACCGCGACGATGTAGGGCCGTCCGGCCGGCCTGGGCGGCGTCCCGCGTGCGAGGCGCTGCACCGCAGTGATGTCCACGGGATTGTGGACCATCCTGACCCGAGCCGGATCGAGCGCCAGGCGCGTGGTAAGGCCGGCGGCCATCTCGTGCGAATTGGCGAGGAAACAGTCCGCCCGGCGGTAGGCGCGGCGGGTCACCGCACGCACCACCGCGCGCCCCGTGGGGTTCGCGAGTTCGTCGTCGATCACCGCGTCGGTGTTGTTGCCCTCGCGTGCTATCCACACCGGCCGGTCGGCTCCCATGCCGCCGAGCACCGCCCAGGTAAGCAGGCTCATGCCCTTGAGAAAGCTCATCACCACTTCTGAACGATGGGCGCGGACCATTCGTCTGATATTGATCGGCGCAAGCGCCACCGCCGTCAGTAGCTTGTCCGGACGATAGAAGCCGGAGTTGTGCCCTTCGAAGACCAGCAAATTCTGGCCGATGGGCGAGGCGTCGACGCGGGCCGGATTGGCCTCTGCGAGGAAGGGCCCCGCCCGGCGCAAGAGGCCCAAGCGGACGTCGAACCGCTCGGGGTCGCAGCGGTTGGCCAGATGCACGGCCACGCGCTCGGCGCCACCACCGTGCAGATGCGAAAGCAGCAGCATGACGCGCAAAGGTTCGGTCATGCTATGCCCCAGCCCAGGTAGTGCTTCTGGTTTCTAGCCGGGGCGGGGGCGGCGAGGCAACGGGTGAGCGGTTACGAGTTGCACGTGGGAGCGCCAGCGTTTTGGCGCCGTGCGGCCGGCGACATCGCCGGCGCCAGGCGCCGCGTGCTCGTCCAGGCGATGACCTTCGAAGGCGACGCGGCCGGACTTTCCGTCGCCGCCGCCATCGCCGGTAGTGCGGCCGCTGACCGGCGCGTGCTCGTGGACGCCTATTCAAGGGCCGTGATCAGCGATCGCTGGGTGACAGGACCGCGCGCACGGCTCGCACCCGAACTCCGCAACGAGGTCGAGGCCACTGACGCGATGTTCGCCGATCTTGGGCGGCGCGGCGTCGGCGTACGCGTCACCAATCCCTTCGGCCCGCTCATGGCCAACTATCCGGCCCGCAATCACAAGAAGCTGATCGTCGCTGACGATGTCGCTTGGCTCGGCGGGATCAACTTCAGCGACCACAACTTCGCCTGGGCCGACTTCATGCTGCGTCTGGAAGGCGGCAGTGCGGCGGACTTCCTGGGGGAGGACTTCCAGGCCACCTGGGCCGGCGCGCCGCACGCGGCGAGCGCCCAACTCGACGATCTTTCACTGATCTCCCTGGATGGTCGGAGCAACGACCGTTTCTTCGCCGACTACGAGGCCTTGATCGCCGGAGCGCGGCGCGAACTCCTGGTGATGAGCGCCTATTTGACATTCCCGTTCACCGACCCGCTGGCGGCCGCCGCTCGCCGCGGCGTCGCCGTCACGCTCATCACCCCGAGGGACAACAACAAGCCAATGGTACGCGATAACTTGCTGCGCTTCGCCCGCCGGGCTGGCCTTGATGTGCGCCTGACGCCAGGAATGAGCCACGCCAAGGGCCTGCTGATCGATGGCGAGGCGCTCGTGGTCGGCTCATGCAACTTCGATTTCGCCAGCCTCGCAGCGGAGGAAGAACTGGTCGCCATCATCCGGGCGCCGGAGGTCATCGCGGCCTTCCGTCGGGAGGTGATTGAACCCGCCCTCGCGGACGCAAGGACGCCTGGCGCGGCCTCCTCCTTCGCCGGTCTTCACGCCTACACGACACTGAAGCTGGCCGAGGTTGTCGCCCGCTCGGCCCGGCGCGCACGGCGGACAGCCGCGGACTGGGCCTAGGCCGCCACCAGCTTCTGCCGCCCGCGCCAGGCGTCGAGGAAGCTCGCTTGGTGGACGCAGCTCACGGTGCAGAACGGCGCGCAGGACTTCACGGTGTCGAACTCGCGCAAGATATCGGCCGCCCCGTAGTCGGCGAGCGGGATGCCAGGCTTGCCACGCTGTTGCGAGCAATAGTGCACCAGCCCATCCTCGCAGATGTAGAGGTACCGCGCCCCTGCCCGACATTGCCAGGCATTCGGTCGGCCGGCGATCAGGTTTCTTTGGAACATCAAATAATTAATTGAATGCACGAGCGAACCTGCGCGTCTCAGCTCGTCATACACCGCCTTCTGCGTCGGCGAGAGCGGCTCGAGGACGCCCTCGTCGTCGTGCAGCACGCCGACGGTGTGCGAGAAGCCGAGCGCCTTGGCCTTGGTCGCCACCTCCAGGGCGTCGCGCGTACGCTCCTCGGAGATTCCCAGCACCGAGTTGATGTTGACGTGGAAGTTCGCATGCTCGGAGAGCAGCTTCAGCTTCCCGGCCAGCGACTTGAGCGTCTTTTTGGATATCTCGTCGGGCTTCACGCCGTCGATCGAGATCTGCAGTTCCTGGAGACCGGCCGCGTTCATGCCTGCGATCCGCTCTTCGGTTAGCAGGAAGCCGTTGGTGATCGTCGTGGCGACCATGCCGTGAGCGCGGATTCGCCGAATGACCTCATCGTGGCCCGGGTTGGTGAGCGGTTCGCCGCCGGTGAGGGTGACGATTCGCGTTCCTAGCCGCGCCAGAGCGTCGACGCGCGCCAGCAGCTCGTCGAGCGGAACCGGCTTGGAGACCTTGTCGTACTCGCAGCAGTAGGCACACTCCAGGTTGCAGTAGCGGGTCACCACCAGGTGTGCGAGCAACGGCCGCCGCTTGGAGGCGAGAACGCTCGCCGCCGTCTTCAGACCGTCCCCTAGCGTCACCCCCGCCATATTCCCCCCTGCCGCCGCCTGACTCTGATTAGGGATAGCGCAGTCGCACGTGCAAGGTGGTGACGCCTGCCTTTGCCTCGAACTTCGACTCGTCGAACTTCGGCGCTGAGAAAACCACGTGCGGATCGTTGGAAAAACCGAAGCCCTCGATCCCGGTGAGGAGGCTGTGGTCCCATTTCCCGTTGGAGTTGGCGTCGTGGTAGACGGCCAGCGCATAGGTCCCGGGGCCGTTTTTCAGCCAGATGCACATGCGGGTGGTCGGCGCGCTTGCCGGCGTGCTCCACACCTTGAGGGCGCCGTTCTTGACCAGGAACTGGCTGCGCTCGCCGCCATAGAGCGAGCTTGTGATCTGGCCCTTGGCCGAGCGGACCCCGTCGATGAAGACATCCAGTCTCGCTGTTCCCGGTGTCCCCTGACAAGAATCGGCGTGCGCCAGCGAGGGAGACAGTGCGAGAAGCGACGTCGCCGCGGCGGCGGCGAGCTTGAGGGCGGACATGGAGGAGCTTTCAGAAATGACGGCGGGGAGGCGTTTCCGGCAGGCCGGAACGCGCCCGCTCTCTGCTTGGCGCGGGCTTATGACACGGGTGAGACAGACCTCGCAATCGCGATGGATCTCGAGGCTTCGGCGACGATCTCGAAGGATCGCAGGCGGGCAGCGTGGTCGAACACCGAGGTGGAGACCATGATCTCATCGGCGCCGGTGCGACGCACGAAGTCGGCCAGACGTGATTCGACCGTGGCCGGCGACCCCACGATGGCCTCGGAGAAGGTGTGCGCCAGCATGGCGCGCGTCTCCGCATCGAGTCGCGAATCGAGATCGTTCACGGGCGGCGGCAGCGGTCCCGGACGGCCGGCGCGTAGGGCGACGAAGGCTTGGCGTAGCGAACTGGCCAGCCATTGCGCCTCGGCATCGGTCTCGCCGGCCACGACGTTGAGGCCGAACATCAGGTAGGGCTGCGCCAGCCGCTCGGAGGGCTGGAACTGTTCGCGGTAGATCGCCGCGGCGCGCGTCATCTCGGCCGGGGCGAAGTGTGAGGCGAAGGCGTAGGGGAGACCCAGGATCGCCGCCAACTGGGCCCCGAAGGTGCTGGACCCGAGCAACCAGACCTGCATGTCGGCGCCGGCGCCCGGCACAGCCCGCACCGCCTGGCCGGGGACGGCCGGCTGCAGGTAGCGCAGGAGTTCGACGACGTCTTGCGGGAAACGGTCGGCGCCGCCGGCCAAGGTGCGGCGCAGGGCCTGGGCGGTCTGCATGTCAGTGCCCGGGGCACGGCCGAGCCCAAGGTCGATCCGACCGGGATAGAGGGCCGCCAGGGTGCCGAACTGTTCGGCCACCACCAGCGGCGCGTGATTGGGCAGCATCACCCCGCCGGAGCCGATGCGGATCGTCGAGGTGCCGGCGCCCACGAACGCCAGGGCGGTGGATGTCGCGGCGCTGGCCACGCCAGGCATGTTGTGGTGTTCGGCCATCCAGAACCGGCGAAGGCCGAGACGCTCGGCATGCTGGGCGAGGTCGAGGCTATTGCGCAGGGCCGCACCGGCGTCGCCGCCTTCCACGATGGGCGCGAGGTCGAGGACAGAGATCTCGGTCATGGCCCAGATATAGGGCGCCATCGGTCGTTGCGCCCACAGCCCTTCCGGGCCGGCGCGAACCCGCCTAAACCGAGGACGGCGATAGCGCAGGGGAACGAGCCGAGGTGAACGGCGTCTTCAGTTGGCTGCTCAGCTTCAGCTCGATCGTGCTGGCGATCGTGGTGTTCGCGATCCTGACCGGCGCCTGCGAGATCGGATTCTTCGTGGGTCGGCGACGGGGGCGTCGGTTTCCCCCGGACGACCATGACCAGGCGATCGTCGGCACGCTCAGCGCCGGCATGCTCTCATTGCTGGCCTTCATCCTGGGCCTCTCGGTCAGCTACGCCCAGGGTCGATTCGAGGTGCGGCGCGACCTGGTGGTTACGGAAGCCAATGCGATTGGCACCGCCTGGCTGAGGGCGAGGGCCGTCGGGGGGCCAGATGGCGACGCCGTCGCCGCCGCCATCCGCGACTATGCCGAGACCCGGGTGGCGTTCACCCGGGCGAACCACGATGGCCCGGTCGAAGACCTCAACGAGCGCACGGCGGAGCAGGCGGGGACGATCTGGACCCACGTGCGTCAGCTGGCGCGGCAACAGCCCACGCCGATCACCGCCGCGCTGATCAGCTCGCTCAACGAGATGATCGATTCCGCGCAATCGCAGCGATTCGCCTTCCTGGGCGATCCGCCCGGGGCGATGTTCGACATGATGATCGTCGGCTCGCTCCTGGCCATCGGAGCGATGGGTTACGAGATGGGCCTGCGCGGCCGGCGGCAGGCCGTGCTCACCGCCTTGCTGCTGCTGATGTGGACCGGTGCGATCGTCATCACACTCGACCTCAGTCGACCGCGCACGGGCGAAGCCCGGCCGGATTCGCGGGCCTTGGAATGGACGGTCCACGACATCGACGAATGGGAAAAGTCGATGCCGCCATCGCCTCAACCGTGAAGCGCCACGGTCGAGCGTGAGATGAAGGTCTATTTCCTGGGCATCGCCGGCGCCGGCATGAGCGCGCTGGCCTCGGTGTTGATCTCTGAACGCGTCGAGGTGACCGGCTCGGACGACGGTGTCTTCCCGCCTGTGAGCGACTATCTGGACAGCCTCGGGATCGTCTGGCGATCGGGGTTCGACGCCTCGGCCGTGCCTGGCGACATCGACGCCGCGGTGATCGGCTCGAGCGCCAAGCTGGACCTCGCAACCAATCCCGAACTGGCCGAGATCGTCCGTCGCGGCATTCCGCGCTTCGGCTTCGCCGAATACCTCGGCCGGCATACGGAAGGTCGCGACAACATCGTCATCGCCGGCAGTTTCGGTAAATCCACCCTCACCGCCCTGGCCGCGGTGATGATGCGCGAGGCGGGGTACGATCCTGGCTATTTCATCGGCGCGGTTCCCCTCGACCTGCCGACAACAGGCCACGCCGGGACCGACCCGACCTTTCTCATCGAGGGCGACGAGTACGTCGTCGGCTCGGGCGATCGGCGGCCGAAGTTCGCGCTTTACCACCCGCGCGCGGCGCTGATCAGCTCAATCGTCCATGACCACGTCAACGTCTATCCGACGATGGCGGACTATGAGGCGGCCTTCGCCAGCCTGATAGACCGGCTGCCGGAAGACGCCCTGCTCGTTTGCGCCAACGCCTATGAGCCGCTCCATCGGCTAACCGGGGACCGCCAGGTCATCTGGTACGGGCTGCGCCATTGCGACGGCTACTGGGCTGATCGGATCGAGATCGGCGAGGCGACGCGCTTCGATCTCGTCGCGCCGTCAGGCGCGCGGATCGCCCTCCGCACCGAGCTTCTCGGCCTGCACAATATCGAGAACATCGTCGGCGCCGCCGCCTTGCTGATCGAGCGTGGCATGGTCGACGCCGAGGCCATCCAGGCCGCGACAGCCAGATTCCGCGGCGTCGCGCGGCGTCTCGACAAGAAAACCCTCCGTTCGCGCGTTCCGGCCTACGAGGGCTTTGGTTCTTCCTACGAAAAGGCGCGTTCCGCCATCGAGGCCATCCGCCTGCATTTTCCGGACCGACCGGCCGTGGTGGTCTTCGAACCCCACACCTTCAGCTGGCGCAATGCCAGCGCGCTCGCCTGGTACGATCGCGTCTTCGAGGGCGTCGCCCGTGTCCTGGTCTTGGCGCCGCCGGCCCATGGCGCTGACGCGCACGCCCAGCTCACTCACGATCAGATTCTGGCCCGCATCCGCGCCGCCGGCGTGGCGGCGACAGGAATCGGCGCCGCCGACGAGGTTCTGGCCGATCTCGGCGCAAGCCTGACAGGCGAAGAAGTGGTGCTGCTGCTTTCGTCGGGTCCGCTCGACGGCCTGGCGGCCAGCCTGCCGGCGATGCTGGACGCCCGGTTCGGCTAATCGCGCAGTCCCAGGGCGTCGACCCGCGCGACCAGTTCGTTGGGGAGCGGACCCTCGGCCTCCGCCTCGAGGCATTGGGCGAGTTCCGCGCGGTTCTTCACGCCCAAGACCACGGTGTCGACCCCGTCCATGGCCAGAGTGTAGCGGTGAGCGATCGAGGCGGGATCGGCGCCGAGTTCTGTGCAGAGTCGCCGGAACGGCGCCGCGCGACCATAGTCCTGCGCTTCGGGGTGGCTGCCCTTGATGTCCCGATCCAGTGCCTGCGTGAGGGCGCCGGCTTGGACGGCGCGGATGCCCATGACGCCAAGTCCACGCGCTTTCGCGGCGGCGATGATCTCGCGCGGCACGGCCGGCTCGGCGAAGTTGCGCATGCCGCCGGCGCTGTCGAGGAGGTTTGCGACAGCCTGGACGATGTCGGGCGGCGAGTCGTGGCTGATCGCCTCTCGGATCGCCGTCGGCACGCCGACGCCGGTGATACCCCAGGCCCCGATGCGGCCGCTCGCCTTAAGCCGCTCCATAGCCGGGGCGACTTCCTGGACATAGGTCCGCCAAGGCGTCGAGAAGCGATCCTTGTTGGCGTCGTGGCGCGCATAGACGTAGTCGTCCGGCCGGATATTGCTGTGGAGGAAGAAGACGTCGACGTGCTTGAGACCCATGGCCCCGAGGCTGGCGTCCAGCGACGCCTCGAGCCGCGCGGCGGCCTCCTTGGCTGGCGGGCCGCCGAGCTGACATTTGGTCGTGATCCTGACGCCAGCCGGCGGCGCGCCGGCGAAGGCCTCACGGATGACCTGTTCGCAGTTGAGGTACATCGGCGCTGTGTCGATGAGGTTGATCCCCGCCTCGACCGCGGCCAGCACGGTCGCTACCGCTTCCCCGCCTGAGGTGTCGCCCCAGAGGCCGCCCAGGCCGCCGCCGCCGAGCGTGAGGCGGCTGACTGTGTTGAGGGGACCCATGGTCACGCATTGCATCGGCTGGTCCCTCACGTTTCGTGTCTGACGCCGGGGCGATAGGCCCTCTACGCATAAAGAAACTATGTGCTTTCCGCCGTTGCGGCATACAGAGCCTGCACAGGCGGACCGTCGGCGAACGCGAGGTCGGCGGCGCGTCGCGCCAGACAGCCGGCGACTTCCTGCGCCGTCCGCGCAGTGCTCCAACCGAGGAGGGGCGCCATAGCGGCAGCCGCTGGCTCGAGCGCGGCGACGCCGCCATCTGGATCGAACCAGGCCCGACCGCTGCGGCGGACCCAGTAGTCTTCCAGCGTCAGGGCGCCCTCGCGCAGCACCGCGTGCGCCGCCTCAACCGCGACCCCACCGATGAGGTTTCGGGCAACGGCGCCGTAGAGCCCGACCAGGCGCTGTGCGGCCGCCTCGGCCACTCCAACGCGCGAGAGATCGGCCAGCACCGCAGCGGGCGGGGTCTCGCCACCGGGCAGGGCCTCGTGCGCGGTCCGGCAGGCCACCGCCTTGCGCCCAAGCGCCGACACCACCTGATCGGTCACCCGCTCGGCCATGCGACGATAGGCGGTGAGCTTGCCACCGGCGACGGTGATCACGCCGGCCGGGCCGGTCCACACCTCGTCGCGACGGGAGATCTCGGTCGACCCTTTGCCGGGTTGGGCCACAAGCGGCCGCAGGCCCGACCAGGCCGCGACCACGTCGCCCGGCGTGAGCGGATCGATCCGCAGCCGGGCGTTCGCCGCCGCGAGCAGATAGCTCACATCTTGGGCGGTCACCGGCGGCCAGGTCTCCGGGACGCCATGAAAGACATCGGTGGTGCCGATGTAGGTCGCACCGCCCTTGGCGATGACGAAGATGGTTCGTCCGCCCCCGGCCGGTAGAATGAGTGTTGCTTGCACCGGCGCACGGGCGTGGGCGACGACCACATGAACGCCGCGGCTCAGCGCCAGTCGCGGCGCAGCGTCGGCGGCTTCCAGGGCCCGGACCTCATCCACCCATGGGCCGGCCGCATTGACGATGACGCGCGCGGCAAGCCGGGCCCGGCGGCCTTCTCCGCCCTGGCTTCTGTCGACGACCTCGACCCCGACCGCCCGGCCTCCGTCTAAGACGAACCGCTCGACCCGCGCATAGTTGGCGGCGACAGCGCCATGGCCGGCGGCGGCCAGCACATTGGCCAGGGTGAGGCGCGCGTCGTTGGTCATGAATTCGGGGTAGACGACTGCGCCCGTCAGATCGTCGGACCTCAGCACCGGCTCCCGCACAGCCAGGTCGGCTCTCGACCATTGTTTGTGCGTCGAAGCCTTTGGCACGCCGCCCAGCCGCTCGTAGGCCCAGAGGCCGGCGCGGAGCTTGGCGATCTCGAGCGGACCTCGGGCCCCGATCACCACCGGCGTCTCCACCGCCAGGTATGGGGCGATGGCGTGGACCGCCTTGCGCTCACTAGCCGCCTCGCGAACCAGGGCGAGGTCGCCCTCGGCAAGGTATCGCAGCCCACCATGGATCAGCTTGGTGGAGCGGCTGGAGGTGCCCGAGGCAAAGTCCTGCGCCTCGATCAGCGCCACCGAGAAGCCCCGCATCGCCGCGTCCCGGGCCACGCCGGCGCCGGTGACGCCGCCGCCGATCACGACCACGTCGAAGGTCTGCCCCTCCAACCTGGCGAAGAGCGCCGACCGATCGCGGGTGTCGAGAAAATCCATGGACGCTCCCTAGCGGGCCGTGCGCTATAGCGGAACCGGAATAGAGGCAAACCATGACCATCCGCATCGGTCTTCTCGGCGCCTCCCGGATCGCCCGCGGCGCGGTGATCGCGCCGGCCAGGGACAATCCCGCGTTCGTGGTCACGGCCGTTGCGGCGCGTGATCCAGAGCGGGCGCGAGGCTACGCCGCCGAGCACGGCGTGCCTTTCGTTTCCGATGACTACGATGCCCTTGTGCGCCGGGACGACATCGACCTCGTCTACAATGCCTTGCCGCCGGCCGGTCACAAGCGCTGGACGATCGCCGCGCTCGAGGCCGGCAAACACGTGCTCTGCGAAAAGCCGTTCGCCCGCAACGCCGGCGAGGCGCGGGAGATGGTCGAGGCGGCGGAGGCCGCCGGCCGCGTGCTGGTGGAAGCCTTCCACTATCGCTTCCACAACGTCATCCGCGCGGCCGTCGCGCTGATCCGCGAGGGCGCGCTAGGCGAGGTGCGATCGGCAGAGGCCCGCTTTCAGGTTCCGGTCCCCAAATCGGCCGGCGAACTTCGTTGGTCGGCCGAACAGTCCGGCGGCGCGCTCATGGATTTGGGCTGCTATCCCGTTCATGCCTTGCGAACGCTCGTGGGCGAACCCGGGGTCGTTCAAGCCGAGGGCGTCTTCGAGGGCGGCGTCGATGCGGCGATCAAGGCGGAGTTCAGCTTCGCTAACGGCGCCGTCGGGGAGGTCGCCTGCTCGATGATCGAACCGTCGTTCGACGCCCGACTGCAGGTCACCGGCGAGCGGGGAACGCTGGAGATCGTCAATTTCCTGGCTCCGCAAATCAGGCAGTTGCCCTGCCGCTTCACCACCGTGATCGACGGCGTGCCGCGGGATCATGCGACCGACGGTCCGTCTACATACGCCGCGCAACTCACACATGTTGCCGAGGTCCTTGCCGGCCGCACGGCGCCTCTCACCGGCGGAGCGGACGCCATCGCCAACATGACGACGATCGACGCCATCTACGCCGCTGCCGGGCGGCCTTAGACCCCCAATCGCCAGCGGGCCTTTTCCGCCAGGCGCTGGAAGAACGCGGTCTCGTAGGCCGCTTCGGGCTCGGTGCGGACCATGTCGTCGATTACGTGCGCGTCGTCGCCGACCAGAATGCGCCAGCGTTCGTCCCTGACCCCGTCGAGGATGATCGTCGCGGCTTGGGCGGCCGTGGTCGGCGCATCGTCCCGGAACCGGCGCGCCATCTCCGCCGATAGGGCCTGGATCTGCTCGTCGGTCAGGGCCGCGGCGTCGATGCCGCGGGCCGCCATCACCCGTCGCGACTGGGCGATCGCCGCCGAGTCGAGGGTCTCCGACTCCTGGCCGCTCAGCACCTTGCGAGAATTGGCGACGATGTCGGTGCCGATGTGCCCTGGCATGACCACCGAGCACTTCACGTGGGGCGCGTTGACGCTCAGGTCGGTCAGCAGGGCTTCGCTGAAACCCTTCACCGCGAACTTCGCGGCGGCATAGGCCGTGTGCGGAATGCCCGGGCCGATCGAGGCCCAGAATCCGTTGACGCTGCTGGTGTTGACGATGTGCGCCTCGTCGGCCGCGACGAGCATCGGCATGAAGGCCCGAGCGCAGTTGTAGACCCCGCCCCAGCAGACGTTGAAGGTGCGCTCCCACTCGGCCCGTTCACCGGCCACGAACGAGCCGCCGCCGCCGATGCCGGCGTTGTTGAACAGCAGGTGGATGCGATCGGTTTCGTGCTCCCGAGCCGTGGCGTCGCGGAACCGTTCGATCGCGGCCGCGTCCGAGACGTCGGCGAGGAAGGTCGTCACCCGCGCGCCCTGCGGCGCGGCCTCGAGGCACAGAGACCTGGTCTTTTCCATGTTGGCCGCCGAGACGTCGCACATGGCGACATTGCAGCCTTCGGCGACCAGTTGACGGGCCAGTTCGCGCCCCATGCCCGTGCCGCCGCCGGTGATCACGGCGATCCGTCCCGAAAAGTCCTTCATGGCCTCCCTTCCAAACGCTTGTTCGTCTCTCTCCCCGTCTTAGGACATTTCCGCAACAGGGTCAGGGGCAATCGCTCGGCGCGCTTGACGGGCGCGGCGAGCGGCGCAAGTTTCGGCATAAAGCGAGGCCCTAGGGCCCGGGGGAAAATGATGACGACTGAGCTTTCCACGCGGTGGTTGGCGCCGGCGGGCGCCGCAATCCTGCTGGCGACGACGTGTCTGGCGTCGCATCCGGCTTTGGCCGCCGACGCCGCCACGGCCCAGGTCAGCGAGATCGTGGTGACGGCTGAGAAGCGCTCGGAGAGCATCCAGAAGGTGCCGATGAGCATCCAAGCCATCGACACCAAAAAGCTCGAGCAGCTGAACGTCACCAACTTCTCGGACTACGTGAAGTTCATGCCGAGCGTGCAGTTCCAGACCTTCGCGCCGAGCACGACGATCATCTACATGCGCGGCGTCTCCGACGGCGGCAACGGCAACCACTCCGGCCCGCTGCCCAGCGTCGGCACCTATCTCGACGAACTGCCGATCACCACCATCCTCGGCACGCTCGACGTCCACATCTACGACATCGCCCGCGTGGAGGTGCTTCCCGGGCCGCAGGGCACCCTCTACGGGGCCAGTTCCGAATCCGGCACCATGCGGATCATCACCAACAAGCCGGACACCTCCCACCTCTACGGCGCGATCGACCTCGAGGGAAATACGGTCGACCATGGGTCGGAAGGCTTCGTGACCGAAGGCTTCATCAACGTGCCGGTGACCGATCACATCGCCTTCCGCCTGGTGGCATTCGATGAGCACGACTCCGGCTACATCGACAACGTCTATGGCCAGAGGGCCTTCGTGCAGTGCGGCGCCGAGGTGGCTTACTACTGCCCAGGCACGCCCGGTCCGGTCACGTCGGTGATCAACAACGCCGACCGCGTGAAAAAGGGCTTCAACCCGGTCGACACCTTCGGCGGGCGGCTGGCCGCCAAGTTCGACCTGGGCGACCACTGGACGATCGAGCCGCAGGTGATCGCCCAGGATATGCGGGCCAACGGTATCTTCGGCTACAATCCGGCGGTGGGCGACCTGCAGGTCAACCGCTTCCAGCCCGACTCAGACCACGACCGCTGGATCCAGGCCGGCCTGACCATCAATGGCAAAATCGGCCGTTACGACCTGACCTACGCCGGCGGCTATTTCAACCGAAAGATCAACTCGCTCGAGGACTACACAGACTATTCCGTAGCCTACGACCAGTACTACGGCAGCGGAGTCAATTGGCAGGACAAGAACGGCAATCCTCTGGCTAGCCCTCAGCAGGAGATCGTCGGCAACGATCGCTTCGAAAAGGGTAGCAACGAAATCCGCCTTGCCTCGCCGTCCACCGACCGCTTTCGCTTCATCGTCGGCCTGTTCCAGGAGCGGCAGACCCACTGGATCATCCAGGACTACCAGATCCAGGGCTTCAGTCCGACGCTCGCGGTGCCGGGATGGGCCAACACCATCTGGCTGACCGATCAGGACCGGGTGGATAGCGACAAGGCGGCCTTCGGCGAAGTCTCATTCGACGTAACGCCGAAATTCACGGTCACGGGCGGCCTGCGCTACTACGGTTACGATAACTCGCTGTACGGCTTCTATGGCTTCAGCCAAGCCTATGGCACGATGACCGGCTTCGGCCCCGGCAACTCGGCCGCCGGCGAGGGATGCATTCCCGGCTTGTCGTTCCGCAATGCGCCTTGCGTCGACCTTAACAAGGCGCCGTCGAAGGGAACAGGCGAGACCCACAAGATCAACGCCACCTATCACCTGACCGACGACAAGCTGGTCTACTTCACTTACTCGACCGGCTACCGTCCAGGCGGTGTCAACCGCAGCGGCGCCTTTGCGCCCTATCAGCAAGACACCTTGAGCAACTACGAGGTGGGCTGGAAGACGGCATGGCTCGACCACTCGCTGATCTGGAACGGCGCTCTCTACGATGAGGACTGGTCGAAGTTCCAGTTCGCCTTCCTGGGCCCCAACAGCCTGACGATCGTCGAAAACGCGCCCTCAGCGCGCATCCTCGGCGTGGAGACAAACGTCGAGTGGCGCGCCACCCAACACCTGACCCTTTCGGCGGCGGGCGCGATCAACGACGCTGAGTTGACGGCGAATTTCTGCGGCACCGACCAGAGCACCGGGCAGCTGATCACCAATTGCCCCAACAGCGAAGCGCTGGCCGTGAAGGGCCAGCAGCTGGCCTATACGCCCAAGTTCAACGGCAACGTCACCGCCCGATACACCTTCCCGCTATTCGGCTGGGATGGACACGCTCAGGCGGCGGTCATCTACCAGTCCAAGCGCAACCCCGCCGTCTTCGACGCCGATATCGGCAACCTGGGCACAATGCCTGGCTACGCCACCGTCGACCTCTCGTTCGGCGCCGAGCACGACAAGACCTCGCTCGAAATCTTCGCCAAGAACGTCACCAACGAGCTCGGCCAGGTGAACCGTTACACGCCCTGCACAACTTCCGTCTGCGCGCCGGGCTATCCGGCCGGGGTGGGGTCGAACGGCGTCGCCTTCCCAGCCACGCCGCCGGCGGTCTACGTGGTGCCGATCCAGCCGCTCACCGTTGGGATCCGCATCGGTCAGAAGTTCTGACCCTCGCGTGATATAGCGGCGCCATGACCGAAGCTCGGGCGGCGTCGTTTGAAGAGGCCCTGGCGCACGCTGTCCGCCTGCTGGGCGTGCGGCCGGATCTCGCCGAGCAGCAGGCGCGCGGCATGCTGGCTTCGATCCCAGGCGAGCCACGCGCGCGGATGCTGTTGGGCGCGGCTCTGCGACATCAGGGGCGCGCGGCCGAGGCCCGCGGCGTGCTGGCGCCCCTGGCGGCCGAGCAGCCAAAATCGCCGCAGACTCATCTCGAGTTCGGCCTCGTGCTGGCCGGCCTCGGCGAAAGCGACGCTTCTCTGACCGCCCTGCGCCACGCCGTTTCACTCAAGGCCGACCTTCCGGACGCCTGGCGGGTGATCGCCGAACAGCTGTGGCTGGCTGGCGATACGGCCGGGGCCGACGCCGCCTATGCCCGCCACATCCAGACCGGCGTCCTGGACCCGGCGCTGCGAGCCGCGGCGGCCGCGCTGGCCGAGGACCGGCTGGCGGTGGCCGAACACCTGCTACGCGAACGATTGAAGACTCATCCCTCGGACGTGGCGGCCATGCGCATGCTGGCCGAAGCCGGCACGCGGCTCGGGCGCTACGCCGATGCCGAAGGCCTCCTTGAGCATTGCCTGAGCCTCGCGCCAAGCTTCCACCCGGCCAGGCACAACCTCGCCGTCGTCCTCTACCGACAACAGAAGGCCGCCGACGCCCTGCCGCACATCGAGCGGTTGCGGGCGGCCGATCCGCATGACCCAGGCCTGATCAACCTCCAGGCCGCGTGCCTGGGCCTTGTGGGTGAATACGCCGAGGCGATCAGGCTGTTCGAGGCCATCCTGGCGCGCTCCCCCGATCAGCCAAGGATCTGGCTGAGCCTCGGCCACGCCCTGCGCACCGAGGGCCGCCGCAGCGACGCAGTCGCCGCTTATAAGCGCGCCATCGAACTCCAGCCCGGGCTGGGCGACGCCTACTGGAGCTTGGCCAACCTCAAGACAGAACGTTTCGACGAGGCCGAAACGGCGGCCATGGAGACCCAGCTCGCCCGGCCGGAGGTGATTGGAGAAGATCGCTTCCACCTGCATTACGCGCTCGGCAAGGCGCTGGAGGATCGCGGCGACTTCGAGCGTTCCTTCGCCAACTACGCCGAGGGCGCGCGCCTGCGCCGGCTCGAGGCGCCTTACGACCCGGATGAGTTCGACGATCTCGCGGCCCGGTCAAAGTCAGTGTTCACACCGGCGTTCTTCGCCGAACGCGCCGGCTGGGGCGCGCCATCCGACGCTCCGATCTTCGTCGTCGGCTTGCCGCGGTCGGGCTCGACGCTGATCGAGCAGATCCTGGCCAGCCATTCGACCGTGGAAGGGACCATGGAGCTGCCCGAGATCGGGGCCTTGGCCCGCGCCTTTGGACGCGCCACCCGCCGGGGCGGCGCTCCGTATCCGGATGCTCTCGCCGACCTGCGCGCCGACGAGGTTCGCGCCCTGGGCGAGACCTATCTCGAGCGTACGCTGACCCAGCGCAAGCGTGGCACGGAACGCTTCATCGACAAGATGCCCAACAATTTCCATCACCTGGGCCTGATCCGGCTGATCCTGCCGAACGCCCGGATCGTCGATGCGCGCCGCCATCCCATGGCTGCCGGCTTTTCAGCCTTCAAGCAGCATTTCGCCCGGGGCCAGGCATTCTCCTATGATCTGACCGACCTCGGACGATACTACCGTTTCTACCTCGACCTGATGGCGCACTTCGACGCCGTCCTGCCGGGCGCGGTGACTCGCGTCGTTTACGAGGACATGGTGGCCGAGACGGAGGGGCAGACGCGCCGCCTGCTGGCCGCCCTTGGTCTCGCCTTCGAGCCGGCCTGCCTGCGCTTCTATGAGACCGACCGGCCGGTGCGCACGGCCAGTTCCGAGCAGGTCCGGCGGCCGATCTTCCGCGAGGGCCTCGATCAGTGGCGCCACTATGAGCCCTGGCTGGCGCCGCTGGCCGACTCCCTTGGCCCGGCGCTGCAGACCTGGCGCGGATGAGGGCTCGACATCCGGCCAAAACGCCGCTCCCATGAGGTCAGTGGAGGGGCGATGACGGCGGCGCATCTCGGCCTGATCGAAGGCTTTTATGGCCGGCCGTGGACGGCGGCCGCCCGCGCCGAGACCATCGCCTTCCTGCAACCACACGGCTACGGGCTGTACCTCTATGCGCCGAAGGCCGACCCTTATCTGCGTCGGCGCTGGCGCGAGCCGTTTCCCGTCACCGACGCGGAGGGCCTCGCGGCGCTCTCCGCTCATTGCCGAGGCCTTGGCGTGCGTTTCGGCGTCGGCCTCAGCCCCTACGAAATCTACCGTTCGTTCGATGACACCGACCGCGCCGACCTCGCCCGCAAGCTGGCCGAGCTCGATGCGCTGGGGGTCAGCGACCTGGCGATCCTCTTCGACGATATGCGCGGCGACCTGCCGGACCTGGCGCAGGCGCAGATCGCCATCATGGACTGGATCGGCGCGCGCACCGGCGCCAGCCGTCTAATCTTCTGTCCGACTTACTACAGCGACGACCCCCTGCTCGACCGCGCCTTCGGCCGACGGCCCGAGGGCTATCTGGAGACGCTCGGCG
The DNA here is from genome assembly GCA_049519835.1 of Caulobacteraceae bacterium. Lineage (GTDB taxonomy): Bacteria > Pseudomonadota > Alphaproteobacteria > Caulobacterales > Caulobacteraceae > Acaudatibacter. Next base: position 7,941 of record JBEKQJ010000006.1, on the reverse strand, counting down.
CCGGCCTCGATCCGGCCATCGGCGTGTTCTGGACCGGCGAGGAGGTCTGCTCGCGCGCCTTTGGCGTGCGCCACCTCGAGCGCGTGGGCGAACAGCTCCGCCGATCACCGGTGCTGTGGGACAATTATCCCGTCAACGACGGGCCGGTGATGAGCCAGGCGTTGCACCTGCGCGCATTCACCGGCCGGCCAGCCGCCATGGCCTCGAAGACCGCGGCCCACATCGTCAATCCGGCCTCCCAGGCGGTGCTGAGCCGCATCCCGGCTCTCACGCTTGCCGAGAGCTACGCCGAGGCCGAGGCCTACGACTATGGCGCCGCCTTCGCGCGCGCCGCGCGGGCCGTGCTCGGCGAAGAGCTCGCCGCGCTGCTTCAGCCCGACCTCAATCAGCTGCAGGACACCGGCCTCGACCGGCTCAGCGAAGCGCAGAGGACGCGGCTGCGTAACCGATACGCTGCGTTCGACCATCCTGGCGCGCGCGAGATCGTCGACTGGCTGGACGGCGCCTGGCGGATCACCCGGGAAGAGATCGAGGCCTCGTGAGCGGTCGCCCCCTGCGCTTCTGGGACCTGACGCTCTACGCCCTGGCGGTCGGCTTCGGCATTCGCTGGCTGCCCTACTCGGCCGCGGCAGGGGTCGCCACGCTCCCCCTCTGGCTGATCGCCATGGCCGGCTTCATGTGGCCGCTGGTGATCGCCACAGCCGAACTGGTCGGCCGCTATCCGGGCGAAGGCGGCGTCTATGACTGGACGCGCGAAACCCTGGGGCCGTTCACCGGCTTCCTCACCGGCTGGCTCTATTGGACGTGCAACCTGCCGTTCTTCTCGACCATGCTCTACTTCACTTTCGCCAGCTTCGCCGCCGCCCTTGGACCGTCAGCCGCCCACGCCATCGCCGATCCGTGGGTGTTTGCCGGCCTGGCTTCGGCGACCGCTGTCGGAGTGGGAATCCTCCACTGGCTGGGGCTGGGCACGGGCAAATGGCTGACCAATTTCGGATCGATCGCCGTGGCCATCCTGATCGCGGTCCTGTTTATCGTCGGCGCGGTCGTGGCCCTCACCTCCGGCTCAGCGACGGACTTCGGCCACGCCAGCCTCGCCCCGCCGCTCACGGCCGAAGGCGCGGCGTTGTGGTCGATCATGGTCTTCGCCTACGGCGGCCCGGAGTCCCTCGCCTTCCTGCGTCAGGACGTGGACGGTGGCGTGCCGCAGATCCTCAAGGTGCTCGCCCTGGTCGGCGTCATCGTCGTTGTCGGCTACATCGCGGGCACGCTCTCGATCCTGGCGATCATGCGACCGCAGGACGCCTCACACCTGGCCGGCCTGCCCGACGCCTACACCGCTGGCTTCGCCCGCCTGGGTCTTCGGGGTTTCGCGGCCGTGCTCAACCTGCTCCTCGCCCTGTCGGCGCTCGGCAGCTACAGCGCCTGGTTCGGTGTCGCCGCCCGCCTGCCCTTCGTCATCGGTGTCGATCACTATTTCCCTGCCGCCTTCGCCAGGCGCGATCCCAAGACCGGGGCGCCGACCACGGCCATCGCTGTCCAGGTTGTTGCGGTGGTCGTATTGGTGATCCTCGGTCAGGCGGGCTCGACGGTGAAGGCCGCCTTCGACTTCCTGGTGTCGTTCAGCGTCGTCTCCTACACCTTGCCGTTCTTCTGGCTGTTCCTCGCCTATTATGCGGTGAAGGGGCCGGCGGAGCCTGGGGTCTGGGTCGCGCCCGGAGGCGTCGCCGGCCGGCGGGCGATCGCGATCGCCGGCCTGGTCGTCACCATCACCGCCATCGCCTGCACGCTCATCCCCAGCCCGGATGCGGCTGACAAGCTGGGTGCGGTGGTCAAGCTGCTGGCATCGTCGGCCGTCCTGATCGGCGCCGGCGCGCTGATCTACGCCCTGGCGCGGCGTCGACGCGCAGCTGTCGCTTAGTAGAGGCCAGCGGCCACAAGGGCGCGGGCGATGACGGCGTCGGCAAAGCGCTCGCGCAATATCGGGCCGGTGGCGGCATAGGCGAGGCGGGCGCCGAGCGAGCGCTTGGAGGCGACGAAGGCCTGGACCAGCGCCCGCTGCGGGGGGGCGAGGTCTTCGCCCCACAGGCGCAGAAACTCGCGGGCCTGGGCGTGGGCCGGCCAGAAGCGGCCGGGATCGCGCCGAAGCCGCCGCGCCTGTCGCGCCAGTTCGCCGATCCGGGAGACGCCTTGCCCCACTTCGTTGCCGCCGTGCTGGCGATAGAGCACGCCGGGTTCGGGATCATAGATCACCTCGCCGAACGCGGAGACGACGAGGGCGCACCACCAGTCGTGCATGATCACCCCCTGTTGAGGCGGACGGGAGCGGACGAGGCGCGCCGCAGCAGCATTCATCACCAGGGTGACGCCGAAGGCGATGTTCTCGAACAGCAGGTGCTCGAAACGGGGATCGTCCTTGACCGGGGCGGGGCCGAGCGGTCGCAAATCAGCGTCGACGCACATGACCTGGGAGCAGTAGAGCGCCGGGCCACCGGCGCCAGCCAATGCACGGCAGGCGCGGGCCAGCTTTTGCGGCGGCCAGACGTCATCCTGGTCGCAGAAGGCGTAGCCGTCGAAGCCATCCGGCGCGGCTTCCAAAAGCGTGAGGAAGCTCATCGCCGGGCCGAGATTGGGTCCGGCCGTCGTGCCGGCGAGGCGAGGCCAGCGGTCGGCATATCTGGCGAGAATTTCGCGGGTGTCGTCCCGCGAACCGTCGTCGCGCGCCAGCACGTCGACGTCCACACCAACCTGCTCGGCCAGGCTGTCCAGCTGAGCTGCAAGCCACGGACCCCCGTCGAAGGTCGACAGCAGCACGGCGACGCTGGGACTCACGGCGCCGCCTCGCCGAACCCGTGGCGGACGAAGGCGCGCGCATCGGAGGACAGCGCCACGCCGATGAGGCCTATGGTGAGGCTGATGACCCCGAGTGCAGCCAGGGCTTCCAGGCGGCTGAGCGGGCCGACGGGCAGGAGCCGCGTCGCCGCCAGCAGGCCGGCGAGGATCGCGCCACGCACCCACAGCGACAGGTTGAGGCCGCGCCGCTCCTCGGGCGATAGCAAGCGAGCGTGGATGAGCGGCGCCCAGGCGATCAGGTAAAGCAGGTTGCCACAGAGCCAGACGGCGCCCGTGCCGATCGGGCCGATCGTGAAGGCCGCCCACACCGCCGCCGGCGCCCAGACGACCGCGAAGCCGACGTTGCCGATCACATGCAATCGCACCCGACCCTGGGCGTACTGCAGCAGGAACGGCGCAAACAGGAACGCGGCGATGGCCGCCCCGGAAGCGTAGAGTGTGAGCACCGGCGCGAGGCGGGCCGCCGCGTCGGCCCGGCCCGTCCAGGCCCAGATGACCCAGGCCGGCTGGGCGGCGATGGTTCCGGCCAGCGCCGCCGCCAGACTGAGGATCAGCGCCGCCGCCGCGCGATAGACATGGACGAATTCGGCCCGCCGCCCCTGAGCGAGGAGGCCGGTGAGCCGCGGCTGGAAAACCTGCACGAACGGGGGAACCACGAGGCCGACGCCGGCGGTCACCTGGGCCACCAGGCCGAACAGGCCGTAGGCGGGCAGTGACAGGGCGTGCGACAGGGCCAGCTTGTCGACCTGCCCGATCAGCGTCGCCGCCGCCGCCGCCAGGGCCAGACCGAGGGCGAAGCGTCGCTCCGCCGCCAGCAGCCGCCAGCCCGGGCTCGCGCCGGCGGGCTTCAGCGGCAAGGCTCGGATCAACAGCAGGCGGCAGGTGATCGCCTCGGCCAAAGTGAAAGCCGCCTGGATGGCGAAGAACGTTGTCGGGTGCGGCGACGCCAATTGCAGGGTGGCGACCGCGACCGCGTAGCGCACGACCACCGAGGCGGCGAGGACGCAGTTGGACTGGGTCTGCCGCTCGAGCCCCACCAGCGCGGCCTGATAGAGACCGCAGAGCCAGCGGCAGACGAGCAGGACGGCGATCAGACGCAGCGATCCGTTAAGCTCGACCGCCGAGAGGCTGGCGCGGCGCAGCCAATGAGCGCCGACCCAGGGCGCGCTGAGCATCAGCGCGGCGCCCGCCATCAGGCCGACGCCGACGAAGACAATCTCGGCGGCCGCGAACAATCGCGCCGCCTCATCGGCCGAAAGCGCGCCGACCCGATAGTGCGAGAGCTGTCGCGCCAGGGCCGGCGAGACGCCGAAATCGAACAGCAGGACCCAGGCCTGCAACATGCTGAAGAAGGCCACCAGGCCATAGGCCTCCTCGCCCAGCAGCCGCAGCAGAAAGGGCGTGGCCAGCACATTGACCAAAGCGACGGTGAAATGGGCGGCGAAGCCGTACACCAAGGTGCGGCCCATGCCCTTGACCAGCGCCCCGTCCGGCGTGGCGAGCTCAGCCACGGAGCCGCGTCGCCCGCGTCATCCGTCGCCGCCGGCCGGGATGAACCGCGATTCGTTGCCGCCGATGATGGCCAGCAGGAATCCGCCCAGAATCGTCTGGGCCCCCAGGCTGAGCAGCAAGGTTCCGAGCACGACCGGGAAGATCGAGTCGGAGAGCGTCAGAACCCCGCTGTTCCAGGCGACATAGACGCCCGCCAAATCGGCCGCGCCGAAGCCGGCGAGGACGAGTCCGATGACGATCATGCTCTCGAGGGTGAGCCAGCGGGCCAGGGACGCGAACAGCGGCGGCGCGTGGCGATAGCCGGCGCGAACGCCGTGCAGGTGACTGGCAAGCGCCAGGACGAGGGCGATGTGCCCCATCGACACCAGCGCCCCGGCGAGCACGTCCCAGTAGTTGCCGAAGAAGAACGGTTCGCGCCGCGCCACGATGAAATGGACGCCGGAGGCCGCCAGGATGAAGGCCCCCACCGCGGCGAAAATGGCCCCTGGCAAGGCGAAGAGCCAGGCGGGACTGAGCATGAAGAGGTAGCGCAGGTGCCGCCAGCCGTCGCGCCAGGGTCGCAGGTGCGGCGGACGATCCCTGAGGTCCGGGGAGAGGGTGGCCGGTCGCTCGACGATTCGCTCGCCCTTCAGCGCGGCCTTGATGATCATTTCACTGGCGAACTCCATGCCCGTCCCGGTGAGGGCAAGTCGATCGAAGCAATCCGCCGTCAGGGCGCGCAGGCCGCAGTGGGCGTCGCTGACCCCAGCGCGAAACAGCAGATTGAGAATGCCGGTCAGCAGGGGATTGCCGATGTAGCGGTTCTTCCACGGCATGGCGCCGGGGGCGATGCCGCCCTTGAAGCGCGACCCCATGCACAGGTCGGCGCCCTCGAGCAGCGCCCCGACCATCTCGGGCGCTTCGCGGAAATTGTAGCTGCCGTCGGCGTCGCCCATCACCAGGAAGCGGCCTCGAGCGGCGCGGAAGCCGCCGATCAATGCGGCGCCGTAGCCTTTCTCGGTCACCTGCGCGACCCGAGCCCCGAGGCTTTCGGCAAGGGCCTGGCTGCCGTCGGTGCTGCCGTTGTCCGCGACGACGATCTCGCAGACGAGGCCGAATCGCGTCGCGATGACCGCCTCCGCATCGCGAATGGCCGCGATGCAGGCGGGAAGCGACAGGGTTTCATTGAGGCAGGGCATGACGAAGGACACGCCGACCTGATCGGCCGCGCCGGATCCACCGGGTTCGGACAAGACGACTCCGCGCTCTTCGTACAAGACTAGTAGCCGGCTCTGTAGGCGAAGGCGATGAGATCGGCCAGCGGCCGCGGCCACAGCCGCCGGAAGATCGCCAGGTCCTCGCGGGCCCGCACGCCCTCGCGGATCAGAGTCGACGTAGCCGTGAGCGGGTTGTGCCGGCGGCCGACGAGCCGGTGCGGCGTGCGGGCGAAAACCACGCCCGCCTCGGCAAGGTTGAGCCAGGCGTCCCAGTCGAGGTTGGAACGGAAAGCGTCCGAAAAGACGAAGCCGGCCAAGCGGTCGCGATCGAAGGTCACGGACGAACAGGGTAAGGGGTTGCCGAACGACAGGAAGGCCCGCAGGCGCCCGGGCGAGGGCTCTCTCGCCGCGCCGAGCGCGAGCCGCTCCTGGGCGTGCTTGACGAAGCTGATCTTCGAGCGGGTGGCTACGCCGTGGTCGTCGATTTCGACGTAACCGGTAAAGGACAGGGCGGCGCGCGCGTTTCCGGCCAGCAGCTCGAGGCTCTCTGTGAGGAACGCCGGGAAATAGACGTCGTCCTGGTGCGCCAGCGTGACGTAGCGGGCGTCGGTTGCCGCCAGGGCGAAGTTCCAGTCGGCGGCGATCCCCGCCCGCTCGGGGTTGACGATCACCGGCGCGCCGGCCGCCACGGCGCGCTCCGCGATGAAGGTCGAGGGCGTCGAAGTCGTCACGACGACCCGGGACACGAGGGTCTGACCGGTCAGCGACGCCAGGCAGGCCGGCAGGAAGGGTGAATCGCCATAGGCGGGCACAACGAAGGCGTGATCCGCCATCAGGCCGCCCGTCGGGCCGCCCGACCTGCGGCCAACGCCAGCAGAATCGCCGGGGCCACGATCGCCGCCCCTAGGAAGTAGGGGCCGTTCACGGTCAGGCCGAACGCCAGGTTGGCCGCCTGCGGGCCAAGAACGCGGGACAGGGCCCCAGCGGCATTGTTGAAGCCCAGAATCTGGCCGCGGTCATTTTCGCCGACCACGCGCGAGAGCAGCGCCCCCGCATTTGGGAACGCCACCGAGGAACACAGCGCCGTCATCGCCATCAAACCATAGGTCTCCCAGCCGCCATTGCCGAACGGCTGCAGCGCCATGGCCAGGACGGTGCCGGCCATCCCGACGGCGAGCATCCGCGCCTCGCCGTAACGGCGGGAAAGGGTCCCGGTGAGCAGAAACTGGGTGGGCGAAGCGACAAGGCCGGAGATACCGAAGCAGATCCCCACCTGGCTTGGCTGCCAGGCGAACCGTTGGTGCGCCCACAGGCCGAACACCGATTCGATGCCATTGAACGCGAAACCGACCATAAAGGTCAGCAGCACGACCGGCCCCATCAGTGGATGGCGCGCGATGACTCCGGCCGCAGCCCAGGGGCTGAGCGGCTCGCCGACCGCCTTGCGTGGCCGTCGACTCTCCCGGACGAAGAGCAAAATCCCGATCGCCGAGCAGGCGGCGAGGGCCGAGGTGACCAGCAGGGGGATGTGGAATCCGATCGTGCCGGCCGACGGCTTGGCCAGCACTCCGCCGACAAACGGCCCCAGGATGAAGCCGATGTTGTAGGCCGCGCCAAGCCGCGCCATGCGGCCGGCGATCATTTCAGGCGGGGTCACGTCGGCGATGTAGCCTTGCACCACCGAGCCGTTGCCGGCCGCCATGCCGCCGGCGAGCCGGATGAGGAAGGCGACCCAGATGTTCGGCGCGAAGGCCAGCAGGCCATAGCAGGCGCAATTGGCGACGAGAGTGGAGAACAGGATCGGCTTGCGGCCGACGCGGTCGGACAGTCGCCCCCAGAACGGCTCGCTGACGAACGTCCCCATGGAGTAGGCCGAGAAGATCAGCCCGATCTGCCAGCCGGCGGCGTGAAACGAAGCGCCATAGAACGGTAGGAGCGGCACGATGATGCCGAAGCCCAGGATGTTGATGAACATCACCGACAGGAGGGTGTACATGGCCCCGGCAGACCGCCGGGCCACAATCTCGGGCGCCTCCTGAGTCATGGGCGCGTGATTAGGACTGGACCTTGGCCGGAGCAAGCCAGGAGGGGGCTAGGAATGACGAGCAATTCGGCGCGGATCGAGTTCTTTTTCGACTGCTCGAGCCCGTGGACCTACCTCGCCTTCGAGAACATCCAGCCGCTCGCGGCCGACCATGGGGCCGAGATCGTCTGGCGGCCGTTCCTGGTCGGCGGCGTGTTCAACACGATCAATCCCAGCGTCTACCAGTCGCGCGCCACGCCCGTGCCGGCCAAGGCCGCCTACATGTTCAAGGACATGCAGGACTGGGCGCGGCTCGCCAGCCTCGCCATCAAATTTCCGCCTTCGGTGTTTCCGGTC
>JBEKQJ010000005.1:0-29587 GCA_049519835.1 Caulobacteraceae bacterium | reverse complement strand
AGAACAGGCCGTCACGCTCCGGCTTAAACGTGCGGTAGTTGATCGTCTCGGGCTTCTTGATCTCGCCGAACGACCAGGAGCGGATCTTCTCCGGGCTGGAGAGCGAGATGCGGATCTGGTCGAACGTCGGAGCGACGATCACCGGATTGAAAACGTTGAGGACTTCCTGGTTCATCGGACACCTGTCGGGTCAAATTCATTCATGAGGACGAAGGGGGAGAGGACGAACGCCCCTCCCCTCGCCTTGTGGCGGTCCGTGCGGACGGCGCGGGAGATCAAGTGTTCTCCAGCTCCACGTTTAGGCCGAGAGAACGCATCTCCTTGACCAGAACGTTGAAGCTTTCGGGAATCCCCGCTTCGAAGGCGTCGTCGCCGCGCACGATCGACTCGTAGACCTTGGTGCGGCCCGCAACGTCGTCCGACTTCACCGTCAGCATTTCCTGCAGGGTGTAGGCGGCGCCGTAGGCTTCGAGGGCCCACACCTCCATCTCGCCGAAGCGCTGGCCGCCGAACTGAGCCTTGCCGCCCAGCGGTTGCTGGGTGACCAGGCTGTAGGGGCCGATCGACCGGGCGTGGATCTTGTCGTCCACCAGGTGATGCAGCTTCAGCATGTAGATGTAGCCCACCGTCACCGGCCGCTTGAACTGCTCGCCGGTCTGGCCGTCGTGCAGCGTCACCTGGCCGGAACGATCGAGGCCGGCCGCTTCCAGCAGGTTCTCGATGTCGTTGATGTGCGCTCCGTCGAAGACCGGGGTGGCGATCGGCACGCCCTGGGAGAGATTCTGGGCGAGTTCGATCAACTCCTCGTCGTCATCCGGCAGCTCCTGGTCGGGGCCGTAGATATCGCGCAGGCGACCGATCAGATCAGCCTTTTGCTTTTCGCCCAGGCGCCAGGCTTCGAGCAGTTCGCCGATCTGCCGACCGAGACCGGCGCAGGCCCAGCCGAGGTGGGTCTCGAAGATCTGGCCGACGTTCATCCGCGAGGGCACGCCGAGCGGATTGAGCACGACGTCCACGGGCGTCCCGTCCTCCAGGTGCGGCATGTCCTCGATCGGCAGGATCTTGGAAATGACGCCCTTGTTGCCGTGACGACCGGCCATTTTGTCGCCGGGCTGCAGCTTGCGCTTCACCGCCACGAAGACCTTGACCATCTTCATGACGCCGGGCGGCAGCTCATCGCCGCGCTGCAGCTTGTCGACCTTGTCCTCGAAGCGGCGGTCGAGACGCTCGCGCGCCTCGTCGAACAGCCGACGCATGGCTTCCAGTTCGCGCTGGGACTTCTCGTCGTCGACGGCGATCTGCCACCACAGGCCGGGCGCAGTGTCGTCGAGCTTGGCCTCGGTGACCTCACCGCGGCCGAAGCCCTTGGGTCCGGAGACAGCGTTGCGACCGACGAGCGCTTCGCGCAGGCGGGCGGTCATGTTGCGGTTGAGGATGGCGAATTCGTCGTCGCGGTCCTTGCCGAGACGGTCGATCTCCTCCCGCTCGATGGCCATGGCCCGCTCGTCCTTGTCGACGCCGTGGCGGTTGAACACCCGCACCTCGACCACCGTGCCGGCGACGCCGGGCGGCAGGCGAAGGGAGGTGTCGCGCACGTCGGAGGCTTTCTCGCCGAAGATGGCCCGCAGGAGCTTCTCTTCCGGCGTCATCGGCGTCTCACCCTTGGGCGTGACCTTGCCGACCAGGATGTCACCCGGCAGGACCTCGGCGCCGATCGCCACGATGCCAGCCTCGTCGAGGTTGCGCAGGGCTTCCTCACCGACGTTGGGGATGTCGCGGGTGATCTCCTCCGGTCCGAGCTTGGTGTCGCGGGCCATGACCTCGAACTCCTCGATGTGGATCGAGGTGAAGACGTCATCGCGCACGATGCGCTCGGAGATGAGGATGGAGTCCTCGAAGTTATAACCGTTCCAGGGCATGAACGCGACGAGCGCGTTGCGCCCCAGCGCCAGCTCGCCCAGATCCGTCGACGGTCCGTCGGCGATGATGTCGCCGGCGGCGATCTTGTCGCCGACCCGCACCAGCGGACGCTGGTTGATGCAGGTGTTCTGGTTCGAGCGCTGGAACTTCGAGAGCCGGTAGATGTCGACGCCCGGCTTGGTGGCGTCGGTCTCCTCGGTGGCGCGGATGACGATCCGGGTGCCGTCGATCTGCTCGACCTCACCGTTCCGCCTGGCCACGACGACGGCGCCGGAGTCGCGCGCGACCACATCTTCCATGCCGGTGCCCACCAGCGGGGCGTCTGACTGAATGAGTGGCACCGCCTGACGCTGCATGTTCGAGCCCATCAGGGCGCGGTTGGCGTCGTCGTTCTCAAGGAACGGGATCAGGGCCGCGGCGACGGACACCACCTGCTTGGGACTGACGTCCATCAGGTCGACCTGGTCGCGGGGCAGCAGCGAGGGTTCGCCGTTCACCCGGCCGGGCACGAGGTCGTCGACGATCTCACCGTCGCGCAGCGCGATGTTGGCCTGGGCGATGACGTGCTTCGCCTCCTCCATGGCCGACATGTAGATAACTTCGTCGCAGATCTTGCCGTCCTTCACCCGCCGGTACGGGCTCTCGATGAAGCCGTACTTGTTGACCACCGCATGGGTGGCCAGCGAGTTGATCAGGCCGATGTTCGGGCCTTCTGGCGTCTCGATCGGGCAGATCCGGCCGTAGTGCGTCGGGTGCACGTCGCGCACCTCGAAGCCGGCCCGCTCGCGGGTCAGACCGCCGGGGCCAAGCGCCGACAGACGCCGCTTGTGGGTAATCTCCGAGAGCGGGTTGGTCTGGTCCATGAACTGCGAGAGCTGCGAGGAGCCGAAGAACTCCCGCACCGCCGCGGCCGCCGGTTTAGCGTTGATCAGATCGTGCGGCATGACCGTGTCGATATCGACGCTGGACATCCGCTCCTTGATCGCCCGCTCCATCCGCAAGAGGCCGATGCGGTACTGGTTCTCCAGCAGCTCGCCCACCGAACGCACGCGGCGATTGCCGAGGTTGTCGATGTCGTCGATCTCGCCGCGGCCATCGCGCAGGCCGACCAGGGTCTTCAGGACTTCGAGCACGTCTTCCTTGCGGATGACGCGCATGTCGTCGGGACAATCGAGGCCCAGGCGGATGTTCATCTTCACCCGGCCAACCGACGAAAGGTCGTAGCGGTCCTGGTCGAAGAACAGGCTCCTGAACATTGCCTCGGCCGCCTCGACCGTCGGCGGCTCGCCCGGGCGCATCACCCGGTAGATGTCGAAGAGGGCGTCCTCGCGCACTGCGTTCTTGTCGAGGCGCAGGGTGTTGCGGATGTACGGGCCGACCGTGACGTTGTCGATGTCGAGCACGTCGATGGTCGTGAAGCCCTGGGCCTCGAGGCCGGCGATAGCCGCGGCGTCGAGTTCGTCGCCGGCTTCGGCGTAGATCTCACCGGTCTCGAAGTTGACCTCGTCACGGGCCAGGAACTTGCCGACCAGGGCTTCCGCGGGCAGCAGCAGGGTCTTGAGACCGCCGTCGGCCAGGCGCTTGGCCTGGCGGGCGGAGATCTTGGTTCCGGCCGGAGCCACCTCTTCGCCGGTATCGCCGTCGATGAGGGCGAACTCCGGTTTCACGCCGCGCCAGCGCTCTGGCTTGTAGGGCGTGGCCCAGCCGGCGACGTCACCGGCCCCCACGCGCTTTTCGTAAGGCACCACGTCGTAGAATGTGGTCAGGATTTCCTCGCCGTCCATGCCGAGGGCATAGAGGAAGGTGGTCGCCGGCAGCTTGCGGCGGCGGTCGATGCGCACGAACACCACGTCCTTGGCGTCGAACTCGAAGTCGAGCCAGGAGCCGCGGTAGGGGATGATGCGGGCCGCGAACAGCAGCTTGCCCGAGGAGTGGGTCTTGCCCTTGTCGTGGTCGAAGAAAACGCCGGGCGAGCGGTGCATCTGGGAAACGATGACGCGCTCGGTGCCGTTGACGATAAACGTCCCCTTGTCGGTCATGAGCGGGATATCGCCCATGTAGACGTCCTGCTCCTTGATGTCCTTGACGGAGCGGGCCTGGGTCTCTTCGTCGGTCTCCCAGACGATCAGGCGCAGCTTGACCTTGAGCGGCGCGGCATAGGTCATGTCGCGCTGGATGCATTCCTCGACGTCGTATTTCGGCTCCTCGAACTCATAGGAGACGTATTCGAGCATGGCGCGCTCGTTGAAGTCCTTGATCGGGAAGACGGACTTGAACACCGCCTCGATGCCCTCGTCGCGGCGTTGGCCGGCGCGCACTTCGCGCTGCAGGAACTGTTCGTAGGAGGAGCGCTGAACCTCGATCAGGTTCGGCATGCGGACCGCTTCTGGGATGCGGCCAAAGGACTTACGGATTCGCTTTTTGCCGGTGAAAGACTGCGCCATCTTGGCTCCCTGCGGACGCGCCGAACGGTTTTCGGGCGTCGGTTCCACGCGTCCACCCTCGGATCGAGCAGGGGGCCACAGGCCACGCACCGCTCGCCGGACGCCGGAATGTTCCGCGACACTTCAAGCGTCACGGCGCCCCTTCGCGCTGTCGGAGGGCGGCTGACCGCGCCTCGGGGCGTACAGACGGGCCCGCACAAGCGCGCCCGCAAAGTTCAACTCTGGATTGAGAGGAACGCGTATTTAGGCGCGGCGGCAGGAAATGAAAAGGCCTGCTGCGCAAAAAGTTCAAGCGCCAACGCCTTTCGGCGCTGGCGCTCGCGATCCCCTTCGCCGCCCTCCGCGAACGGAGAGCGGTGGGTTCTATTTGATCTGGACAGTCGCGCCCGCGGCTTCGAGCTTGGACTTGATGTCCGCAGCTTCCTGCTTGGAGACGTTTTCCTTGACGTTCTGAGGGGCGCCTTCGACCAGGTCCTTGGCTTCCTTCAGGCCAAGGTCCGGACGCACGCCGCGGACTTCCTTGATCACGTTGATCTTCTTGTCGCCGGCGCCGGTCAGGACAACGGTGAATTCGGTCTGCTCTTCGGCGGCTTCAGCCGGCGCGGCGGCGCCTCCAGCCGGAGCGGCGGCAGCCATGGCCACGGGCGCGGCGGCCGAGACGCCCCACTTGTCTTCCAGGAGCTTGGCGAGTTCCGCGGCTTCCAGGACGGTCAGCGAGGAGAGGTCGTCGACCAGCTTTTCGAGTTTCGACATGACGGGATAGTCCTTCTTCTTGAAATGGGTTGGAGTTAGGCGGCCTTGGCGGCGTAGGCGCCGACCACACGGGCCAGCTGGCCAGCCGGGGCCTGGATGACGCCGGCGACCTTGGTGGCCGGGGCGAGCAGCAGACCGACAAGCTTGCCGCGGAGTTCGTCGAGGGAGGGCAACTTGGCGAGGGCCTGTACGCGTTCTGCGTTCAGGACCTGATCGCCCATCAGGGCGCCCAGGATGATGAGCTTCTCATTGTCCTTGGCGAAGGCGGTGGTGGCCTTGGCGGCGGAGACGGGATCGGGACCATAGGCGATCGCCACCGGCCCCTTGAAGAGAGCGTGAACCTCTTCACCGGCGCCGCTCAGCGCCTTTTGAGCCAAGGTGTTCTTGACCACCTTGAAGGCGGCGCCTTCCTTGCGCAGGCGGCCACGCAGATCTTCGGTCTGTGCGACCGTCAGACCCAGGTGGTGGGTGACGACGACGGCGCCGGCCTTGGCGAAGACGCCAGACAGGGCTTCGATGGATTGGGCTTTCTGCGCGCGGTCCATGCCACACTCCATTTGCGTCCGCCGGACGGTTGAACTTCAGACTGTTCGAAGGAGTGAGGTCGAAGCGGACCCGCGACCCCGTGCCAACGGGCGGCGTGATCGATCTTCGGTCCCCGTCTCCCCGCGGTGGGAATTTTGAGCCGTCAGGCCCGCGGTTCTCGGACAGGTTTCGCCACGGCGGACCGCGACGGAGGCGCGCCTATAGAGGAGCACGGGGGGAAAGGCAAGAGGTGGAGAGCGGCGTCTTAGCCGAAGAAGTCGACTTGATGTTTCGTCGCTGTCGCAGTCCGTCGCCCCAGAGCGACGCGGCGGATTCAGAAGAAAGTCTCTGCGGCGCGAGCCGCCCCGAACACGCCCGCGATCATCGGCGTACTAACCTAGCGTGCGAAAAGGGCCGACGCCTCGCGGCGCCGACCCTCTCGAAGTCAGTCCGAACCAATCGGCTCAGGCGCTCAGAGTCGCCGTATCGATCTTGAAGCCCGGCCCCATGGTCGAGGAGAGGCTGACCCGGCGGACGTAGACGCCCTTGGCGCCGGATGGCTTGGCCTTGTGGAGGGCGTCCATCAGGGCATGGACGTTGGCGGTGATCGCCTCGTCGGTGAAGCTGGCCTTGCCGACCCCGGCGTGGACGATGCCCGACTTCTCGACCCGGAACTCAATGGCCCCGCCCTTGGCGTCCTTGACGGCCTGGGCGACGTTGGGCGTCACCGTGCCGACTCGAGGGTTGGGCATCAGGCCGCGAGGACCGAGGATTTTACCGAGGCGACCGACCAGGGCCATCATGTCGGGGGTGGCGATCACCCGGTCGAAGTCCAGGAAACCGCCCTGAATGCGCTCGACCAGATCCTCGGCCCCGACGATGTCGGCGCCGGCGTCCTTGGCTTCGGCGGCCTTGGCGTCCTTGGCGATCACGGCCACGCGCACGTCGCGCCCCGTGCCCGAAGGCAGGGAGACCACGCCGCGCACTTGCTGGTCGGCGTGACGTGGGTCGACGCCCAGGTTGACGGCGATCTCGACGGTCTCGTCGAACTTGGCCGTGGCATTGGCCTTGACCAACTTCACGGCGTCGGCGAGCGGGTGCTGAGCCGCGCGATCGCCGGTCCAGGCCTTTTCTCTCTTTGTCGTCGTCACCATGATCAGGCCTCCACCACCTTGAGGCCCATGGCGCGCGCCGAGCCTTCGATGATCCGCGCCGCCGCGTCGATGTCGTTGGCGTTCAGATCCTTCATCTTGGCTTCAGCGATCTGCTTGAGCTGGGTGCGCGTGACGCTGCCGGCGCTCTCGCGGCCGGTCTTGCCGGAGCCTGATTTGATGCCCGCCGCTTCCTTCAGATAGTGGGTGGCCGGGGGGGTCTTGGTGACGAAGGTGAAGCTCTTGTCCTGATAGACGGTGATCACCGTCGGCAGGGGCGTGCCCTTCGGCATGCTCTCGGTGCGGGCGTTGAACTCCTTGCAGAAGCCCATAATATTCACGCCGCGCTGACCCAGGGCCGGACCGATGGGCGGCGACGGAGTCGCCGACCCGGCCGGGACCTGGAGCTTGATGTAGCCCAGTATCTTCTTAGCCATGATCTCCTCATTTGCGCCGGGATCGGCGCTTGCAGGCCGTGGTGCGGGGTGGCGCCCCTCCCACGGATTTGAACCCGGTCAGGCCGGGGTTGGGATCAGCTCAGGTAACCTTCTCCACCTGGGCGTATTCGAGTTCGACCGGCGTGGCGCGGCCGAAGATCGAGACGGTGACGCGCAGGCGCGCGCGCTCCTCGTCTACCTGCTCCACCGTGCCGTTGAAGCTGGCGAACGGACCGTCAATGACCCGAACGGTCTCGCCGTTGTCGAAGGTGATGGTCGGCTTGGGCCGCTCGACGCCCTCCTCGATGGCGCCGATGATGCGCGCCACTTCGCGCTCGGAGACCGGCATCGGCCGGTGGCCGGAACCCAGGAAGCCGGTGACCTTCGGGGTATTCTTCACCAGGTGATAGGCCTCGTCGGAGAGGTCCATCTTCACCAGCACGTAGCCGGGGAAGAACTTGCGCTCGGCGTTGATCTTGCGACCGCGCCGGATCTCGATGACATCCTCGGTGGGCACCAGGATCTCGGAAAAGGCGTCGTCGAGGCCTTGGTTGTGGGCCTGTTCGCGGATGCTCTCGGCCACCTTCTTCTCGAAGTTCGAGTAGGCGTGGACGATGTACCACTTGTGGTTGGGATTGGAGGTGCGGGCCTCGGCGCCGGTCATGATCGAGCTATCCTGCGCTGGCAAGTTTGAGGAGCAGGCCGACGAGCGCGCTGAGCACGGCGTCGACACCGAAGAAGAACATCGCGGTCAGGACGACCATGATCCCGACCATGACCGAGGTGATCCAGGTCTCCTTCCAGCTGGTCCAGGTCACCTTGCGGGCCTCGGCCCGGACCTCGCGCAGGAACTGCATCGGGTTGAATGGCCGCCGCGGTTCCGGCGGTTGGGTGACGCGCACCGGCGCCGCCGGGGCTGGGGCGCCCCGGCGCAGCGCGCTCGGAACCAGGCCTGAAGTCTTGGTCATCTCGGCCTTGCGACTCTTCATTTCCACGACGCGTCCGCGTCCTCGACGTTTACGAATATAGTGGCAGGAGTGGAGGGACTCGAACCCACGACCCTCGGTTTTGGAGACCGATGCTCTACCAGCTGAGCTACACTCCTAAGCCTCCCGCCCACAAAGGCCGACGCGCCGGAGAGCGCTAGGCTCGCCGGCGCGCTGGTCTCCATCGAGCGGAAGGTGGGTCGTGTAACAGGCGGCCCCTCGCTCATCAAGCGACGAGCCGCCCGCGTGCTCCCAGCCTTACTCGACGATCTTGGTGACCACACCCGAACCGACCGTGCGGCCGCCTTCCCGGATGGCGAAGCGCAGGCGCTCCTCCATGGCGATCGGGGTGATCAGCTCGACGTCGAGCTCGGCGTTGTCGCCGGGCATGATCATCTCAACGCCTTCCCTCAGCTTGATCACGCCGGTCACGTCCGTGGTGCGGAAGTAGAACTGCGGGCGATAGTTGCTGAAGAACGGCGTGTGACGGCCACCCTCTTCCTTGGTGAGGATGTAGGTCTCGGCGACGAACTTGGTGTGCGGGGTGATCGAACCCGGCTTGCACAGCACCTGGCCGCGCTCGACGTCTTCACGCTTGGTGCCGCGCAGAAGCACGCCGACGTTGTCGCCGGCCTGGCCCTGATCGAGCAGCTTGCGGAACATCTCGACGCCGGTGCAAGTCGTCTTCTGGGTCGGACGCAGGCCCACGATCTCGACTTCCTCGCCAACCTTGACGATGCCGCGATCGACGCGGCCAGTGACCACGGTGCCGCGGCCGGAGATCGAAAACACGTCTTCAACCGCCATCATGAACGGCAGGTCGACCGGGCGCTCCGGTTGCGGGATGTAGGTGTCGACGGCCGTCATCAGATTCAGGATCGCGTCCTCGCCGATAGTGGCGTCGCGATCTTCCACCGCCGCCAGAGCCGAGCCCTTGACGATCGGGATATCGTCGCCCGGGAACTCGTAGCTGGAGAGCAACTCGCGCACTTCCATCTCGACGAGCTCGAGCAGCTCCTCGTCGTCGACCATGTCGACCTTGTTGAGGAACACCACCAGGGCCGGCACGCCGACCTGACGGGCGAGCAGGATGTGCTCGCGGGTCTGGGGCATCGGGCCGTCGGCGGCCGACACCACCAGGATGGCCCCGTCCATCTGAGCCGCACCGGTGATCATGTTCTTCACATAGTCGGCGTGGCCTGGGCAGTCGACGTGGGCGTAGTGACGGGCCTTCGTCTCATATTCCACGTGCGCGGTGTTGATGGTGATGCCGCGGGCCTTTTCTTCCGGCGCTGCGTCGATAGACGCATAGGTCCTCGCCGTCGCGCCGCCGGTCTTGGCCAGCGTCATCGTGATCGCCGCCGTCAGCGTCGTCTTGCCATGGTCAACGTGACCAATGGTGCCGATGTTGCAGTGCGGCTTGTTACGTTCGAACTTTGCCTTACCCATGTCCTACAGCTCCAGCCCGGGATGGGCTTCCTCAATTAAGTTTGTGAAAAATCTCAGTATCTTCAAGCGTACTTCTTGACCACCTCGTCGGCCACGGCTTGCGGCACGGCCTCGTAGTGATCGTATTCCATGTGAAAATTGGCGCGCCCCTGAGACATGGACCTCAGGGTGTTCACGTAGCCAAACATGTTGGCCAGCGGAACCATGGCGATGATCACCTGGGCGTTGCCGCGCTGGGCGGTGGCCTGGATCACGCCACGCCGGGAAAGTAGGTCGCCGATCACGTCGCCGACATAATCCTCCGGCGTCGTGGCCTCGACCTTCATGACCGGCTCGAGCAGCTTCGGCGCCCCCTTGCTGCGCAGCTCGCGGAACGCCGCTCGTCCGGCGATCTCGAACGCCAGCACCGAGGAGTCGACGTCGTGGTACTTGCCGTCGAGCAGGGTGGCGCTGAAGTCGATAACGGGGAAGCCGGCCAGGAGGCCGTTGTCCTTGGCCGATAGCAGGCCCTTCTCGACGCCCGGAATGTATTCGCGCGGCACAGAGCCGCCGACGATCTTGCTCTCGAAGCTGTAGCCTGCGCCAGGTTCAGCCGGCTCGAATAGAATCTTCACCTCGGCGAACTGACCCGAACCGCCGGTCTGCTTCTTGTGCGTGTAGACGATCTCCGCCGCGCGACCCAGGGTCTCGCGGTAGGCCACCTGCGGCTGGCCGATGTTGGCTTCGACCTTGTAGGTGCGCTTCAGGATATCGACCTTGATGTCCAGATGCAGTTCGCCCATTCCCTTGAGAATGGTCTGACCGCTCTCCTGGTCTGTTGACACCCGGAAGGTCGGGTCTTCCGCCGCCAGCTTCTGCAAGGCGACGCCCAACTTCTCCTGGTCGGCCTTCGACTTCGGCTCGATGGCGATCTCGATCACCGGCTCGGGGAAGTCCATCTTCTCGAGCACGATCGGCGACTTCACAGGGTCGCACAGGGTGTCGCCCGTGCGGGTGTCCTTGAGGCCGGCCAGGGCGACGATGTCGCCGGCGTAGGCTTCCTTGATGTCTTCGCGGTTGTTCGAGTGCATCAGCAGCATGCGGCCGACCCGCTCGCGCCGGTCGCGCGAGGAGTTGAGCAGGGCCATGCCACTCTCGAGCTTGCCCGAGTAGATGCGGCAGAAGGTCAGCGAGCCCACGAACGGGTCGTCCATGATCTTGAACGCGAGGACGGACAGCGGCTCGGTGTCGGAGGCCTTGCGCTCCACCGGCTGCTCAGTTTTGACGTCGATGCCTTGGGTCGGCGGGATGTCCACCGGCGAGGGAAGGTATTCGACCACCGCGTCGAGCAGAGGCTGCACACCCTTGTTCTTGAACGCCGAGCCGCACAGGACGGGGTAGAAGGCGCCGGTTAGCACCGACTTGCGCAAGCAGCGGTGCAGCACCTCGGCCGACGGGTCTTCACCGTTGAGGTAGGCCTCCATGGCATCGTCGTCGAGCTCGACGGCGTTCTCGACCATGAAGTGGCGCGCCTCTTCGGCCGTCGCCTTCAGATCGGCCGGAATTTCTTCGTCGTGGAAGTTGGCGCCCAGGCCTTCGCTGTCCCAGACCACCGCCTTCATGCGGACGAGGTCGATGATGCCCTTGAAGCTGGACTCCGAACCGATCGGCAGCTGGATGGGAACCGCCTTGACACCGAGACGGTCGCGGATCGACTCGACACACTTTTCGAAGTCGGCCCCGATCTTGTCCATCTTGTTGACGAACACCACGCGCGGCACGTTGTAGCGGTCGGCCTGGCGCCAGACCGTCTCGGTCTGCGGCTCGACGCCCTGATTGCCATCGAGCACCGCGACGCAGCCATCGAGCACGCGCAGCGAGCGCTCGACTTCGATGGTGAAATCGACGTGCCCAGGCGTGTCGATGATGTTCAGACGCTTGCCCTTCCACATGGCGGTGGTGGCGGCGGAGGTGATGGTGATCCCCCGCTCCTGCTCCTGCTCCATCCAGTCCATGGTGGCCGCGCCGTCGTGCACTTCGCCGATCTTATGGCTCTTGCCCGTGTAGTAGAGGATGCGCTCGGTCGTCGTCGTCTTGCCAGCATCGATGTGGGCCATGATGCCGAAGTTGCGATAGTCTTTGATGTCGGTCGTGCGGGGCATGGTGCGATCTTTGTCTGGCCGCCAGGGGCGGACTCAACGAAAGGCGCGGGCGATTTAGCTCAAACCGCCCGCGCTCGAAAGGTATGTCGACTGGAATCCTGCTCTATGTAGGCGTTACCAGCGGTAATGCGAGAAGGCGCGGTTGGCTTCAGCCATCTTGTGGGTGTCTTCGCGCTTCTTGACTGCCGAGCCGCGATTGTTCGAGGCGTCGAGCAGTTCGCCAGCCAGCTTCTCGGTCATGGTGTTTTCACCGCGCTTGCGGGCGGCGGTGACCAGCCAGCGGATGGCCAGGGCACGGCGGCGTTCCGGACGGACCTCGACCGGCACCTGATAGGTGGCGCCGCCGACCCGGCGGGAGCGCACTTCCACCGACGGCGAGACGTTCTCGAGCGCGGCGTGGAAGGTCTCCAGCGGGCCCAGGTCGCGGCGACGGGTCTCGATCAGATCGAAGGCGCCGTAGATGATGTTCTCGGCGACGGCCTTCTTGCCCTCGTACATCACGTAATTCATGAATTTGGTCAGCACCACGTCCCCGAACTTGGGATCGGGGAGGACTTCGCGCTTCTCGGCTCGGCGGCGGCGGGACATGTCGGTTCTTCTTCCTTACTTGGGACGCTTGGCGCCGTAGAGCGAACGGCGCTGCTTGCGGTCCTTGACGCCTTGGGTATCGAGCACGCCGCGCAGGATGTGGTAGCGCACGCCCGGCAAGTCCTTCACCCGGCCGCCGCGGATCAGCACCACAGAGTGTTCCTGTAGGTTGTGGCCTTCACCTGGAATATAGCACACCGCCTCGATGCCCGAGGTCAGACGCACCTTTGCCACCTTGCGCAATGCCGAGTTCGGCTTCTTCGGCGTCACCGTATAGACGCGCGTGCAGACGCCGCGGCGCTGCGGCGAGCCCTTGAGGGCCGGGACCTTGTTGCGCGCCGGCTTGCTTACCCGGGGCTTGCGAATCAACTGGTTGACGGTCGGCATTCGCTCTTTCGATCTGGGATCGCCCGGGGCAGGGCCCTGGGCTGTGAATTCCGCGTCCGCTCCGCCGACGCCCGATAAACGCGAAACAGCGCCGAAACGCGGCCTGCGGTTTCGGCGCTATGTTCCACCTCCGAAAAGAGGCGGCCGGCTCATCGGGCGAGGTCGTGTAGGACCGGCCGCGAAAAGAGCGGGGGTGATACTCGCGAAGGCGTCCCGCGTCAACGGCGAACCCCGCTCACGGGCCGAGGTGAATTTGACCGGCCCCGAAGACCCGCCTGGAGACCGGACCCGTGGCCTGCGCCACGGAAACCACCCCCGGCCCTTCCACCTCGGCGGTGACGCGCCCCGCCTCGCCGCCAAACCGGATCGCGCCAGAACCGGCGACCGAGGCGCTGAGCTGGGGCGCCCGGCCGCCGGCAATGTTGACACCGCCCGACCCGGCGACGCGCGCCACGACCGCTCCGTTGGCCGTCAAGACACTGATCACGCCATCTCCGCTCGAGACGGCGGTGACGCCGCCCGCGACCGGGCCCGTGGCGATGCTGCCGCCATCAGCCACATTCAGCGTGGCCGCGCCGACGCGCGCGGCGCGCAGGGCGCCGGCGCCGATCTGTCCAAGGCGCACCGGACCGGCGACGTCGGCGATGGTCCAGTCACCGCAGCCGCGATTTTCGAAATCCAGGCGAGTGGTGCGCCCGATCTCTCCACTCACGGCGTCGCCGACCAGGACGCTGGCATCGGCCGGCATGCGCACGACCACGATGGGAAGCGCCGCGGCCGCGACGTCGCCCAGCCCACGCACGTGCACACCCAGGCCGTCAGGGAGCCGCGGGCAACCCCTGACGCGATGGCCGAGGCGGCCGTCGATCACCGTAAGGTCGCCTGACTGAAAGACCCTGAGCGGTAAGTTCAGGCGCTTGTGGATGACCGTGACACGGATGTCCGTCCGTGCCTCCGTGATGATCGTGATGTGGGCTGCGGCGGCGCGGACCTCCAGCTTCGGCGCTGCGATCGCCGCGGCCGGCATGGCGATAAGCGCCAACACGACCCGCCACGCTCGCATGCGCCGCTCCGCCCGACCAATCGAGGATCCCGCGAAGGGTAGTCGAGCGCGTCGCTGTGCGCAGCTAATTTCGTTCCCTAGCCGCCGATGGTGACCGAGCCAGAGCCAGCCACGCGCTTGGAGATCTTGCCGGTCACCCGGCCGACGCTCACGTCGCCGGAGCCAAGAATGGTGGCGTCCAGGTTCTGGGCCACGCCGCCGAAGCGGATGTCGCCGGAGCCGGCCACGGCGATCGACATGTCCGTCACCTGGCCGGCAGGAACCGTCACGTCGCCGCTGCCGGCGATGCGCACGTGAAGCGGCCCGGCCATGGTTTCCGCATGCACGTTGCCAGAGCCGGACGAGGCGACGTCGAGTCCGTCTCTTGCGGACCTTACGAATACGTCCGAGGAGCCTGCGAGATGGACATGGACTGAGGCCGCGTCGCCGGCCCGCACGTCGCCGGAGCCGGCCAGTCGCACAGTCAACGGCCCAGCGACATTTGCCACCGACCAATCGCCGCAGCCGCCGTTGCTGAGGTCGAGGCTGGCGGCGCGGTCGACCACGCCGTAGACCGCCCCGCTGGCCGACACCTTGGCGTCGAGCGGGGTGCGCACCACGATCTGCGGAAGGTCGTCATAGGGTATGAACCCCGTTCCCCAGATGCGCACGCCGCGCCGCCCAAAGACATTGGTGCAGTCGGGACCGCGGAAACCGAGCCCACCGTCGATCACCACCTTGTCGCCGAACCGCATCATGCGGATGCGCAGGCGGGGGTTGGCCTTGACGATCGAAACGCCAATGTCGCTGCGCGCCTCGGGAATGACCGTCACGCGCGCCGCGGCATTGTGGATTTCGAGATCGGCGGCGCTCGCCGCGCCGGCCGCCGCCAGCACCACGCCCGCCATCGAAACGATCGCCAGAGGTTTCATCGCCCGCTCCCTTGTCTGGCTGAGGACGCTAGCGCGAAGGCCCGGTGAGAGCAGCTTAATTCGCGGTCAGGTTAGCGCCTGCGGCTCGGCTCCGCCGCCCGCTCAGATGGGGATCTGCCATCCGGGTGAGTTTGGCCGCAGGACCTCGGCGGCGAGGTCGATCACGGCTCGAACGCCGGGCAGCAGGCCGCGTCGGGAGGTGAAGACAAGGTGCAGAATGCCCTCGGGCAGTCCCCAGTCCGGAAGGATGCGGACCAGCACGCCATCGTCGAGCATTTCGCGGGCCGCATATTCCGGCAGGAAGGCGATGCCGAGATTCTCCACGGCCGCTTGGCGGATGACGGGAAAGGAATTGACCGAAAGCCGCGGCTCGTGTGCGACCTCCACCCGCTGGCCATCGGCGTTGACCAGAACCCAGCGGTCGATGCCCGGCCGGTCGGTGAGGCTGATGGTCGGGAAGCGCGCAACTTCTTCAGGCGTATTCGGCGCCCCGTGGGTCGCCACGAATTCCGCCCCCGCCACCAGCACTACGTGGGTCGGACCGACAATCCGCACCTGGAGGTCGGCGTCGCTATCCAGCTTCTCGCGAATGCGGACGGCGATATCCACCCCCTCCTCGATCAGATCGACCCGCCGATTGCCGACCAGAATCTGCACCCTTAGTTTCGGATTGCGGGCCAGGAAGCCGGGCAGCGCCGCGCCAATCAGGCGGTCCAGCCCCAACGGACAGCTGATCCGGACCAGGCCTTGGGGCTCGGCCCGCAGCCTCGAGACCACCTCGTCGATGGCTTCGGCCTCCGAAATGGCGGCTCGTGCATGGCGATAGACGTCCTGGCCGATCTCGGTGACTCGGAAGCGACGCGTCGAGCGTTCGAGCAACCGAACGCCGAGCTGTTGTTCCAAGGCCGCCACGCGCCGGCTCAACCTGGACTTCGGCGTGTCCAGAGCTCGCGCCGCCGCCGAGAATCCGCCATGGGCGACCACTGCGGCGAAGAGCCCGAGATCGTTGAGATCGCGCATGTCTTGTTCCCCCAGCGCAACAAACAGTCTCAAATTCGGGCGCTAATCGCCACCTTGTTCCGCGATTAAATCCAACTGCGAGGCAATCGAGTTGGAGATCGGGCCATGGGCGTCCAGTGGATTGAGGCGGAACTTCACCTGTTCCCGCGGCGGGCGGCGCCGCGCCGGGGCCTCACGCAAGTGGTTCGCCAGGCGAGGCGCAGATTCAGCCGGGCGGGGACGGTGCTGGCGGTTTTCGCGCTGTGGGGCGCGTTTCACGCCATGCGGCTGGCCGGCCTGCTTCTGCTCTGAACGAGAACGTTGGAGCGGGTAGACGGGATCGAACCGACATCCTCAGCTTGGAAGGCTGCTGCACTACCATTGTGCTATACCCGCGCCGGACGAGGAAAGACGCGTGGTGGGGGAAGTAGGACTCGAACCTACGAAGGCGTAGCCAGCGGATTTACAGTCCGCCCCCTTTGCCGCTCGGGACATTCCCCCAAACGCGTATTCCTCGATCGTGGAGACGGCGCTTTCTAATAGAAAGTCTCTCCTCGCTCCAATCCACGGCGATGCTAGAAGGCGTCGCCGTCCGGGGCGATGAGGCCCTGGCGGATCGGAGCGCGTCTTATAATTGTGACCCCTCCCCGACGCAACGACCGTGCGCAGCCCTCGCGCAGGCCGGGTTCGCATAAGCGTCAACGCTTCCATCCAGCACAGAAAACCGCGCCCGGCGACTGGCTGTGGGGTTGGCACGCGGTGACCGCCGCGCTCGACAATCCGGCCCGCGACGAGCCGCGTCGGCTCCTCGCGAGCCCAGAGCGCGCCCGCCAACTTGGCGATCGCTTATCACCCGAGGTTCTCGAAGCTTCGGCCATCTCCGCCCTCCTCCCGTCCGGGGCCGTTCACCAGGGAATTGCCCTCGACGTCGCCCCGCTCGAGCCGATCCCGCTCTCCGAAATGGCCGCGCCGGCCCATGGGATCATCCTGATGCTCGACCAGATCACCGACCCGCAGAATGTCGGCGCGATCCTGCGCAGCGCCGCCGCCTTCGGGGCCCGCGGCGTGGTCCTGCAGGATCGGCACGCCCCGCCGCTCTCTGGCGCGCTCGCCAAGGCAGCGGCCGGGGCCGTGGATAAGATTGCTCACGCGCGCGAGACCAACCTTTCCCGCGCCCTCGAGCGGCTGGACGGCCTGGGCTGGCGGGCCGTGGGGTTGGATGGCGAGGCGCCGACGACGCTCGCCGAAATTCTCGATGATCGGCCGACGGTCCTGGTCCTGGGCTCCGAGGGCGAGGGCCTGCGGCGACTGGTGCGGGAGCATTGTGATGTCCTGGCTCGTATCCCCATGCAGGGCGATTTCGATAGCCTCAACGTGGCCGCGGCCGCCGCAGTGGCGTTGTACGAAGCGAGCCGCGCGCGCTAGGTGATGTGCAACCTCCAGGACCATTATCAAGCCTGGGACGCCTACGCGGAATATATGCGCGAGATCGCGCCGCTTTCCGGATCACCGATCGACCTGCCGCAAGGACCAGTGCGGCCCTCCGAACCGACGCCGATCGTGACCGCCGACGCCGATGGCGCGCGACTTGAACTCCTGCCGTGGGGGTGGAAGCCGGCCAGCGGCAAGGGCCTCGTCATCAATCTGCGCTCGGAAAACCGTCGCGATGGGCCGGCCGCGCGAGGCCTGACTTTCCCTATGGCCTTCTACGAATACGCCGGCGACAAGCCGCCCAAGGCCCAGTGGCGCTTCAGTTCGGCGACCAACGAGCCGATCGCCTTCGCGGTGATCCTGCGCGGGCCGGCCTATGCGCTGCTGACCTGCGAGCCAGGTCCCGACATCGCGCCGATCCATGCACGCCAGCCGGTAATTCTGCCGCGCGGCGCCTGGCGGCGCTGGCTCACCGCGCCGGATTGGCCTGGCGGCCTTGCCGCGCCCTCCCCGGCCGGCGCCTTGCGCGCCATGCAGACGCGCTGAAGTTCGCCGAGATTGACCGCCTGAGGCGTTGACTTCCACCCCGACGCACCACCAATGGTCAAGGTTGCGGCCGATCAGGACGGGGGCGTTTCGATGGCGACAGACACCTTGACGGGCGGGCCGACCACGAGCCCAACCGACTGGAGCACGACGGCCGATTGGTCGTCTGGATTGCCGACAACCAGCGACGTCGTCGATGCTACCGGCTTCAGCACGCTCAACATCACCAATGCCGCCTCGCCGTTGACCGAGGAGTTGATTGCCGGGCTCAGCCTGGCCAGCGGCGCCAATTTGAACATCGGCGCCAGCACCCTCGAAGTCAGCGGCGGCGGGTCCACCACCTTCGGCGGCGCCGGCTCAACGATCGAGATCGCCGGCGGCCAACTCACGGTCGACTCGGCTGTGATCGCGGCGTCTGGAGCGGTCGACATAACGAGCGGTGGCTACATCTACAATGGATCCCACAGCACCCAGAATGTCACCGTGTCTGGAGGTCTGTTCGACGTCGGCGGATCCAACAACAGCGCCACAGTCAACCTCTCCGGTTCGGGAAAGCTCTTCCTGGATGCGACTGGCAACGACCTCACCGTCAACATGACCGGCGGTCAGCTCGAAGTCGAATCCACCAGCAATACAGGCGTCGTCAACCTGCTGGGCAACGGTCAACTGATTTTCAATGGCGCCGTGGCGTTCAACGGCGCCTTGGGCGAGCTCGGCGCCGGGCACACTCTGGAAGTTGAGAACCAGGGGTCCGAAACGGCCCATAGCTTTACGACCGACACCGCGAGCAATTCGATCACCCTGGACTTCACGGCGGGCGCAACGACCCTCAGCTACACGCTGAACTTCGATCCGGCGACCGACCCTCTTTCGAACCTGAGCGTGACGATATCGAACGGCGCCTTCGACATCACTGCCGCGGCCACGGTGTGCTTCGTGACTGGCTCGCGGATCCGCACCGTTCGGGGCGATGTAGCGGTCGAACGGCTGAAAGTGGGCGACCTGGCTTTGACGTCCCAAGGTGAGGCGAGGCCGATCGTGTGGATCGGTCATCGAACCGTCCGCGGCCCGGTCCGGGCGCAATGGCCGGTCAGGGTGGCGGCTGGCGCGTTCGGCGCCGCCGGGCCCACGCGCGACCTCATGCTCTCGCCCGGCCACGCCGTGTGCGTCAATGTGCTGGGCGAGGTGTTCATTCCCATCGACCACCTGATCAACGGGGCCACCATCGCCCAGGTCGAAGTGTCCGAGGTCACCTATTGGCATGTCGAGCTCGAGAGCCACGATGTCCTCCTGGCCGAGGGTCTCGGCTGCGAGAGCTACATGGACAGCGGCAACCGGGCCTTCTTCGGCCGCGAATACGGTCGCCTTGCGAGAGTGGATCCGGCCCGTGTCGCCGAGAGCCTCAATCGTTACGCCCGTCCGTTCGTGGACGGCGGCCCCATTGTCACCTCCGTGGCGACTCGCCTTGTCGAACTCGCGAAAGCCCAGGGCTGGGAGCTGGAGTGTGATCCGGACATCCATCTTCTGGCGGACGGCCGGCGGGTCGAGCCGCAGGCCAACGCCGGCTCGGCCCGGTTCATCGTCCCCGCTTCAGCGACAAGCGTCGAGCTTCGCTCACGCGTCTTCGTACCGGCTCAGGTCGATTGCAGCGCCGACACTCGCCCCCTCGGGATCGCCTTGCTGGGTCTGAGGGTCGGCGAGACCGCCATCAGCCTCGACGATCCGCGGATCGCCGACGGGTTCCATGCCGACGAGCGAAGCGACGGCGCGGGGTGGCGGTGGACAGACGGCCGCCTCGTCCTGCCCACCGACCTGTGGGCCGGACGGGCCGAAGACGTCGAGCTGGCGGTCGACTTCATCGCCGACGCCTTCCGCAGCTGGCGCAAGGCCCGATCCCGCCGCGCCGCCTGAGGCGGCTCAGCCGCCGCCGAAACGTTCCGACCAGGCCCCGACGTCCGCTTCCTCGATTTTGCGGAACAGCACCGGCGGCGCGACGACCCTGCTTCCTGGCGTCAGCCGCGACAGCTCGGCCCCGATATCGCTAGAAGGCCAGGTCAGCGGACCCTCCAGTCCGAAGCCCCTGGCGATCGACTCGGCCGCGAACGGGATCACCGGCGCGCTCACCCGCGCATAGAGCAGGGCGAGGTTGAGCGCCGTCCGGACGATCACGGCGGCCCGATCGGGATCGGTCTTGATCGCCGTCCACGGCGCGGCAACCTGCAGATATTCGTTGCCCGCCACCCACAGCGCCCGCAAGGCCTGGGCGGATTTTCGCATCTCGATCGCCTCGATGGCCGACGTCACCTCGGTGAGCCGCGTGGCGAGATCGGCAAAGAGGGCAGTTTCGAGTTCGCCGGGCTCGCCGCCGGTCGGAACCAGACCGTCGAAGCGCGACTCGCAGAACTTGGTGATCCGGTTGACGAAGTTGCCGAGCACATCGGCAAGGTCGCGGTTCACCGCCGCGGTCAGCTGTTCCCAAGTGAAGGTGGTGTCCGAACCCTCGGGACTGTTGGCGATCAGGTACCAGCGCCAGGCGTCCGGCGGCAGGATCTCGAGGGCGGTGTCCATGAACACCCCGCGCCGGTGCGAGGTGGAGAACTTTTGGCCGTACCAGTTGAGGTGGTTGAAGGCCTTGAGCGCGTCGACCGTCTTCCAGGGCTCTCGCGAGCCGAGGATCGTCGCTGGGAAGCTCACCGAGTGGAAGGCGACGTTGTCTTTGCCCATGAACTCGACGTAGCGGACGTCGGCGGCGCCCTCATCCTCCCGCCACCAGCGCCGCCAGTCGGCGCCCGTCGCGTCTGCCCATTCCTCGGTGGCGGCGATGTATTCGATCGGGGCGTCGAACCATACGTAAAACACCTTCTCCTCGAAGCCCGGCCGAGGTTGCCCATGGCGCGTTACCGGCACGCCCCACGAGAGGTCGCGAGTGATGCCGCGGTCGATCAGGCCCTCGGCGAGATGTTTGCGGGCGATGGCCTTGGCGAGCGCCGACCAGCCGGGCCTTGCCTCGACCCAGGCGCCGATCTCGCCCGCCAGGTTCGATTGCAGGACATAGAGATGGCGCGTCTCGCGAACCTCGAGGTTCTGCGAGCCGGAGATGGCCGAATAGGGATCAATCAGGTCGACCGGATCGAGCAGGGAGTCGCAATTGTCGCATTGATCGCCGCGAGCCGGGCGGAAGCCGCACACCGGACAGGTGCCCTCAATATAGCGGTCAGGCAGGAAGCGACCGTCATCGATGGAATAGACCATGCGGTCGACGCGCTCTTCGATATAGCCGTTGTCTTCCAGGACGTCCGCGAAGTGCTGGGTCAGGCGACGGTTCTGCAGCGAGGATGAGCGGCCGAACCAGTCCCACGACAAGCCGAAGCCGTCGCAGGCCGCCTTCTGGATCGCGTGCTGTTCGGCGCAGTAGGTGGCCACGTCCTGGCCTGCATCGCGGGCGGCGAGTTCAGCCGGCGTGCCGTGCTCGTCGGTGGCGCAGATCAGCAACACCTCGGCGCCGCGCGCCCGCTCGAACCGGGCGTAGACATCGGCCGGCAGCATCGAGCCGGTCAGCGTGCCGAGGTGCTTGACGCCGTTGATGTACGGCAGCGCCGAGGTGATGAGGATGCGGGCCATGGCGCCGGCATATAGGGTGAAGCGGCGCCAATTCCCAAATGCCTTCGATTGCCGGATTCACCGCCCTGCGGCATAAGCGCTTCCGCGTCCGGCCGGCTTAGCTCAGTTGGTAGAGCAGCGCTTTTGTAAAGCGAAGGTCGCGGGTTCGAATCCTGCAGCCGGCGCCAGCCTCTGGAACCTTCCCCGAATGCCGATCAGCGCCTGGGCCGTGACCACCGGCGAGACCGGCATGCGCACCCAGGCGCGCGGCCTGGCCGAAGCCTTGGCGGACGAGGTGAGAGAGATCGAGGTGGAGCGCGGCTGGCCGTGGCGGCGCACCCTCCTCTCGCCGCCGTGGCCGGACGTCATGGTCAGCTGCGGCCGGCGCTCAGCCCGCTGGGCCCTGGCGGCAAAGCAAAAGAGCAGCGGAGCGATCCTGACGATTCACGTTCAGGACCCACGTCGCGACGCCGACGCCTTCGATTTCGTGGTGGCCATGGACCACGACGCTATTGCGCCATCAGCCAAGGTTCTGAAGGTCGCCACGGCTCTGCATGACTTGACGCCCGCCAGGCTGGAGGCGGCGGCCGCGGCCTGGGCCGACAGGCTGGCCCCGCTGGGCAGACCCCTGACCGGCGTCGCCATCGGCGGCTCCCTGCGCGGCCGGGCCTTCACCACGGCAGACGGCGCCCGGCTGATCGATGGCCTCAAGCGCGTCAAGGAGGGAAGTGGCGGCGCGCTGGCGATCACCCCCTCACGCCGCACGCCAGCGGCGGTCATCAACCAGCTCAATGCGGCGTTCGAAGGCGACCCGCGCATCTTCCTTTGGGACCTGGCAGGGGACAACCCCTATCGCGCCATTCTCGCCGTCGCCGACCGCCTGGTCGTGACCAGCGACAGCGTCTCCATGGTCTCCGAGGCGCTGGCCGCACCGCATCCTGTCGAGGTGCTGGACCTGGGCTTCGGCCGCCACGTGGGTTTCATCCAGGGCCTGGTCGACCGTCGTCTGATCCGCCGGTTCGAAGGCGATCCAATCCCGCCGGTGACGAGCGGCCCAGCAAACGCAACTCTGGAGGCCGCGGCGGCCGTGAAAGCGCTTTACCCGGCCCGAACGGGGGTCTCCGGATAGGCGAGCTGGCCGCGCTCGCGCCACGCGTCGGTGACGTAGTTCATGATCACCGACTTGCGCACGCCACGGATCGGGCGCGGCTCGAGGCCGTGCCAGGTATTGTCGCCCGGCACGAACACCAGGGCGGAGTTGTCGATGAACGCCGAGCGTTTGGCCCAGGTCTGGGAGTCGCGGTAGATGTCGGTGCCGAGATCGGACTGGCTGTCGTCGGCGGCCAGATAGATCAACATGGTGAACCGCTTGACGCCGAGGTCGGTGTGCGGCTGCAGCCAGAAGCCTCCCATGTCCTGGGCAAACTCCAGGCGCACGTAACTGTCGGTCAAGTCCGCCCCGGTTGCGGCCTCGATCGCCTCGACGACGTCGCGGGACTGGAACGCGTCTGCGACAGCCTGGCAGGCCGGAAAACGGGAGTTGGTGACGGCGTCGAAGTAGTGCCGTTGGTCGTTATGCAGTTCGCGCTTGCCGGATACGCCGCCGAGGTCGGGCGCATTGAACGGCAGGCGTCGCAGCACCTCGCTCAGTCCATGCGGAAACACCTCGGTCACCGTCCAGTGCCGATACGGAGCCTCGTCGGGGCGGGCGCGGTCGAAGGCGGCAATGAGGCTGCCGGCGACGGCGTCGGCGGATATCGAGAGTGTGGTGGTCAAGAACCAGCTTTCAAATGGCGCACCCGCCCGACCCGAATATGGGCGCCCCGGCGCGTTGTCGCATCCTAACGGAATCGGCTTTTTGCGTCGATTGGCTCAGATCGGCGGCCGGCGGTCGCGCCATGGGCTGGCCTGCTCGAGCTGACCGGCGAGGCGGAAGAGCAGCGCCTCCTCGCCCGTGCGGGCGGTGAACTGCAGGCCGATCGGCAAGCCCTGACCGCTCGTGGCCAGCGGCACGGTCATGGCCGGCTGGCCCGTGACGTTGAAGGCCTGGGTGTTGGGCATGAAGGCGAAGAGCCGCTCGGCGTAAATGGCCGGATCGCAGCGCAACCAGCCGACCGGCACGGCCGGCGAACCTAGCGTCGACATCAAGAGCACATCGTAGCGCTCGAAGAAGGCGGCCATGACCCGTCCGTAGGCGTGGGCGGCCTGGAGCGCCTGGACGTAGGCCGAACCCGTAACGCCCATGCCGCGTCGCCAGGTCGCCACAGTCACGGGCTCGATCTCGTCGTCGCCAATCGGCCTGCCGCGCTTCAAGCCTTCGGCCTCGAGCATGGCCGCAACGCTCGCGGCCACCACCGTCCCCGCGGCTTGGCCGACGGCGGCGTAGTCGCCAGGCAGACTCGCCTCCTCGACATGGTGCCCGAGCGATTCGCAGAGCTTCGCCGCCGCGCGCACGGCCTCGGCGCATTCCGGGTCGATCGCCGGCGCGGCCAGGGCGGTCGTGCTGAAGGCGATCCGCAGCCGGCCCGGATCGCGGCCTACCTCGCTCGAGAAGGGCTCGGCGGGCCGCGCCAGCCAATAGGGATCGCCTGGCTCGGGCGACGAGATCGAGTCGAGCAGAGTGGCGCTGTCGCGCACGCTCCAGCTGACCGCGTTATGGATTGAAAAACCGCCCCAGCCCTCGTCGGCCGGCGCGAACGACACCCGCCCGCGTGAAGGCTTCAAGCCGAACAGGCCGCAGGCCGAGGCCGGGATGCGGATCGAGCCGCCGCCGTCGCTAGCGTGGGCGGCCGGGACGATGCCTGCGGCCACAGCGGCCGCCGCCCCGCCTGAGGAGCCGCCCGAGGTGCGCTCGAGGTTCCAGGGGTTGCGAGTCGGCCCAAAGCGAGCCGGTTCGGTGACCGGTTCCAGGCCGAACTCGGGGGTGTTGGTCTTGCCGGCGATCACAAGACCTGCGGTCTTGAACTTGACCACCAGAGCGCTGTCGGCGGCCGCCGGCTTGTCGCCCAGGATCCGTGAGCCGCCGGTAGTGGGCGTGCCCGCCAACTGAGCGGCGAGGTCCTTGAGCAGGAAGGGGACGCCACCGAGAGGTCCGTTCGGGACGCCGGCCGCGACCCCGGCCAGCGCCGCCTCGCCGAGATCGAGGGTCACGGCGTTGATCTTCGGATTGACCTCGGCCAATCGCGACAACGCCGCTTGCATGACCTCCCGCGGGCTCGCCTCCCGCCGCGCGATCAATTCGGCCAGGCCCACGGCGTCGTGCGACATGTACTCGGCGGCGTTCATCCTCGGTCCTCCCCGGTTCTCATCCGACTTGCCCGCAAGGCGGCTATAAGTCCATGGCGCGGACGGGAGGCGACCATGATCGACATCACTGACGCGGTCCGTCTGAACGAGGCGGAACTGGCGTTCAGCTACATCCTCGCCTCCGGGCCCGGAGGCCAGAACGTCAATAAGACGGCCTCGGCCGCGCAACTGCGGTTCAATGTCCGTGGCTCGGTTTCACTGCCAGCGGATGTCAAGGTGCGACTGATGGGTCTGGCCGGCGCCCGTCTGACGCGCGAGGGCGAGATCGTGATCACCGCCCGCCGGTTCCGTAGCCAGGAGCGCAACCGCGCCGATGCGCTCGCCCGCCTGGTTTCCCTGATTGCCAAGGCGGCGGCTCCGCCGGCCCCTCCGCGGGTAAAGACCAGGATAAGTCGGGCCGAGAAAGAACAGCGCCTGCGCGCAAAGGCCCGCCGCGCCGGGATCAAATCTATGCGCGCCCGTCCCGAGCCTGGAGACTGACTTGGCCTGGGCGATCGGCGACGCTAGCTTGCCGGCGCCAAGCCACGGAGACTCCACATGCGCGCCGCCATTCTCATGCTGTCCGCAGCGGCTCTGCTGGCCGCCTGCTCCCAACCTAATTCGTCATCGAACGCTGTCTCGGCTGAAGCGCCCTCGACGCCTCCCCCGGCGTCACTGACTGACGCCCAAAAAACCAAGCTGCTCGCGGAACTTCCGGCCGCCTACCAGAAGGCCGACCTGGACAATGGCCAAGCCAAGTTCGCCATCTGCAAGACCTGCCACAACACCGCCCAAGGCTCCGGAGACGGCATCGGGCCCAACCTGTGGGGCATCTTCGGCCGCAAAGCAGGCTCGGAGCCGGGCTTCGCCTATTCCGACGGCATGAAGGCGCTCGGCATCACCTGGGATGCCCAGGCGATCGACAAATGGATCGCCGATCCCAAGTCGATGGATCCGCAAACCAAGATGACCTACATCGGCATGAAAGATCCCAAGGACCGCGCCGACCTTATCGCCTACCTGAAGACGGTCACCTCCCCGCCGCCGGCCAGCTAGATCCTCTCGTAGAGGATCGCCTTGGTGAGGAAGGCTGTGTCGCGGGCGCGCTCGACAAGGCCGGCTGCGGCGAACAAAGCCGTGAGATCCTGGAGGGCGTAGTCGGCGAAGTAGGGCTCGTGGAAATAGGCGGGGAACACCTGCAGGAGGCGTTCCAGACCTGGCGCATCGGCCGGTTGGATGGAGTCCGCGAAAACGAGAAAGCCGCCCGGCTTCACAACCCTGGCGATTTCGAGGGCGACGGCAGGGCGCACTTTCGGCGGCAATTCGTGGAAAAGGTAGACCGAAGTCGCCGCATCGAGGCTGGCGTCGGCGAAGGGCAGACGCTCTACGGATGCCTGGACATAGGCGGGCGCGGATGCGCGCCGGCGCGCTTCGCTGAGGTAAGGCCCGGACAGATCGACGCCGAACAGCCGCGCGCGCGGAAATGCTCTGGCCAGGTTGCTAAGGAATCCGCCCGAGCCGCAGGCAAGGTCGGTCACGGCGAGGCCGCGGTGGTCGCGTGCCCGCCAGGCTTCGGCCAGCAGGGCCAGGGCCCGACGTCGCATGGCCCCCGCCGCACCTGAGAACAGCGCCTCTACCTGGGCTTCGTAGCGACGCGCGCTTTCCTCCGTCAGCCAGCCGCCGGTCTGGAAGTGGAAGTTCTGGCGGTAGTAGGCAGGATAGGCGCTCCCCTCTGGCGCCTCTGCGCGCGCCTCCTGGGCGCCGCCGCGGGCGCGGCGGGCTTCGACCTCGCGGGCGTCGCTCACCAGATCGATCGTGCGCCGCAGGGCCGTGCGGGGATCGGCCGGCCGGTCGTCCATCGCCGGATAGAGACCGCGGGCGACGTCGCGGGCGTCCTTCTCGAAGGCCTCGAGCCACGCGCGGCGCACCAGTCCCTCGGTCGCCGGCTCGGCTGATGGCGCAGCGGTGGGAGGGGCGGTGCGTCCGGTCCTGGCAAGCGAGCGCGCGGCGACGCCGGTGACTCCCCACCACAGGGCCTTGACCGCGCCGCCGGCGGTCTGAGCCGTGGCGTCAAAGGCGAAAGCGCGTCGGCTCAATGATCGTCCCGCGAGAATGCAGCCACCAACTCTATATGTGGCGACCACAGGAACTGGTCCACCGGCTGCACCCGCAAAAGGCGATAGCCGCCGCCGACGAGCGTGCGCGCGTCGCGGGCGAAGGTGGCGGGGTTGCAGGAGACGGCCAGGACCCGGGCGCAGGTCGAAGCAGCGATCTCGCGGGCCTGGACGGCCGCGCCGGCCCGCGGCGGATCGAACACCACGACGTCGACGCCAGCGAGCTCTCTCGCCGTCAGAGGTCGGCGGTCGAGGTCGCG
This sequence comes from Caulobacteraceae bacterium, assembly GCA_049519835.1. Lineage (GTDB taxonomy): Bacteria > Pseudomonadota > Alphaproteobacteria > Caulobacterales > Caulobacteraceae > Acaudatibacter. The sequence continues at coordinate 2,597 of JBEKQJ010000005.1, read as the reverse complement.
CGCCTCGGCGGTGATCGCTTTCAGGCCCGGGGCGGTGGCGACCGCGCTGGACAGCGCTCGTATGGCCGGAGCAGAGGCGTCCGCGGCCAAGACCGGCGCGATATCGGCCAGGGGGAAGGTGAAGGCTCCCACGCCGCAATAGAGGTCGGCGATGCGGCGAGCGCCCACGGCAGCCTCGACGGCGAAGGCGGCCACGGTCGCTTCGGCCGCGGCGACGGCCTGCAGGAATGCGCCGGGGGGCAAGGCCACCGTCGCCCGCCCGGCGCGGATCATCGGCGCGCGCGCCTGATAGACCACTTCGCCGGCCAGGGTGACACGGGCGACGTCGGCGCGGGCGCTCGCCTCGGCGGCCGTCAGGCGGGCGTCGGCGGAAAGTCCACCGCTCCTGCGCTCTATTCCGGTGACATCGATGTCCAGGCCGGTGAGCGTCGTGGTGACGTGCAGCGTGGGCGCCGAGGCCGGATGCTCCAGGAACGGCGCGGCGATCTCGCACAGGGCTGGGAGAGCGGCTTGCAACGACGGCTCCGCCACCACGCACGAGTCGATGGGGACCACTCGCCACGACCGCCTGGCCTTGAATCCCAGCACCACCCGGCCGCCCGCCTTGCGGGCGTGCAGAGCCAGACGCCGGCGCGAACCGGGCGGAGCTTCGAACACAGGGAGAATCTCGGACTCGAGCCGCTCACGGGCGAGCGCGAGGCGGATCTGTTCAACCTTCCAGGCGAGATAGGGTTCATCGCGCCAGTGCTGTAAGGCGCAGCCGCCGCAATCGCCGAAGTGTGGACAAGGCGGCTCCTTTCGGTCGGGGCTGGCGTCTAGAACCTCGACAAGTTCGGCCCGTTCGCCATCGCCGCGAGCGAGCACCCGCTCGCCCGGCAGAGTCAGGGGGATGAACCGGCCATCGGCGACGCCGTCGCCCTGGACGCCGAGTCGGTCGATCAGCGCTTCGCGCGCCGGACCAGCCACAGAGGTGGTTTGGGGTTGACGCCCGCGTCTGGCCGGTCTCCGATTCACGCCGTCCTCATTGTGGGCGATATAGCGCCCCTGAACGCGTTGGGAGCCATGTCATGAAGCCACTTCTCGCTCTCGGCTGCGCCGCGCTCGTCGCCGCGCCCGCCTTGGCGGTCCCTCAGTTCGCCGCCGCCCAGCCCTACCACGACTATGGCAGCTACGATCCCTGCTATGCCGCCAAGCGTCACGCGGGCAACCAGGGCGCGGTGGCCGGTGGCGTCACCGGCGCCGTGCTCGGCAGCGCCATCGCCGGCCGGGGCTCGCGCTTCGGCGGGGCGATCCTCGGCGGCGCGGTGGGCGCTGTGGCTGGCCATGCAATCGCCAAGGGCACGGTGCGCTGCGTCAGCTATCCGTCGCGCTACCGCCCGCGGCCGAACTGCCACTGGGTGGAGCAGGACTACAGCGGTCGGCGCCATTCGTTCGAGCTCTGCCGCGGCCACGACGGGGTGTGGCGCCCGAGCGGCCGGCGCTACTAGGCCTCCGCTTCAAACAGCTGCCGCAGGTCCTGCTTGAGGATCTTGCCGTTTGCATTGCGCGGCAGGGTGTCGGGCCAGAAGATTACCCGCACCGGCACCTTGAAGGCCGCCAGGCGCTCGGCGACGAAGGCGCGCAATTCCTGTTCCGTTGCGCTCGCGCCCGGCTTGAGGGTCACCACGGCCCCTGGCTCCTCGCCGAGCGTCTTGTGCGGGATGCCGACCAGCGCCGCGTCCATTACCGCGGGGTGGTCATAGAGGACGTTTTCGACCTCGATGCAGTAGATGTTCTCCCCGCCGCGGATCAGCATGTCCTTGGCGCGGTCGATGATGTAGCAGAACCCCTCATCATCGAGGCGGGCGAGATCGCCGGTCTTCACCCAACCATCGACGAACGTCTGCGCGGTGGCCTCAGGCTTGTTCCAGTAACCCGCCACCACCTGCGGCCCCCGACACCATAATTCGCCCACCTCACCGACCGCCAGCTCGCGATCGCCTTCGACGGTCATGATCTTCAGATCGGTGACGGCCACAGCCGGACCACAGGAGTCGGGTCGGTGCTCATAGTCCTCGGCAGTATTGCTCGAGGCCGTGGCAGAGGTCTCGGTCATGCCCCAGCCGTTGCCGGCCTGCGAGTTGGGGAAGGCTTCCCTGATCCGCCGCACCAGCTCGGGCGCCGAGGGCGCGCCGCCGTAGGAGACGCTCTCCAGCGAGGAAAGATCATAGTTTCCGCGCAGGGGATGTTCTATGAGCTGCCAGGCGATGGTCGGCACGCCGCCGGCGAGATTCACCCGCTCGCGTTCGATGAGTTCGAAGGCCCGCACCGGATCCCACTTGCGCATGATCACCAGCTTGGCGCCGGAGAAGATGGTCGGGTTCAGCACCGCAAAGCAGCCGGTGGCATGGAAGAACGGCACCGAGAGAAGCATGGCGCGTTGCGGCGCGTCCGGATCTGGCGCGGGCGGCGTCTCGCCGCGCCGCAGGAAAGCACGCGCCGCCACACTCGCCGAGGCCATGATGTTGGAGTTGATATTGCGATGGCTGCCGACCGCCCCCTTCGGCTTCCCTGTCGTGCCTGAGGTGTAAAAGATCGTCGCCAGATCGTCCGGCGCA
>JBEKQJ010000004.1:0-30218 GCA_049519835.1 Caulobacteraceae bacterium | reverse complement strand
AAGCACATCGAACAGCCCAGGCCGGGAGCCTGGCCGGTGTGCGTACGGGCCGGGGCGTTCGGCGACGGTCAACCGGTGCGCGATCTGCGGCTCTCCCCCGGCCACGCTGTCTGCGTAGACGTGCTCGGTGAGATTTTCACCCCGGTTAGCGGCCTCATCAATGGCGTCACCATCCTCGCCGAGCCGGTCGCCGAGGTCACCTACTGGCACGTGGAGCTGGAAAGCCACGACGTGCTGCTGGCCGAGGGCCTGCCCTGCGAAAGCTACATGGACGCCGGCAACCGAGCCTTCTTCGGCCGTCAGTACGGCCGGCTGCAGGCCGTCGACCCCGAGCGCGTCTCCGAGAGCCTGACCCGCTACGCCCGCCCGTTCGTCAACGACGAAGCGACGGTCGCCGCCCTGCGCCGGCGCCTCGAGGCGCGGGCACGCCGACTGTTTGATTGCCGGCTTAACCGAACGGCTGTCTCGATGCTCCGGCGCTTCGGCGCCTGACTGCGCCCCGATCTACGCAGATTGCCTCCTGTCCACGGTGCGCCACTGACTTAGCGCCCTCAACGCGCGACATGTCTGATTGACAATCTGCAATCTATGTGTTCTTAATTTGTTCCGCACCCTGGGCCAAAGAGGAACCCATGTCCGATCCCCACAATCCACCGTCCGACCCCGCGGTAGCGCCGCCGGAGCGTTACGCCAACGGCCGTTTCGGCCCCGGCAATCCCGGCCGTCCGCTCGGGGCCTATGGCCGCGCCTCGCGCCGCGCCGCGCTCGCCATCACCAGCCATTTCGAGAAGCATGCCGAGGGGGTTCTCGACCGCACGGCGCAGTACAACAAGGACCTCTACTTCAAGATCATCAGCCGCGTGCTGCCCCGTCAGCTCGATATTGCCGAGCTGGAGTCGGCGCCGTGGACGGAAGGCGAGGCGGAAAAGCTGCTGGCCGAGGCGCTGGATGTGCTGCTTGCGCCGGGCGTCGATTCGCGCGCCGCGCTGGCCGGACTTTCGCGGCTGCTCGACGGGGCCGAACCGGCGGGCGCCACCGTTAATAACGGTGATTAACGGTTACATTGGCGCTTCGACGGCGCCGTCAGGGGAGGGGCGGCGAACCCCGGTTGCCGGGGCGGATACCCCATGCTATCAGCCGCCCGGCTTTGAGGGACGGGCCCGCCGTGGCCCCCCGCACGCGCGCCTAATTTTCTGGCGAAGATAAGCCTTTCGAAGCCGGACCGGGGCCCTGCGCTTTGGTCGCGGCGCAGACGTTTGGAACACGGGCCGATGGCTGACGATTCTCATCTTGGCGACGTGGGCGCGCGCTACGCGCGAGCGCTGCTCGAACTCGCCGCCGAGCAGAACAGCCTGACGGCGGTCGAGGCCGATCTCGCCGCCCTCAAGGCCGCGCTCGCCGAGAGCGCCGACCTGCGCAAGCTGATCGCCTCGCCGAAGTTCGACGGCGCCGCCAAGGCCGCAGGCCTCGTCGCCGTCGCGGCGCGGTTGGGCGCCCACGAGACCACCATCAAGTTTCTCGGCCTCCTGGCCGCGAACGGCCGCACCGCCGCGCTCGGCGCCATCATCGAGGCCTTCGAGCGCCTGGCCGCCGCCCGCAAGGGCCTGGTTGCCGCCAAGGTCACCACCGCCGCGCCGCTCACCAAGGCGCAGGCCAAGAGCCTATCCACCACGCTCGCCGCCACCCTCGGCCGCGAGCCGCAGATCGAGACGGTGGTCGATCCGGCCATCCTGGGCGGCATCAAGGTGCGGGTCGGCTCGCGCCTCTACGACGCCTCGCTCAAGACCAAGCTCGATTCCCTTAAATTCGCCCTCAAGAGAGCCTGACCGCATGGATATCCGCGCCGCCGAGATCACCGAGATCCTCAAGAGCCAGATCGCCAACTTCGGCGTCGAGGCTGACGTCTCCGACGTCGGCCAGGTGCTGAGCGTCGGCGACGGCATCGCCCGCGTCTTCGGCCTCGATCAGGTCCAGGCCGGCGAGATGGTGGAGTTTCCCTCGGCCGGCGTGAAGGGCATGGCCCTCAACCTCGAGCGCGACAACGTCGGCGTGGTCATCTTCGGCGCCGACGCCGAGATCAAGGAAGGCGACGAAGTCCGCCGCCTCGGCGAGATCGTCGACGTGCCGGTCGGCAAGGGCCTGCTCGGCCGCGTCGTGAATCCGCTCGGCGAGCCGATCGACGGCAAGGGGCCGCTCCAGAACGTCGCCGAGCGCCGCCGTGTGGACGTCAAGGCCCCCGGCATCATCCCGCGCAAGAGCGTGCACGAGCCGGTGCAGACCGGCCTCAAGATCATCGACTCGCTGGTTCCGATCGGCCGCGGCCAGCGCGAGCTGATCATCGGTGACCGCCAGACCGGCAAGACCGCCGTCGCCATCGACGCCATCCTCAATCAGCGCCAGGTCAACGCCGGCGACGACGAGAAGGCCAAGCTCTACTGCATCTACGTCGCCATCGGTCAGAAGCGCTCGACGGTGGCGCGCATCGTCAAGACCCTCGAGGACCGCGGCGCCCTGGACTACACCATCGTCGTCTCGGCCACGGCATCCGAGCCGGCCCCGCTGCAGTTTTTGGCCCCCTTCGCCGGTTGCGCCATGGGCGAGTGGTTCCGCGACAACGGCATGCACGCCCTCATCATCTACGACGACCTTTCCAAGCAGGCCGTCGCCTATCGCCAGATGAGCCTGCTGCTGCGCCGCCCGCCCGGCCGCGAAGCCTATCCGGGCGACGTCTTCTACCTGCACTCGCGCCTCCTGGAGCGCGCCGCCAAGCTCAGCGAAGACTTCGGCTCCGGCTCGCTCACCGCCCTGCCGGTGATCGAGACCCAGGCCAACGACGTTTCGGCCTACATCCCCACCAACGTCATCTCGATCACCGATGGCCAGATCTTCCTGGAGACCGACCTCTTCTACCAGGGCGTCCGTCCGGCCATGAACGTCGGCCTGTCGGTCAGCCGCGTCGGCTCGGCGGCCCAGATCAAGGCCATGAAGACCGCCGTCGGCTCGCTGAAGGGCGAACTGGCCCAGTACCGGGAGATGGCCGCCTTCGCCAAGTTCGGGTCCGACCTCGACGTCTCGACCCAAAGGCTCCTGGCCCGCGGCGAGCGCCTCACCGAGCTGCTCAAGCAGTCGCAATACGCGCCGCTGCAGGCCGAAGAGCAGACCTGCGTGCTCTATGCCGGCACCCGCGGCTACCTGGACGGCATCCCGGTCAGCCAGGTGAAGCAGTTCGAGGCCGAGTTCCTGTCCCGCCTGCACGGTCATCACGCCGACCTGCTGAACGGCATCCGGGTGGGCAAGGCCCTGACCGAGGAACTGGAGAAGCAGCTCAGGGCCGCGCTCGACACCTTCGTGGAAGGATTCGGAGGGAGCGCCGCCTAAATGGCCTCCCTCAAGGATCTGCGAAACCGGATCGCCTCGGTCAAGGCGACGCAGAAGATCACCAAGGCGCTCAACATGGTCGCCGCGGCCAAGCTGCGCCGTGCGCGCGAGGCGGCGGAGAACGCCCGGCCCTACGCCCATCATATGGCCGCGGTGATCGCCAACCTCGCCCAGGGGGTCTCGGCCGCCGGCGCCCCGGCGCTGCTGGTCGGTACGGGGCGTGATACGAAGGAGCTGGTGATCGTCGCGACCTCCGACCGCGGTCTCGCCGGCGGCTTCAACTCGCAGGTGGTGCGCGCCGCCCGCGAGCATATCGGCGCCCGCGTCGCGGCCGGCAAGCAGGTCTCGATCGTCACCCTAGGCCGCAAGGCCCGCGACCAGCTGCGCCGCACCCACGGCCAGATGTTCGTCGCCAACCTCGAGGTCGGCGTCAACGCCTCCCACGCCAAGGCGCAGGAAGTGGCGGACATCGTCCTGCAGCGCTTCGAAGCCGGCGAGGCCGACGTCGTCACTCTGTTCTTCAACCGCTTCGTCTCGGTGGTCAGCCAGAAGCCGACCGCCCAGCGGCTGGTCCCGGCCGAGTCGGCCGGCAAGCCCATCGATCTGCAGGGCGCGATCTACGACTATGAACCGGACGAGGAGACCATTCTCGCCACCCTGCTGCCGCGCAACATCACCACCCAGATCTTCTCGGCCATGCTCGACAACCAGGCCGGTTTCTGGGCCGCCCAGATGCAGGCCATGGACAACGCCACCCGCAACGCCGGCGACATGATCTCGGCCCTGACGCTGGTCATGAACCGCACCCGCCAGGCCCAGATCACCAAGGAGCTGATCGAGATCATCTCCGGCGCCGAGGCGCTCTAGAGACCTTCAAGGAAAGCCCGCTATGACCGACACGCTCACCGCACCAGAAACCGCCGTCGCTACCGGCCGCGTCGTCCAGATCATCGGCGCCGTCGTCGACGTCGAGTTCGACGGCCACCTGCCGGCGATCCTCTCCGCCCTGGAGGCGACCAACACCGACCAGCGCACCGGCAAGCCGTTCCGCCTGGTCCTGGAAGTCGCTCAGCACCTCGGCGAGAACACCGTGCGGACCATCGCCATGGACACCACCGAGGGCCTGACCCGCGGCCAGGCGGTGACTGACACTGGCGGCCCGATCACCGTGCCGGTCGGCCCGGCGTGCCTCGGCCGGATCATGAACGTCATCGGCGATCCGATCGACGAGGCCGGCCCGATCGCCCGCACCTTCACCAGCTCCATTCACCGCGACGCGCCGCCGTTCTCCGAACAGACGACCAGCGCGGAAATCCTCGTCACCGGCATCAAGGTCGTCGATCTGCTGTGCCCCTACACCCGCGGCGGCAAGATCGGCCTGTTCGGCGGGGCCGGCGTCGGCAAGACCGTGACCATGCAGGAGCTGATCAACAACATCGCCAAGGCCTACGGCGGCTATTCGGTGCTGGCCGGCGTCGGCGAGCGGACCCGTGAGGGCAACGATCTCTACCACGAGATGATCGAGTCCAAAGTCAACGTCGACCCGCGCAAGACCGGCTCCAACGAAGGCTCGCGTTGCGCCCTGGTCTACGGCCAGATGAATGAGCCGCCGGGCGCCCGCGCCCGCGTCGCCCTGACCGGCCTCGCCCAGGCCGAGTACTTCCGCGACCAGGAAGGCAAGGACGTGCTCCTCTTCATCGACAACATCTTCCGCTTCACCCAGGCGGGCTCGGAAGTGTCGGCGCTGCTCGGCCGCATCCCCTCGGCCGTGGGCTATCAGCCGACGCTGGCCACCGAGATGGGCATGCTGCAGGAACGGATCACTTCGACCAGCAAGGGCTCGATCACCTCGGTGCAGGCCATCTACGTGCCGGCCGACGACATGACCGACCCGGCCCCGGCTACTTCGTTCGCCCACCTCGACGCCATGACAGTGCTCAGCCGCGACATCGCCGCGCTCGGCATCTTCCCGGCCGTCGACCCGCTGGATTCCACCTCGCGGATTTTGGACCCGCTGGTCATCGGCGACGAGCACTACCAGGTCGCCCGCCGCGTGCAGGAGATCCTGCAGCAGTACCGCTCGCTGAAGGACATCATCGCCATCCTCGGGATGGATGAGCTCTCCGAAGAGGACAAGCTGATCGTGGCACGCGCCCGCAAGATCAGCCAGTTCCTCTCCCAGCCGTTGCACGTCGCCGAGGCGTTCACCAACCAGCCGGGCGTGTTCGTCTCGCTGGAAGACACCATCCGCTCGTTCAAGGCCGTCTGCGAAGGCGAATACGACCACCTGCCCGAGAGCGCCTTCCGCATGGTCGGCGGCATCGAGGACGCGGTCGCCAAGGCCGAACAGATGGCCAAGGACGCCTGACGTGGCCGAAGCCAGGCTGCACTTCTCCCTCGTCTCGCCCGAGCGCGAACTGTTCTCTGGCGAGGTCGACCAGGTCGACGCCCCGGGCTCGGAAGGCGCGTTCGGGGTCCTGGCCGGCCACGCGCCGTTCATGACCACCCTGCGCGAGGGCCGCATCCACGTGCATCTGGGCGACGGCGAGCGGCTGTGGGACGTCAAGGGCGGCTTCGCCGACGTCACGCCGCAGGGCCTGACCATCCTGGCCGAAGAGGCCACCGAGGTCCTTTGACGCAGCCGGGGCGATTGACCGCAATCGCGCCGGGGATTTGATTAGCGAGTTCGCGTTCTCTCCGGGGAAATAACGATAAGAGGGTCCAAACCATGCGCTTGATGATCGCCAGCCTGGTCGCCGCGGTCGCCGCCGCGCCGCTCGCCTGGGCCCAGACCAATACATCCGATCAGCCGGCTCCGCCGGCGACGCCGCCGGCCGCCGCCGCGCCAGCGCCCGCCGCCGCCGCGCCGGCCACGCCTGAGGCGACGCCGCCTGCCGCCGCGCCGGCCGCCCCCGAAGCGCCGCCGCCCGCACCGCCGCCGCCCCCGGCGCCTCCTCCTCCGCCGGCTCCGCCGACCGATCCGGCCGCCATCGCCGTTCTGGCCGCCCTGCAGAACGTCTGCGTCCCGGCCGTCGAAGGCGGCGCGCTCGACAAGCTCGCCAAGTCGGACGGCTTCCGCAAATCCGGCGACAACTACGTGCAGCGGGGCCCGGGCTACCAGCTGACGCTGTGGCCGGCCGGCTCGAACCCCGGCCAGTGCCACATCGACATCGTCCACCCGGTCGATCCCGCCGGTCCCGGCGCGCCGATCATCGTGGCGCTGCACAACTGGGCGGCGGTCGAGCGCGGCTACAGCCTCTATCAGAACGGCAAGAGCGTCGAGAACAACCAGGAGCTGACCATCCGCTCGTGGGAGCATGACGATCCGGGCAAGCACGAGGCCATGTTCATGACCACCTACCGCAAGGCCGACGGTGCGCCGATGCGGGGATCGCAGGACACCTCGACGCTGGTCTATTCCGAGACCAAGACCAGCGGATGAGCCTTCCCGACGCCGCCGGCCTCGTCGGCGTCGTGCTGATGCTCGTGGCCTACGTCGGCGCCCAGTTGGGCCGCCTCGATCCCCAGCACGCGCCCTCGCTGCTGCTCAATCTCATCGGGCCGGCCCTGGTCATCTGGTCGCTGTTGTTCCGCTTCAACCTGCCCGCCTTCCTGACCGAGGCCTCCTGGGCCACGGCCGCCGTCTTCGGCCTGGCAAGGTTGGCGCTGAAGCGGCGTTAGGGGCTAATCCTCCCACCCTTTGATGGGTGGACTGACCGCAGCTCGGGACGGGTGGGGTGGCCGCACCGCCCCCTCCGGCGCTTCGCGCCACTTCCCCCATCAAAAGGGGAGGAGAAACTACAGCGTCTCCGAAACGGTCAGCCGCGCCACGCCGATGCGGTCGTCAGCCATGCCGTAGTAGATGTCGAAGCGGTCGGGATCGCCAAGATCGTCGCGGCGGTCGATGCCGGTCGGGAAGACGACGCCGTTCACCGCCCCCTCCAGTTCCAGCTTGGTGACCGGCGCCAGCAACGGCTCCGGCGAGCGATAGAGGATGCGATGCGGGTGGTCGGCCTCCAGCACCATCGCCCCGGCCGAATAGACCACCTTGCGATGCTCCGGGGTCGAGTCGGGCTGCTCGTGGACGCCATGGTAGATGAACAGCCAGCCGTGTCGGCAGAGCACCGGCGGCGCCCCGCCGCCGATCTTCAGCGCCTCCCAGGGCGCCTCCGGCTTCGCGAGCCGCCGGTGGGCTACGAACTGGCTGCCCCGCGGCAGCCGGCCGTCGTCGGTCATGTGCCAATACGAGATCCAGATGCTCTCGAGATCGTCGCTGTCGGGCTCGGGAATCGACGGCTCGACCTTCTCCTCCGGTCGCGTCCGCGGGAAGAGAGGCCGATGCAGCATGGCGATCGACGGCTCGCCGTGCGGGTCCGGAACCAGGGTCGGGAAGACGCTGGCGTCCTTGTTGTCGACCCCGTCGAACGAGATGTCCTTGTACGGATGCATCTTGGCCAGGCCGACCCGCTCCCAGGTCAGGAGGTCGTCCGATCGGGCGATGGCGATGCGCGGCCCCCGCGGCGAGAAGGCGGTGTAGGTCATCACATAGTGGTCGAGGGTGTCGATGAAGCTGATGCGCGGGTCTTCGCAGCCCCCGCCGCCGCCCGGCCGCAGCTCGTAGTCGGCCTCCGGCTCGAGCGCGAAGCCCATCCGCTCGACGCCGGTCGGATCGCCGGCCTTGTCGAACAGCACGCGGGCGATGCCGATGCGGGAGAAGTTGCCTTTCCCCACCAGCCGCGGGAACAGATAGAGCTCGCCGTCGCGGCCGCGCGCCGCCGCGGGGTTCAGCACCCCCTCGACTTCGCTTGGCTCGCCGGCCTTGGGCTCCATGACCAGGCCCAGGCGCTCGATCTTGAACGGCGTCATCACGGCTCCACGCAGGCGATCACCACTTCGACAACCTTCTTGGTGTCCTCGGGATCGCGGACGGCGATACAGACGGCGTCGGTGCTTCGAGCCGGATAGTCGTTGCCGCCGGGAAAGAGGGCGTCGCCGACGAAGATCATCTCCTTGGTCGGAACCCCCAGCACCTGCTCGAGCTTCCGCAGGCCATAGGCCTTGTCGACGCCGCGCCGGGTCACGTCGATGGAGGTCGTGCCGCCGAGCCCGACCGAGAACTCCGGGATCGAGGGCTCGAGGAGCGCCTTGATTTTCTGACGCTTGGCGAAGTCCGGGTCCCAGGTCTTCTTCTCGTCGAGCGGGGCGTCCTGCCCCAGGGCCGACAGCGTGATCTGGCTGCCCCGGTCTTCGATCAACTCACCCCAGTATTTGTGAGGTCTGAAGCCGGACTGGTCAAAGGCCTTGTCCAGGGCGCCGGTGATCTTGGCCTTCTCTTCGGCGGAGAAGTCCTCGGAATAGAGCTGGCGCCACGTCCCGTCGTATTGGAGGTACTTGGTGCCGCTGGTCGGCAAGAGCGAGAGGCTCTTGAGCCGCTCGTCGTGGGGCAGGTGGGTCAAGAGCTGGGTTTCGAATTGCGGCCACGCGCCGCCCGAGATGATGGCGACCTTGATGACCGACATCAGCCGCCCCAGGAGCCCGGCCATATCATGGTCGAGGGAACTCTTGCTCTTGGCGAGCGTGCCGTCGAGATCGAACACCACCAGCTTCTTCATGTCGCCTCCGGGATCGCCACTTCGAGGACCGTCACGGGCCCAGACGGCGTAAATTGGCAGACCCCCACAGAAGCTGGCAGCAGCATGGTCGCGCCGCGCCCCAGCGCGTAGCGGCCGCCTTCGTGCTCGACATGACCCTCGCCGCCGATGCCGATGAGCACACGCGGTTCATCGACGGCGCCGACCTTGAACGGGGCTTCGCCCTTGAGGCGCCAGAGACGGAAGTGCCGGTTGTCGAAACACAGTTCCCGCCTCACCGGCGCGGTCGTCTCCACGGCCGGCGTCACCGGCAGGACGGCGCCCTCGCCGAAATCGACGCAGGCCAGGGCCTCCTCGACCTGCAGGTCGCGCCGCTTGCCGGTCCTGGGGTCGATGTGGTCCCAGTCGTAGAGACGGAAGGTGACGTCGCTGTTTTCCTGCACCTCGAACACCATCACCCCGTCGCCGAGTGAGTGGACGGTGCCGGCCTCGATCAGCACGCCGTCGCCGACGTTCGGCTGGAACCTGGCCAGCCGTTCATCCGCGGTCGCCACCGAGAGCGTGCGCAGATCCTCGGCGGCGACATGAGGTTCCAGGCCGGCGTAGATGCGGCTTTCCGCATCGGCCTCCAGCACCACCCAGGCCTCGGTCTTGCCGCCTTCGCCCGGCGGGATGAGGTCGTGGCGGTCGTCGGGCGGATGCACCTGCACCGACAGCATCTGGCGCACGTCGAGAAACTTCAACAGCAGCGGAAATCTCTCGAAGCGCGGCGCGAGGCGGCCAAGCATCGCCGTCTTGGCCTCATCCATCAGGTCGCGGATCGTGCGCCCCTTCAGCGGTCCCTCGGCGACCTGATTGGCGTGGTCGTCCCGGTCGCTGAGGATCCATGCCTCGCCGATCGGATTGTCGTCCCCACCGGGCAGGGTTGCGTTCATCCAAGGCCCCAGGCGTCGACCACCCCAGATCCGGTACTGGAAGATCGGCTCGAACCGCAGCGGATAGAGGACTTCGCTCACCTCGCCGCCCCGCCGGCGTGGATGTCCATCACCGCATGCAGCATCTTCAGCGCCTCGGCCTTGGTCCGCTGGAAGGAGTTGCGGCCGATGATCGAACCGAAGCCGCCGCCGTCGTGCACCGCCTGGATTTCGGCCAGCAGCTTGTCGTCGTCGAAGGTCGCCGCCCCGCCTGAAAAGATGAGGATGCGGCGGCCGGCGAAGGCGCTCTGCAGCACGTGGCGCACCCGCTCCGCCGCCGTGGCGATCGGGATCTTCTCGTCCTCGTAGACCTTGCGCGCCGCGTCCTGCTCGATGTGGTCGGTCGGGATCTTCACCTTGATGATGTGGGCGCCGAGCTGGGCGGCGATCTGGGCGGCGTAGGCGATCACGTCGATGGCCGTCTCACCTTCCTTGCTGAGCCCCGAGCCTCGTGGATAGGACCAAACCACCACCACTAGGCCGCAGCGCTTGGCTTCCTCGGCCAGGGCGCGCAGCTGCTCGAACATCTCGATCTGGTGCGCTGAGCCTGGATAGATGGTGAAGCCGATGGCGCAGGCGCCGAGCCGCAAGGCGTCCTCCACCGAGGCGGTCAGGGCCTGGTTGGGGTCCTTCTCGTCGAGGAGGCTGTCGGCGTCGTTGAGCTTGAGGATCAGTGGGATCTCGCCGGCGAACTCGCGCGCGCCGGCCTCGATGAAGCCGAGCGGCGCTGCGTAAGCGTTGCAACCCGCCTCGATCGCCAGCTGGAAGTGGTAGCGCGGGTCGTAGGCGGGCGGATTGGGCGCGAACGAGCGCGCCGGCCCATGCTCGAAGCCCTGGTCGACCGGCAGGATGACCAGCTTGCCTGTCCCGGCCAGCCGGCCGTGGTTGAGGAGCCGCGTCAGGTTGGTGAGGACGCCTGGATTGTCGGCCCCGTACCAGCTGAGGATCTCGTTCACCCGCGGCGTCATCATCGCTTTCCTTTCCTGCCCGTCACGCGGCCGCCGGCAGCAGGAACTTGCGCACCGCCTTGGCGAAGCCGTCGTCGTCGTTGCTGTCGGTCACCGCACTCGCCTGCGCCTTCACCTCGTCGCTGGCGTTGCCCATGGCGATCGAAAAGCCGCTGGCGTGGAACATCAGGACGTCGTTGGGCATGTCGCCGATGGTGGCGACCTCGGCCGGCGAGATGCTGAGCCGCTTGGCCAGGGTCTCGACAACGACGCCCTTGTTCGCCTTCGGGTTGGTCACATCGAGGAAGTGCGCCGCCGAGCGGGTGGCGCTCGCCATATCGCCGAGCAGCGCCTGGGCCGCCGCCTCGCTCCTGGCGACCAAGGGGTAGTCGTCGGAGACGCCGACGATCTTGATGGCGTGGTCGAGCTGCCGGACCGCAAAGTCAGCGACCACGGTGGCATCGAACTTCACAATCCACGCCTCCCGCGCCACGTGCGGCGCCTGTGGGTCGCGCACAAACCAGGCGTCCGCCGTGTAGACCCAGACGTCCAGGCCCTGTTTGAGCAGGAAGTCGACGATGCTGCGGGCGGCTTCGGCGTCGATCGGACGGGTCTCGATCACCGAAAGATCTGGGTTGGCGAGGACGCCGCCATTGCAGCCGGCGAGCGGCAGTTTCAGGCCAAGCGGCTCGACCAGCATGCGCATTCCGCGCGGCGGCCGGCTGCTGACGATAGCGAGCGCGATCCCAGCCTCGCCGAGGGCCTTTGCGGCCGCGCGGGCGGCGTCGCTCAGCTCCTTGTCCGTGCTGACCAGCGTGCCGTCGACGTCGCTGAGCAGGAGGCGGATGTCGCGCGCGCTGCTCATGAGGCCTCGACCAGAGGCCGCCAGGCGCCGCCCGAAATCAGGTCATCGGCCGCGCGCGGCCCCTCGGCGCCCGAGGCGTAGTTGGGGAAATCCGGACGCTCCGCCTTCCAGGCGTCGAGCACCGGCTGCACGATGCGCCAGCCGTGCTCTACCATGTCGGCCCGCATGAACAGGGTCGGATCGCCGATCATCACGTCGTAGAGCAGGGTCTCGTAGCCGACGTTCGGCTGCTTCGGAAACCAGTCGTCGTAGCGGAATTCCATCTTCACCGAGGCCAGATCCACCACCGGGCCGCGGCGTTTGACCTCGAACTGCAGCGATACGCCCTCGTCCGGCGCGATCCGCACGACCAGCCAGTTGGGCTCCAGGCTGTCCACGGGCGTGTCGCGGAACACGGCGTAGGGCGCCTGCTTGAAGCGGATGGCGATCTCGGTCACCCGGGCCGCCAGATGCTTGCCGGTGCGCAGATAGAACGGCACGCCTGACCAGCGCCAGTTGTCGATCTCGAGCCTAAGCGCGGCATAGGTCTCGACCGGGGAGTCCTCGGCGACGTTCGGTTCGGCTCGATATGCCTTCTTCTTCACGCCGGCGACCGTGCCGGCCCCGTACTGGCCGCGCACGGCGTCGGCGGGCGCGGCCGGCGGGATGGCGGCCATCACCTCTGCCTTCTTCTGCCGAACCGAGGCGGCGTCGAAGCCGATCGGCGGCTCCATGGCGACCAGACACAGCAGACTGAGCAGGTGGTTCGGCGCCATGTCGCGCAGCGCCCCGGTGTGTTCGTAGAAGTCGCCGCGCTTTTCCACTCCAACGGTCTCGGCGGCGGTGATCTGCACATGCTCGATCCGGTCGCGGTTCCAGATCGGCTCGAAGAGGCCATTGGCAAAGCGGAAGGCCATGATGCTCTGCACCGTGTCCTTGCCGAGGAAGTGGTCGATGCGGAAGATCTGATCTTCGCCAAGGGTCTTCAGGATGTCGGCGTTGAGGGCGCGGGCCGACGCTAGATCGAACCCGAACGGCTTTTCGATCACCACGCGCCGCCAACGCCTCGGCTCGCCGCTACCCTCCGGCGGCTGGTCAACCAGACCGGCATTGCCCAAATTCCTCACCACCGTGCCGAACAGGAGATGGGTGACGGCGAGATAGAAGAGAGCGTTCCCCTGGGTGTGGTGGGCGCGGTCCGCTTCTTCCAGGGCTGCGGCGACGTCCTTGTAGAGGCCGGGCACGGTCACATCCCCCTGAACGAAGGACATCCGATCCGACAAACGCTTCCAGGCCTTTTCGTCGATGTGATCGGCTTCGAAGGTGCCGGACTTGTCGGCCACAAGCTCCGTCAGCATGTCGCGCAGCAACTTGCGCCAGCTCTCCAGATCCTCGCCGCGTGCGACTCCGATCAGGGCGAAGTCGTCCGGCAGGACACCCGAAGCGGAGAGGTTGTAGAGGGCCGGGATCACCAGCCGCTTGGCCAGATCGCCGGTGGCGCCGAACAGCACCATAGCGCAGGGGTTGGCCGGCTTGAGCTTATGGCGTGGCTCGCCGGCGTTCCGCCGCTTGGGAGACGCTCGGTTCGGGGAGCCGTCCGGCATCGCCTATTCCGCCGCCGTCTGTTTCGGGCGCTCGGGGTCGATGGACTCCTGGCCCTCGACGTGGCCGCCGAATCCGAAGCGCATCGCCGACAGCATCCGCTCGGCGAAGGTGTGCTCCTGCCGCGAGCGGAAACGGGCGTAGAGCGCGGTGGTCAACACGTCGGCCGGCACAGCCTCCTCGATCGCGGCTTCCACCGTCCAGCGCCCCTCGCCGGAATCCTGAACGTAGCCGGAGAAGCTCGAGAGATCGTGGTCCTTGGCCAGCGCCATGGCGCTGAGATCGAGCAGCCACGACGACACCACGCTGCCCCGACGCCAGACCTCGGCGATGTCGGGAACATTGAGGGTGAACCGCTGGTCCTCGGGAAGATCCTGCGAACTCTTGTTGCGCAGGATGTCGAAGCCTTCGGCGTAGGCCTGCATCAGGCCGTACTCTATGCCGTTGTGAACCATCTTGACGAAGTGACCGGCCCCGGAAGGGCCAGCGTGGATGTAACCTCGCTCGGCGCGTGGATCGAGCTTGTCGCGGCCCGGCGTGCGCGGGATGTCGCCGAGGCCGGGGGCGAGGGCGGCGAAGATCGGGTCCAAGCGGTCGATGGCGTCCTTCGGACCGCCGATCATCATGCAGTAACCGCGATCGACGCCCCAGACTCCGCCGGAGGTGCCGCAGTCGATGTAGTGGATGCCTTGTTCCGAGAGCGTCTTCGCCCGGCGGATATCGTCCTTGTAGAAGGTGTTGCCGCCGTCGATGACCGCATCGCCCTTGTCGAGCAGGCCAGCGAGCGTCGTCACCGTGTTCTCGGTGATCTCGCCGGCCGGCAACATCGACCACACGGCGCGTGGCTTTTCGAGCGCCCTCGCCATCTCCTCAAGCGAGCCGACCGCCTTGGCTCCCTCCGTCGCCAGCGCGGCTCCGGCTTTGGGGTTGGCGTCGAACACCACGCAATGGTGGCCGGCCTTCATCAGCCGCCGCGCGATGTTGCCGCCCATGCGGCCGAGGCCGACGATACCGATCTGCATTCCGGTTGCTCCTGACAAGCGCCTCAGCCTGTGTGTTTGGCGATCTGAGACCTGGCCGCTTCCAGCACCTTCTCGGGCGTGAAGCCAAACCGCGTCATCAGGTCCTTGATCGGGGCCGAAGCGCCGAAGCTGTGCATGGCGATGATTGCGCCAGTCGGTCCGACGTAGCGGTCCCAGCCGATCGGCGAGGCCGCCTCGACCGCCACCCGGGCGGTCACGCCTGGCGGCAGGACGTCGTCGCGATAAGCCTGGTCCTGCTGTTCGAACAGCTCCCAGGACGGCATCGACACCAGGCGGGCCGCAACGCCTTCGCCCTTCAGGGTTTCATAGGCCTGAGCGCAGAGCTGCACCTCGCTGCCCGTTCCGATCAGGATCACCTCCGGATGACCCGGCCGGGCGTCTGCCATGATATAGGCCCCCTTCGCGACCCCGGAGGCGGAGGCGTAGATGCCGCGGTCGAAGGTCGGCAGGGGTTGGCGGCTCAGGATCAGCGAGGCCGGCTTGTCCTTCAGGCCGCCGATCACCCGCCAGGCTTCGGCCACCTCATTTGCGTCGGCTGGACGCAGCGTGATCGCGCCCGGCACGCTGCGCAGCAGCAGCAGCTGTTCCACCGGCTGGTGGGTCGGCCCGTCTTCGCCGAGGCCGATGGAGTCGTGGGTGAACACCCAGATCGCCGGCAAGCCCATCAGCGCGCTCAAGCGGATCGGCGGCTTCATGTAGTCGGCGAAGGTCAGAAACGTCGAGCCGTAGGAACGCAGCCTGGTGAGGGTGAGGCCGTTGCAGATCGCCCCCATGGCGTGCTCGCGGATGCCGAAATGCAGGTTGCGGCCGGGGTGGTCGGCCTCGAATGCGCCAGCGCCCTCGAAGGTGAGATTAGTCTTGGTGGAGGGCGACAGGTCGGCCGCCCCGCCGATCATCCAGGGATAATTCTTGGCGATGGCGTTGATCGCCTTGCCGCCGGAGTCGCGCGTCGCCATCCCCTTGGCGTCGGCCGGGAAGGCCGGCAGGTCGGCGTCCCAGCCCTTGGGGAGCGTATGCTTCTGTATGTGCTCGAGTTCAGCGGCGAGGTCGGGATGGACCTTGCAATAGGCCTTGAACAGTTCGGCCCATGCCGCCTGCAGCTCTTCTCCCCGATGGCCGAGGGTTTCGTCCAGCCGCTCGCGCACGCCGTCGGGCACCAGGAATTGCGCGTCCTCCGGCCAGCCGTAGAAGCGCTTGGCGAGCCTGACCTCCTCGGAGCCCAGGGCTTCGCCGTGGGCGCTGGCGGTGTCCTGCTTGTGGGGCGCGCCATAGCCGATGTGGCTGTCGACGATGATCAACGTCGGGACTTCGTGCGTCGTCCGGAAGCGCGCCACCGCCTCGGCGAACCGCTCGGTGTCGTTGGCGTCGCCCACCCGCTCGACATTCCAGCCGTAAGCCCTGAAACGCGCGGCCACGTCGTCGCTGAAGGCGAGATCTGTGTGGCCTTCGATGGTGATGTGGTTGTTGTCGTAGATCCAGCAGAGGTTCTTCAGCGATAGGTGGCCGGCGATCGAGGCCGCTTCGCTGGCGACGCCCTCCATCATGTCGCCGTCGCCGCAGAATGCGTAAACGTCGAAGTCGAACAGCCTGAAGTCCGGACGGTTGTAGCGCTGGGCCAGCCAGCCTGCGGCCATGGCCATGCCGACGCTGTTGCCGCAGCCCTGGCCGAGCGGCCCGGTGGTCACTTCGACCCCGGTGGTGGTCTCGTGTTCAGGGTGGCCCGGGCAACGGCTGTCCAGCTGGCGAAACGCCTTGATGTCGTCCAGCGTCACGGCCAGACGGCGGTGATCGCCGCTGTCCTTCACCCCCGCCAGGTGCAGCAGCGAATAGAGCAGCATCGAGGCATGGCCATTCGACAACACGAAGCGATCGCGGTTGGGCCAAAGCGGCGTTTTCGGGTCATAGCGCAGGAAGCGCCGCCACAAGGTGTAGGCCACCGGCGCCAGGGCCATCGGGGTGCCGGGGTGGCCGCTGTTGGCCTTCTGCACCGCGTCCATCGACAGGGTGCGGATGGTGTCGATGGCGAGCTGGTCGATCGGCTCGCCAATCCGCTCCGCTGAACCCCGGTCGCGATCGGTCGTCAGTTCGGTGACAGTGTCGGTGTGCGCTCGACGCATCAGGCATCCTCATGTGGCGCGTTGGCCCGCCCGCGCCCCGTCTCGGGCGGCGGCGTCCACGATGTCCTGTTCTAGAACGCCGCGCGCGCCGTTCGGAGCCATCGGGCGGCGGAAAATACTTCAGTGTGGGGGCCGTTAGCGCGACGCCGCCGTTTTTCAGACGGTGGTGGGGAGGAGAAGAGGGCGGAATGCCGCCACCACCCTGCGGTAGGTCTCGCGCTTGAACGGCACGACCACCTCCGGCGCTTCGTCGAGGTCGGCCCAGCGCCAGGCATCGAATTCCACATGGTGGTGAGCGGCGAGGTCGATCTCCGCGTCCTCGCCCAGAAACCGGGCGGCGAACCACATCTGTTTCTGACCGACCCAGCCGCGCGCCGCCTTTGAGCCGTTGTGGCCGGGCGGAAAAGTGTAGGCCAGCCAGTCCTCGGTGCGGCCGATGAACTCGGCAGAGGTGACACCGGTCTCTTCGGCCAGTTCGCGCAGGGCCGCCGCCTCCAGGGCCTCGCCGGGATCGACGCCGCCTTGCGGGAACTGCCAGTTGTCCGGACCGGGCGTGTCGGCCCGCCGCCCCAGCCAGACCTTGCCGTCGGAGCGCGCAAGCACCACTCCGACGTTGGGCCGGAAGCGCTTCAGGTTCACCTCAGTTGTTCGGCTTCGCCGCGGCAGGTTGCGCGCCATGGGCCGCCTTGAGGATGGCCGCCTCGGCCAGGGTCGGGCCAGGCTTGGCCAGCTTGGGGGTCGCTTCCACCGACCCGTATTTCAGGACGTCGAGGGCGCGGGTGAGCTGGAAGTCGCCCTTTTTTTCGTCGAAGGCGGTCGGCGGCTCTTCGGCCGGCTCGTGAGCGCCGGCGCGGCTCTTGCCCTCATCGGCGTTCAACGCGTTGTGGAAGCTGGCCTCGCTGAACTGGAAGGCCTCGTTGGCCACCTGCTGGGCCTCTTCGCGCGTCTCGGCCACCTCGAGGTCCGGCTCGATGCCGGTCCGCTGAATCGACCGGCCGGAAGGCGTGTAATAGCGCGCCGTCGTCAGCTTCACCGCCCCATCCATGCCGCCGTGCAGCGGGATCACGGTCTGCACCGAGCCCTTGCCGAAGCTGGTCAGACCGACGATCGAAGCGCGCTTGCGATCCTGCAGGGCGCCGGCGACGATCTCGGCGGCCGAGGCGGTGCCGGAATTGATCAGCACCACCACCGGCAGTGTCCCGAGCTTGGCGCCGGGTTTGGCGTTGTAGCGCTCGATGTCATGGGGATCGCGGCCGCGCTGGGAGACGATCTCGCCCCCCGATAGGAAGATGTCGGCCACGCCTACCGCCTGGTCGAGCAGGCCGCCCGGGTTGTTGCGCAGGTCGAGCACCAGTCCCTTGAGGTGGGGGTTCTGGGCCCGCAGGCTGTCGATGGCGGTCTTGGTCTCGTCGGTCGCCTTTTCGTTGAAACCCGAGAGGCGCAGGTAACCGTAGTCGCCCTCGGCGTGGTAGGTAACCGACTTGGGCTGGATGATCTCGCGCATCAGCTTGACGTCGAAGGGATCGGTCTTCTCGCGGGCGATCGTCAGGGTCACCTGCTCCCCCACCTTGCCGCGCATCTGCTTGACCGCCTCGTTTACCGATAGGCCCAGCACCGACTGGCCGTTGACCGCGGTGATGTAGTCGCCGGGCTTGATCCCGGCCTTCGCCGCCGGCGTGCCGTCGATCGGCGAGATCACCTTGACCACGCCGTCCTCGCTGGTGATCTCGAGGCCCAGACCGCCGTACTCGCCACGGGTGTCATCCTGCATGTCGTTGTAGGCGTCGGGCGCCAGGTAGTCGGAGTGCGGATCGAGCGAGGTCAGCATGCCGTTGAGGGCCGACTGGATCAGCTTCTTGTTGTCAACCGGCGTCACGTACTCGCGGTCGACGGTGTCCAGTACGTCACCAAACAGCTCGAGCATGTGATAGGTCTCGGCCCGCGGCTCAGGGGTCGCGCGGGCGGTCTGGCCGAGATAGCCCATTGTGCCGGCGCCAAGGGCGAAGGCCGAAACGCCGATCAGAACATAGTTGCGCATGCGCACCGCCGTGGTTGTCGCCCGCGCCCTGGCGCGAAAGCTACCCACCCGCTCTTACGGGAAGATTTCAGATGTGTGGCCCCCTTTTTTTGTCGCAAGCGCGTTCGTGATCGCATTTGCGTCAATCCCGATGGTACGGCTGACCAGCCATCAGGCTGGCGGTGCGGTAGAGCTGTTCCGCCAGCATGGCGCGGGCCAGGGCGTGAGGCCAGGTCTGCGGTCCGAACGCCAGCGTCTGGTCGGCGCGGGTGAGGACCGACGCGTCGAGGCCGTCGGCCCCGCCGATCACGAAGGCCAGCGATCGCACCCCATCGTCGCGCAGTTTCGCCAGCCGTTCGCCGAAAGCGCGCGAGGCCAGGGCTAGGCCGCGCTCATCGCAGGCGATTATGAAGGCGCCCTCTAGCCGAGCCAGGAGGGCCTCGCCCTCAGCGGCCTTTCCGGCCTTGCGCGCCTCCACCTCGACGATCTCGACCGGCGAGAGGCCGTGGGCGCGACCCACCTGACCGGCGCGCTTGACCCACGCCTCGGCGAGGGTCGCCTCGGGCGCGCTTCCCAGCTTGCCAATGCAGACGAGGGCGATCCTCAGTGGGCGACAGCCGCGACGGCGGGCGGTTCGACCGACCAGATCTTCTCGAGGTTGTAATAGGCCCGCACCTCGGGCCGGAAAAGGTGGACGACAAGGTCGCCGGCGTCGATCAGCACCCAGTCGCAAGCGGGCAAGCCTTCCACGCGCGCCTTTCCGTGGCCGGCGTCCTTCAAGGCGCGCAACAGGTGATCGGCGATGGCCCCCACGTGACGCTGCGAGCGTCCTGACGCCACTACGATGCCGTCGGCGAGCGAGGATTTGCCTTTGAGGTCGATGAAGATGATGTCGAGCGCCTTTTCGTCGTCCAGGCGCTTGATGACCATGGCTTCGAGGGGGCTGCGGCCGGCGGTATCCGGCGGCGGCTCGGCGCTGACAGGCGCGGACTTGGGGCTCAGAGAGTGGCTCCTGGCGGGAAGCGGAACGGGACTCATCCTATCACGACTTGGGGGTCACGTCTCGCTGGCGGACTCCAAGGCCCGAAGCGCGGTAGACGAGGCATAGTTCCACGGGCCGGTGAGATAGACCCAGGCCGGTGGCGTCATGCCAGGTAACCGTCGCGCCGCGCCGGCCGGGAGGCGGGCGCGCGCGAAGCGCCGGGCGGCGGGGGAGTCGAGCCCGCGCAGGCTGGCCCCAGGCCGCGCGATCACCGCCACGGGCAGTTCGCGCATCAGGCCGACCCAGTCGCGCCAGCGGTGCAGCTCGGCCAGCCCGTCGGCCCCCATCACCCAGACGAAGCGCACGCCCGGGAAACGGGCCTTAAGGAGCCGCACGGTGTCGACGGTGTACCGGACGCCGAGCCGGCGTTCGACGTCGGAGATCACCGACGGCGGGCGGGCCTGCCGTCGAGCCGAGCTGGCCCGCGCCTCGAGCGCCGTCGGCGCCTCCTTGAGTGGATTGCGCGGCGTCACCAGCCAGATCACCAGATCGAGGCCGAGCCGCTTGCGAGCCGTCTCTGCGGCATGGGCATGACCATCGTGCGCGGGATTGAACGACCCGCCGAACAGGCCGACCCGCATGCCTGGCTGGAGCGCGAAGCCGAGCCGCAGCGCCCGCGGCCGGCCGCCGGGAGCCGGCCTCCGCGAGCGGGTCAGCCTGGGCCGCTTCATGCGCCGCCTAGCGCCAGGTCGTCGGCGTGGATCAGCGGTCCGGCCGCCTCGCCGAGCAGGGCGACGATGGCGTCCGAGCGCAGGCCGATGATCCGGCGGGCGTCGGCGGCGTCATAGCGCGCCAACCCTCGGCCGACCTCGCGGCCGGCGGCGTCGAGCACGACCACAGCGTCGCCGCACGCGAAGCGTCCATGCACTTGCCTGACTCCCGCGGCCAGCAGGCTCTTGCCGCCGCGGATCGCTGTCGCGGCGCCATCGTCGACCGTCAGCGCGCCGTGCGGGGCCAACGAGCCGGCGATCCAGGCTTTGTAGGCGGCCGCGGGGGTCGAGCAGGGTGCGAAGAGGGTGGCTCCCGCGCCCGCTTCGACGGCGCTCAGGGGCCCTTCGCGCCGGCCGAGAGTGATCAGCGTGGCGCAGCCGGCGGCCGCGGCGATGCGCGCGGCCGCTAGCTTGGTCGCCATGCCGCCGCTACCGACCCGGCGCGTGCGGTTGGCGCCGCCGGCCATGGCCTCGATCTCCGGCGTGATCGCCTCGACCCGCGGGATGAGCTGCGCGGTCGGATCGAGCCTGGGGTCGGCGGTGTAGAGGCCGTCCACGTCCGACAGCAGGACCAACAAGTCGGCCCCGGCCATCTGGGCGACGCGGGCGGCGAGGCGGTCGTTGTCGCCCCAGCGCAGCTCCTCGACGGCGACCGTGTCGTTCTCGTTGACGATCGGCAGGGCGCCCATCTCGAGCAGCGCCCCCAGCGTCGCCCGTGCGCCCAGGAACCGGCGTCGCGCCTCGGTGTCCTCGGCCGTCAGCAGCAGCTGGGCGACGGGCGTGGGGGTCAGCGCCGCCTGCCACGCCGCCATCAACAGAGATTGGCCGGCGGCGGCGGCGGCCTGCTTCTCGGTGAGCGTCAGCACACGGTCCGGGAGGCCGAGGCGCCGGCGGCCGAGGGCCACTGCGCCCGAGGAGACCAGGATCAGGCGCTGGCCCCGCGCGGCGAGGCGCGCCGCGTCGGCGGCGAAAGCTGCCAGCCAGTCGTGATCCACCGCGCCGGTGTGTTCCTCGACGATGAGGGCCGAGCCGACCTTGACCACCACTCGCCGGGCGTCCTGCAAGGCCGTCACGGCGTCCAGGGCTCCTCGGCGTCCGGGGGACGGGGTCCGGGTCGGCGGACCTCCGCCCAGGCGGCGCGCAGCAAGTCCCGCAGGCCCTCGCCGGAGACCGCTGAGACCAGCCTTGGTATCTGGCCGGAGGCCGCCGCCACCACCTCGGTTGCCGCCGCGCGCGCCTCCGGCGTCAGGGCGTCGGCCTTGTTGAGGGCGATGATCTCGGGCTTGTCCTCCAGCCCCGCGCCGTAGGCTTCCAACTCGGCGCGGATGGTCCGCCACGCGCCGGCCGGATCCTCGCTCGTAGCGTCGATCAGGTGGATGAGCACGGCCGTCCGCTCGAGATGCCCGAGGAACCGCGTGCCCAGCCCCGCGCCCTCCGAGGCGCCCTCGATCAGCCCTGGCACGTCGGCCAGCACGAACCGCTCGCCTTCCGAGAGATCCACCACGCCCAGGTTCGGGGTCAGGGTGGTGAACGGGTAGTCAGCGATCTTCGGCGTCGCCGCCGAGACCGCCGCCAACAGGGTCGACTTGCCGGCGTTGGGCAGGCCGACCAGCCCGACATCGGCGATCAGCTTGAGGCGCAGCCAGATCCAGCGCTCTAGGCCCGGCAGGCCTGGGTTGGCGCGGCGCGGGGCCTGATTCACTGGCCCCTTGAAGTGGGTGTTGCCGAAACCGCCGTTGCCGCCGGCCGCCAGACAGAAGCGCGCGCCCACCTGCTCCAGGTCGACGATCAGGGTCTCGTGGTCCTCCTCCAGCACCTCGGTGCCGACCGGCACGCGCAGCACTTGGTCGGCGCCGGCCGCGCCCGAGCGGTTGCGGCCCATGCCGTGGCCGCCGGTGCCGGCTTTGAAGTGCTGGTGGTAGCGATAGTCGATCAGGGTATTGAGACCCTCCACGGCCTCGATCCACACATCGCCTCCGCGGCCGCCGTCGCCGCCGTCCGGACCGCCGTACTCGATGAATTTCTCGCGTCGGAACGAGACCGCGCCGCCGCCGCCGTCGCCGGAGCGGATGAAGATCTTGCACTGGTCGAGAAATTTCATGCTGGGGCGCTTTTGACCGATGCGCGGCGGAACTCCAACCAAATCGGCGCGCAATCGCCCAGGCGCTTCGCCTCATAGCGGGTGGTGACGTGGTCGGACGGGGCGATCCGCCAGTCGTCGGCGCGCACGGCGGTCCAGGTGAGGGCCGGGCAGGCGAGGAGCGCGGCCAGCGCCTGGTGCGCGTAGTCGGCCCAGTCGGTGGCGAAACGCAGCCGGCCGTCGGGCTTGAGTAGCCGCGCGGCCTCGCCGGCGAAGGCCTCGCCGACCAGTCGGCGCTTGTGGTGCCGCGTCTTGGGCCAAGGATCGGGGAACAGCACGACGATCCGGTCGAGGCTGGCGTCCGGCAGGGCCGCCATCAGCTCACGCCCGTCGTCTGGCCATAGCCGCACGTTGGCGAGACCGGCTGCATCGAGATGGCGCAGGGTGCTGGCGACACCGTTCTGGAACGGCTCGGCCCCCAGCATCAGGGCCTGCGGATGTCGCGCCGCCTGCGCGGCAAGGTGTTCGCCGCCGCCAAAGCCGATCTCCAGCCAGACCTCGCCGGGCCCGGGGTCGAAGGGCCCCGTCGGGATGGCGATACTGGGCAGCAGCGTCTCAAGGAGCGCCGCCTGGGCCGGCTTGATGGCGCGCGAGCGGGTGCGCCCAAAGGTGCGGATCGGGACGGTCACGCCCGGCGTCTCGCCAGGAGCGAAGCCGCGGCGGAGACCGCCATAAGGCCCCAGAAGGGCAGGTCGCCCAGGGTCCGGAACGGCGTATCGGCGAGGGCGGGGGGCAAGGGCCGATCGATAACGCCAAGCGCCCCTTCGGGCAGGCTCGCCAACGGCCGGCCGTAGGCGTCGATCATCGCTGAGACGCCGGTCGGCGTCGCCCGCACCATCGGCAGGCCCTCCTCGATGGCCCGATAGCTGGCGATGTTGAGGTGCTGCAGCGGCCCGCTGGTGGCGCCGAACCAGGCGTCGTTGGAGACGTTGACGATCCAGGCCGGCCGCACATGCGCGGCGGCGGCCCCCTCGCGCGTGAAGCCGGGGTAGAGGGCTTCGTAGCAGATCAGGGGCTGGAACGGCGGCAGGCCGCGGAACGCCATCGGCCGCGGCCTTGGGCCGGCCGTGAAGCCGTCGCCGACATGGACGAAGGTCTTGATTCCGAGCTCGCCGGCCAGCTTGTCGAAGGGCAGGAACTCCCCGAACGGCACCAGGCGGAACTTGTCGTAGAGGCCCAGCCTGGTGAATCCGTCCGGGTCGCGGCGTAGAGCCAGCAGGCTGTTGAAGACCACCGGCGGGTCGGATGTGGCGTCGCCATAGCGGTAGCCGCCGAAGATCAGGATCTGGCCGGGCTGCAGGGCGGCCAGGATGTCGGTCTTGGTCCAGGTCCCGTCGGCCAGGTAGTCCTCGATGGCGTCCGGGATCGCCCCCTCCGGCCATATCACCACGTCGGGCATGCGCGCCGCCGGCGCCTTGGTGAGGGCGACATAGCGAGCGACGATGCTGGAGAACACGCGGCGGTCGTACTTCGACTCCTGTCGCACGTCGGCCTGGACGATACGGACCATCGGCGCGGCGGGATCGGTCGGCGGCGCGGCGGCGAGGCGGACCACGCCCCAGGCGTAGAGCGCCACGAGAACGCCGGCCGAGGCGGCGACAAACCCACGCCCGCGCCAGCCTTCTCCGACCACGGCCGGCGCGGCGGCGAGCGCCAGGGTGATCCAGGTCAGCCCGTAGGCGCCCACAAGGGCCGCTGTCTGCGAGACAGGCGAGCCGGCCGGCCAGGTCTCTCCGGCCAGATCCCAGGGAAAGCCGGAAAGCACGTGGCCGCGCAGGAATTCGAGGCCGGCGAAGGCGCCGGCGAAGACGAAGACCCGCAGCACGCCCCGAGCCCCCAGGAGCCGGAACAGGAGGGCGGCGAAGCCCCAGAAGAGCGCCATGCCGGCGGTGACGATCGCGACGGCGAAGGGGGCCATCCAGCCTTGTTCGACGGCGTTGACCTGGAACGGTTCGGCCAGCCACCAGAGGCTCGGCGCGAAATAGCCGAGACCGGCGAGCCAGCCGCGCAGGAAGGCCGAACGCAGCGGTCGCTCGGCCTCGGCGCGATCCAGCAGGGCGAGGAGGAGGGCATAGCCGAGCAGACCCGGCAGGAAGCCGAACGGCGGCTGGGCCAGCCCCGCTCCGGCCCCGGCGAGGATCGCCAGGCCTCTCGCAAGCCAGGGCGAGGCGGCCAGCCTCCCGCGTTCAGTCACCGACGGCCCGTGGGCGGGCGCGCAGCCGCTTGATGCGGCGCGGGTCGGCGTCGGTCACCTCGAAGTCGAAGCCGGCGGGATGGATGATCACCTCGCCGCGCTGCGGCACGCGGCCGGCCAGAGCGGTCACCAGGCCGGCGGCGGTGTCGATCGCTTCGTCGTCCATCTCGTCGGTGACCAGCGCCACGCCGAGCGCCTTCTCCAGGTCTTCGAGAGGGGCGCGGGCGTCGATCTCGTAGAGGCCGCCGGCGCGGCCCTGGATCAGGGTGAGGTGCGCCTCGTCGTGTTCGTCCTCGATCTCGCCGACCACCGCCTCCAGCACGTCCTCGAGGGTGACGAGGCCGTCGAGGCCGCCGAATTCGTCGATGACCATGGCGATGTGGATGCGGCTCGTCTGCATGCGCAGGAGCAGGTCGGCGGCCCGCATGGAGGGTGGCACGTAGAGGGTGTCGCGCTTGATCTTGCGCAACACCTCCGGCCCGGCGCTGGCGCGGGCCTGCGGCTCGGCGATCAGGTGGAAGACGTCCTTGAGGTGCACGAAGCCGATCGGGTCATCGAGCGTCTCGCGATAGACCGGCAGGCGGGTGTGTTCGCTCTCGGCAAAGGCGGCGATCAGGCCCTCCAGCGGCGTCGCCAGCTCCACGGCGGTGATGTCGGCGCGGGGGATCATGACGTCGGCGACAGTGAGAGTCTGGAAGGCGCGAGCGTGGTCGACCAGCTCGGCGGCGGCTTGCTCGGCCGCGGCCTCCGCCTCGGATTCCGGCTTGCGGGGGCGCCCGCCCAGCCGGCTCAGCCAGGAGGCGCGCCGGCGCACGCCGTCGGGGTCAGGCTCGGACATCGGCGTAGGGATCCTGGATGTTCATCGCCGCCAGGAGCCGACGCTCGAGGGCTTCCATGCGCGCCGCGTCGTCGTCGGCGAGGTGATCATAGCCCAGAAGGTGCAGCACGCCATGGACCACGAGATGGGTCGTGTGATCGGCCAGGGTCTTGCCCTGCTCGGCGGCCTCGCGCTGGCACACCCCGAAGGCCAGCGCGACGTCGCCAAGACGGTCCGGCGAGGCGTCTGGAAACGCCAGGACATTGGTCGGCCGATCCTTGCCGAGAAACCGGCCGTTGAGGCCCTGCAGGGCGACATCGTCGGTCAGCAGGATGACGATCTCGCCGACAGCATCCGCCGCCGCTGCTTCGGCGGCACGGCGGACAAGGGCCTGCGGGTCGGGCAGGGCCTTGGTCCAGGCCGCGTCCTCGATCTCGATCTCGATCATGGCCGCCGCGCGTCGGCCTCGTAGGCGTCGACGATCCGTCCGACCAGCGGATGGCGAACCACATCGCCGATCGTGAAGCGCGCCACGGCCACGCCCTCGACGCCGTCCAGGATCGAGACCGCATGGACCAGGCCGGAGTCCGAGGGGTCGACGAGGTCGACCTGGCTCGGATCGCCGGTCACCGCCATGCTGGAGCCCTCGCCAAGGCGCGTCAGCACCATCTTCATCTGCAGGCGGGTGGTGTTCTGGGCCTCGTCGACGATGACGAAGGCATGGCTCAGCGTGCGCCCGCGCATGAAGGCGATCGGCGCCACCTCGATCTCGCCGCGCTCGCGGCGACGACGCAGCTGATCGGCGCCGAGGATCCGGGTCATCGCTTCCCACACCGGCGCCATGTAGGGATCGACCTTCTCGTTGAGGTCGCCCGGCAGGAAGCCAAGGCGTTCGCCGGCCTCCACGGCTGGCCGCGTGACCACCAGCCGCTCCACCTCACCGGTCTTGAGCAGCTCGGCGCCGTGCGCGACGGCGAGGAAGGTCTTGCCGGTGCCGGCCGGGCCGAGGCCGAAGACCAGGGGGTGATGCTCCAGCGCCTCGAGGTAGCGCGCCTGGCCGGGGGTCTTGGCCGCCACCGCGCCGCGGCGGGCGGGGGCTGCCTGGGGCGCGCCGACGCGCACCTGATCGATGGTCACCCGCACGTCGGCCGGGGTCACCTCGTCGCCGGTGCGGATCCGGCCGGCCAGGCGCTCGACCACCTGGCGGGCGGCGCGCCGGGCCTTGGCATCGCCGCTCACCGTCACCCCGCCGCCCGGCGTCTCGATGAGCACGTGGAAGGCGTCCTCGATCAGGGCGGCGTGACGTCCGCCCGGGCCGGCGACGCCGCGCACGGCCGCGTCGTCCAGGGTCAGGAACTCTGAGGGGCCGCGGCTCAAGCGATCTCCAACAGCCGCTCGGCCGCCAGGCTGTTGGCGCCGGCGACGCGGATAACGACGTCCTCGATCCGGCCCACGAGGCTCGGCGGTCCTTCGCAATGCACCGCCTGCAGATAGGGGCTGCGGCCGGTCATCTGGCCGGGGTGGCGGCCGGGCCTCTCGAACAGCACCGACACCGTGCGGCCGACCAGCGAGGCGTTGAACGCGTCACGGCTCTCGTTGAGCACGGCCTGCAAGGCCGCCAGCCGCGCCTCCTTCTCCGCCTCTGGGATTTGCCCGGGCATGGCGGCGCCCGGTGTGCCCGGACGGCGGGAGTATTTGAACGAGAAGGCGCTGGCGTAGCCGACCCGCCGCGCCAGGGCGAGCGTCGCCTCGACGTCCGCGTCGCGCTCGCCCGGGAAGCCGACGATGAAGTCGCCGGAGAGGGCGATGTCCGGCCGGGCGGCGCGGACGCGGTCGACGAGGCGCAGATAGGCCTCGGCGTCGTGACCGCGGTTCATGGCCTTCAGGATGCGGTCCGAGCCCGATTGGACCGGCAGGTGCAGGTAGGGGGCCAGAGCCTCGACCTCGCCATGGGCGGCGATCAGGTCCTCGCCCATGTCGCGCGGATGGCTGGTGGTGTAGCGGATGCGGGCGAGGCCCTCGATCCTCGCCAGACGATGGATCAGCGCCGCCAGCGAGACGCCATCGGGATCGCGATAGGCGTTGACGTTCTGGCCGAGCAAGGTGATCTCGCGCACCCCGCGGGCGGCCAGTGTCCGGGCCTCGGCCTCGACCGCGGCGGCCGGCCGGGAATACTCCGCGCCACGGGTGTAGGGCACCACGCAGAAGGTGCAGAACTTGTCGCAGCCCTCCTGCACGGTGAGGAACGCCGTCACGCCGCCCGGCTCTCGCTCGGTCGGCAGGGTGTCGAACTTCGCTTCCGGCGTGAAGTCGCAGGCCAGGCGCTCGCCCCGTTCCCGGTGCGTGCGCGCGATGAGTTCGGGCAGGCGGTGGTAGGCCTGCGGGCCGACGGTCAGATCGACCACCGGCGCGCGGCGGATGATCTCCTCGCCCTCGGCCTGGGCGACGCAGCCGGCCACCACCACGGTCATCTCGCCGCCCGCCGCGACCCTCGCCGCCTTGAGGGCGCGCACGCGGCCGAGTTCGGAATAGACCTTTTCGGCCGCCTTCTCGCGGATGTGGCAGGTGTTGAGGATGACGAGGTCGGCGTCGTCCGGCGCCTCGGCGAGGCCGTAGCCCAATGGCCTCAGGATATCGGCCATGCGTTCGGAATCGTAGACGTTCATCTGGCAGCCGTAGCTCTTGATGAACACGCGCTTGCTCGCGCGGGTCGGGTCACTCATCGGCGGGTACGGCGTAGAGCTCGAGCCGATGATCCACGAGGCGATAGCCGAGGCGGGTGGCGATTTTCTTCTGCAGAGCCTCGATCTCCTCGTCGACAAATTCGACCACGCGTCCGGTCTTCATATCGATCAGATGGTCGTGGTGCGTCTCGCTGGCTTCTTCGTAGCGCGAGCGGTTCTGGCGGAAGTCGTGGCGGGTGAGGATCCCCGATTCCTCGAACAGCCGCACGGTGCGGTAGACCGTGGCGATGGAGATGTGCGGATCGACCAGGTGAGCGCGCCGGTGCAGCTCTTCCACATCCGGATGGTCCGTGGCCACCGAGAGCACGCGCGCGATCACGCGCCGCTGATCGGTCATTCGCAGGCCCCTGTCGACGCAGAGCTTCTCGATCCGGTCCAATCAGTCGCTCCGAGGTTCGGCTGAAACATAATCGGCGGCGGGCGGCCTGTTAAGGTCGCGTCGCAAGACGAGGGCGTCGGTTCCCTCAGGGGCATAATAAGCGCGGCGCAAGCCTGCCTGCGTGAAGCCGGCGCCGCGATAGAGGGCGAGGGCCGGCGCATTGTTCGATGCGACCTCGAGAAACATCGTTTCGGCTCCCGCGCGGCTGGCCTCGGCCATGGCGGCCTGCAGCAGCGCCGTGGCCATGCCCCGCCGCCGAAGGTCGGGCGCCACCGCGAGCGTCAGCACTTCCGCCTCGCCGGCGACGGCGCGGCAGAGGATGAAGGCGGCGATCTCGTCGCCGTCGTCGGCGGCGAGCGCGAAGACGCCGGGGCTGGCGAACAGTTCGGCGAAGGCGCCATCACTCCAGGGGTCGTCAAAAGACAGAGCATGCACGGCCGCCAGGGCGTGCGCGTCGGTGCTGGCCAAGAGGTTCACGCGCTTTTCGGCCGGGCGTCCGGCGCACGCAGGTAGAGCGGACGGGCCGGCTCCGGATGCATCGCCGCCCGGCGGGCGACAGCCAATGGCGCAGGCCAAGCCAGGTCGATCGCGGCCTGGCCGGGCGCGGCAAGCCTCGTCGCCGTCGGCCCGACGAGGAGTCCGGCGTCCGCCAGCGCCTCGGCCGCCACCGTTTCCGGTGGGCCGAGCGCCGTCTCGCCCTCGAAACGCTGCAGCCAGACCTGGCCCCGGCCGTTGTCGATCACCGCGCTGCGACCGCCCGAACCGGGCACACTCGCCGCCAGCGCCGCCAGGGTCCCGACCCCGACGCAGGGGAGTTCCAACGCCAGAGCGAGCCCCTTGGCGAAGGCGAGACCGACCCTGAGGCCGGTGAACGAGCCCGGCCCTACCGTCACCGCCACGGCGTTCAGGTCGGCGAAGGCGAGACCCGCCGCCGTCATCACCTCGCGCGCCATGAGGGCCAGCCGCTCCTGATGGCCGCGCGTCATGGCTTCGCTCGCTTCGGCCAGCACCGCGCCGTCGGCGACGACGGCCGCCTGGCAGGCGTCGAGGCAGCAATCGAGGGCGAGGAGCCGCACGCCTCAAACGATCTTGCACGCCTCGTCGAACGTGAGACGGGGCAGGCGGGGGAAGAGGTTGTGCTCGGTGCCGCGGCCGATCGAGCAGAGAAAGTTCGACTTGATCTTGGTCCCGGCGAAGAACAGGGCGTCGACCTTGCCGTTGTCGAAGCCCGACATCGGCCCGCAGTCGAGGCCGAGCGCCCGGGCCGCGATGATGAAATAGGCCCCCTGCAGGCTGGAATTGCGCAGCGCGACCAGCTCGGTGGCGGCCGGATCCTTGAAATTGTCCTTCATGCCGGGGGCGTGGGGGAAGAGCTTGGGCAGGGTCTCGGGAAAGGCCATGTCGTAACCGATGATCACTGTCGCCGGGGCCTGGCGGATCTTGGCCTTGTTGTTGTCGGAGGCGACCGAGGCGAGCTTCTCCTTGGCCTCGACGCTGGTCACGAACACGAACCGGGCCGGCGTCGAATTGGCCGCCGTCGGGCCCCACTTGGCCAGTTCGTAGACTTCGCGAAGGAGCGATTCCGGCAGGGGCTCGGGATCCCAGCCGTTGCGGGTGCGCGCCTCGGTGAACAGCTGTCCGAGGGTCGGGGCGTCGAGACGTGCGGCCATGCGAAGGCT
>JBEKQJ010000003.1:0-37842 GCA_049519835.1 Caulobacteraceae bacterium | reverse complement strand
GTCCAGTCGCCGCCCTCGAGCAGGCCGACGCGGAAGGGGATCTTCAGGTTGTCGAGGTGGGCGAGATAACCGGCGTAGCCCGGGATGACATGCCGACCCTGGTAGATCTGCAGGACGATCTCGTCGACCACGCCAGCCAGCGCGGCGAGGCCGGCCGGGTCGCCGTGGCTGCTCCAGTCGAGCAGGCCGGTGATCCCGAGCTGGCAGCCGGCCGGCAGGGCCTGCTTCAGGCCTGCGAGAAAGTGGGCGTAGTCGGCGAGACGCTGAGTGCGGGCGTCGAAGTCGATCTGCACACCGGCGATGTCGTTCCCGGCCGCCCGCCAACGCCCCAGCGCCGCTTGGACCTGTCGGTATACGGATGGCGGCCAGTCGAGGGTCTGGACCCGCACCACCATCCACACCTTGACGCCTCGAACATGCGGTGTGGCCGGGCGTTGGGCGACGAGCCGCGCGGGGTCGCCAACCTTCACCTCCCCCTCCAGTAGGTAGACCCGCCGAGCGCGGGCGAGGGCGGGCTGGGGCGCGACCCCGGCCCACAGCCAGAAGGAGTCGTAGCGGTTCGCCTCGACGGTCTCGGCGCGCGCTGCGCCGGCGGCCAGCGCCAGCAGCAGGGCGACGATCGTCAGGCGGTCACCAATAGTACTTGAGCTCCTTGGCCCAAGGCGATGATGGATAGTCATGCTTGAGGCGCTCGAACCAGGCCTTGCGCATCGGCTGACCGACATCCTCCCCGCCGCAGTGATTGTTGCCGCTCGGCGCGTAGCAGCGCACGGCGCGATAGAGCGTGTAGGCCTTGTCGGCAGCCCCCGTCTTGGGATCGGCGATGAGCTGCTTGTAGATCTCCAGGCGTGCGTAGGCAGGTCCCGGAAACTGTGAGGGCGCGCCGCCCAGCTCGTCCTTCGCAGGCGGCGTGTCGAGGAAGAAACCATCGAGTTCGTTGGCGCGCACGAACTCCGCCAGGCACAGCTTCGCAGTTGAGTCGCCGCTCTGGCGAGCCAGGCGGGCGGCCGTCTCCTTGAGCGGCGGACAGCTGTATTCGCCGAGCTTGCCGCCACCCGAGAACAGCCACAGCGGTCCATCGCCGCTTACGTCGTTTTCGCTGGGGTAGAAGCGATAGGGGTCCGGCTCGGCGCCGCTCTGGGGACCTGGGGCGGCCCGCTCATCGGCCGGAATCAGCTCTGCGTCCTTCAGGAAGTCGGCGTACCGACTGCGCGTCACCTCCTTGTAAAGAAGAGCGAAGAGCGCCGCCCGACGCTCGTGCGGATCGGCGTCCGTCGCCGTCGCCCGCGCCCGCAACAGGCCGGGCCCAGCGGCATTGGCCAGCAGGATCGTTCTCATGGTCTCGCTGCGCACCGGCGAGCCGGCGGCGAACACCTTGTCGAGCTGCGCGGCGCGCTCGAAGTGCATGGCGATCGCCAGCTCCACGGCCGGGCGCTGATAGGGCCCCGCCGCGCCGGGCAGCATACGCGTCCAGAACGCCATTGCGCCGGGGTCCTTGGTCGCCTCCAACGCCAGGCCGCGCACCATCTGGCGGCTGAACTGTAGATTGGTGAACGACGTCTGCCCCGCCTCGTCCGGGATCAGCCGCAGCGCCTCGTCCGGGCGGTGGTCGACGTAGATGGCGTGGGCGGCGAGCAGGTAGTCGAACAACGGTTGGCGTCCGGCGAATGACGCCCGCTGGGCCTCCAGGTCGCTCAGCGCCAGAGATTGGTCGCCGGCGTCGCCCGATCCGGAATCGGCGGCCCGCATGAGCTTGAGGTCGATCACCGCGAGCAGGGTCGGGTCGGCGATGTCCGCCGGCTTGAGGGCATCCAGCAGCTTGTTGTCAATCTCCTGGGCGAGGTCGGGGTCGGCGAGGCCGCGCGCGGCGGGGTCGACCGCCGCCATGGCCGCGTACTCGGCGGCCAGCTTGCCGTTCATGCCGCCCAGCCAATAGAGCCGCCGCTCTAGGCCGCGCGCCGATGCGGCGTATCGACCCTTGGGATAGGCGCGAAGATAGGCGTCGAAGTCGGCCTTGGCCGCCATCACCTGGTCGGCCGGGGCCCGCTTGGAGAGGGCGCCATAGTCGTCGAAAAGGCCCACCTGGAGCCGATTCAGCTGGACCCGCGCCTGCATGTAGCGGGCGGTCTCACGCAGCCATGGGTCGTCGGCCTTGGCGAGGGCGGCAAAAGCCTCGGCGGCGGCATCGAAGTTCCCGCCGTAGAACGCCTCCGCGCCCTGCAGGTAAGTGACAAAGGCCTTGGCGGCCACCGAGTGGACGTCGGCGGTGACCGGCTGAGACGGGTTCGACGTGCAGTCGGCCGGCAGCGCCTTGCGCGCCGCCAGCAGCGCCGTCCGCTCTGCATCGGTCAGTCCGCGCGCCGCCTTGACCGCAGCCTCGAAGTCGGTCGCGCCGCCGGCGTTGCTGAGGCACCGCGAGCCCTCTCCAGAGGCGAAGTCGCCATCATCGGGGGCGGCGGGCTTGGGATAGAGCCGCGCATTGAGGCTTGCCCAATCGAAGAGCGGGTCTTCGCTCTTGCCGTCGGCCGGAGGCAGAGGCTTGCCGCCCGTGCCGCGCAAGTCGGCCATCAGCAGAACTAGGTTCACCCGGGTGTCGTTGCCGGGCCCCATCACCGCCATGTCGTCACAACCGGAGAAGCTGGCCTGCGCCACCTTCCACGACCGCATGCAGGTGAAGTCGCCGCTCGCCGCGGCCGGCCGCGTCCACAGGGCGCACACCGCCAGCGCCAGCGCCGCACAGCCTACCGCCCGCCCAGGCCCCCTCATGACGCCAGTCTACCCGGACGCCTCGCCAGCGCCTAGGCCGCCGCGCTCGGCCGGGCCGCAACCCGCTGATGCCAGGCGGCGAGGTGCTTGTGCTCCGGCGCAAGGTCGAGGCCGATCCAGCGGGCGAAATCCACCGTCGAGAGGGCGCAGATGTCGGCCATGCTGAACGCCGGCCCGGCCAGGAACGGTCGGCCGTCGGCCAGCTCCTCGTCCAGCCAGCGCTGGGCCCGTCCGTAGGCGCCGCGGTTCGACTCCCCGAACTCCTTGTGCTGGCGCAGCAGGGCGGCCGTCCGCGGGTGGGCGTGGCGCCAGAACATGCCGACCGGCGTCATGACCTGGAACTCCACGCGCCGGATCCACATGTCGACCTGCGCCTTCTCCACCGCTGTGCGGCCGAAGAGCGCCGGCTCGGGCTGCACTTCCTCGAAATAGCGGCAGATCGCCACCGTCTCGGAGATTGTCACGCCATCGTCCAGCTCCAGCACCGGCACCTGGCCCAGCGAGTTGCGAGCCAGGTGTTCCGGCGACTTGTGCTCGCGAGCCATGATGTCGATCGGCGTCTCGTCGAGCGCGATGCCCTTTTCGGCCAGGAATATGCGCACCCGACGCGGATTGGGAGCCGGCTTGGCCGCACCGTAGAGTTTCATGACGCGCGCGTGGTGGTCGGCACCTCGACGTTGCCTCTGAGCGCATTGGAATAAGGGCAGATGCCGTGTGTCGTCTCCATCAGCCGATGGGCGTCCGCCTCGGGCACGCCGGGCAGCAGCACGTCGAGCGCGGCGGTGATGCCGAAGCCGCCCTCCGAGCGCGGTCCGATGCCGACCGTGGCGGTCACCGTCGTTCCGTCCGGAACCTTGATCCCGGTCTGGGTGGCGGCGACGCGCATCGCGCCCAGGAAACAGGCTGAATAGCCGAGGGCGAACAGCTTTTCGGGATTGGCCCCGTCTCCGCCCGGACCGCCCAGCTCCTTGGGGACGACCAGCTGGAAACCCAGCGTGCCGTCGGCCAATTCCGTGCGGCCAGAGCGGCCGCCGCCGCTGGCGGTAGCGGTGGTTCTGTATTTGGCGTCGACGGGCATGGCGTTCTCCTCGCTGGTTAGCCACGGCACAATGGCGCCGAAGCCCGCTGTCAGTCTAACTCTAACCGGCGATCTTTAGGGTCCGGAGCCGTGCCGATGAAGGGCGCCTACATTCTGGCTTTGGCGATTCTGCTGGCCGCGGGTCCGACCGTTGCCGCCCAGGACGAGACCTTCAGTCTCTATTCGCCGCTGGCGACCAACGCCGCCCTGGTCGACCGTCTGCTGAGCCCGCTGGCGGCGGAAGCGGGGCGGCGAGGTCTCGCCGCCAACGGCCGCACCCTGGCCGAGCAGCCTCTTGACCTCGCCCAGGAGCGGTTCACGCTCTACGTGCCGGCCAAGGGTCCGCCAAAGGGCTACGGCCTGCTGGTCTTCATCTCCCCCTCCGACGAGGCGAAGCTGCCGCCAGGCTGGGCCTCTATTCTCGACCGCTATGGCCTGATCTTCGTCGCCGCCCAGCGCTCGGGCAATGACCAGAACGTCATCGGCCGGCGCGCGCCCCTCGCCCTCGAGGCTGCCTGGAACGTCCAGCAGCGCTACGCGATCGACGCGGAGAGGGTGTTCGTTGGCGGCTTCTCCGGTGGTTCGCGCGTGGCGCTGCAACTGGCGCTCGCCTATCCGGACCTCCTCCGTGGCGCCTTCCTCGACGCCGGCAGCGACCCCATCGCCGTCGCCCCGGCCGTGTTGCCGGCGCGACCGCTTTTCGAGCTGGTCCAGACCCGCAGCCGCATTGCCTACGTCAGCGGGGCCGAGGACACTGCCGCCGTGGCCGCCGACGTCGCCAGCCTGGCCTCGCTCAGCCGCTGGTGCGTGTTCGGCGGCGCCTCGCGGACCACACCGGGCGCCGGACACCAGATCGCCGACGCGCGGGCGCTCGGCCAGGCCTTGGAGCTTCTCACCCGGCCAGGAGCGCCGGATGCGTCTCGCCTCGCCGCCTGCCGGACGCGGGTCGACCGTGAGGTTCAGGTTCGTCTCGCCCAGGCGACGGCGCTGGTCGCGGCCGGCGATCGCGACAAGGCGCGCAAGGCGCTGCTCGATCTCGACGGCTCCGTCGGCGCCTTGGCGATGCCGGAACTGCGTGACCTGGCTGACCGTTGCGCCTGTGGTCCGCCCTGAGACAACCCACCATGTTGACGTCACGTCTCTCAAGCACCAGCTTTACAGATTGAGAATCGGAGAGACCGGTCGAATGCCATTGAGCGATGTGAGGGAGATCAAGGCGCCTTCGGCGCTGCTGACCCTGACCGAGCTGCAGCGCGCCGGCCTCGAGCTGGCGGCGTTGCCTCTGGCCGCGCCGGCGCTGGCGCTCGCGCCACGGGGCGACGGCGCTCCAGTGCTGGTCATGCCGGGATTCATCACCAGTGACCGCTCGACCGTTCTCCTGCGGCGATACCTGTCTGTGATTGGCTATGACGCTCGGGCCTGGGAACTCGGCCGCAACCTCGGGCCGCGATCGGTCGGCTGGCGGGGCGAGCGGCTCCTGGAGCGATTGCAGACCATTCACCGCGATACCGGCCAGAAGGTCGGCTTGGTCGGCTGGAGCCTCGGCGGCATCCTGGCCCGCGACCTCGCCCGCGCGGCGCCCGAAATGGTCAGCAAGGTGATCACGCTCGGATCGCCGTTCACCGGCAACCCGCTGGCGACGGCGCCGGCCCGGCTCTACGAGCGCCTTTCAGGCGAGACGCTGTCCGGCGCCGCCATAGCGCAACGGCTGCGCGAGAGCGTCGAGCCTCTGCCAGTGCCGGCAGCTGCGATCTTCAGCCGCGACGACGGTGTCGTGCCATGGCGCAACTGCGTCGAGCCGCCCCATCCCCGAGCCGAGAACATCGAGGTGCGCGGCAGCCACTGCGGACTCGGCGTCAATGCAGCCGTGCTCTACGCCGTCGCCGACCGGCTGGCGCAAGCGGATGACGACTGGAAGCCGTTCGCAGCGCCGGCTCTGTTGGCGGGCTTCTACCCGCCGCCGCCCGCGCTGAACTAACCCTCGGGCTTCGCCGCAGCCTTCGGTGCGCGCGGCGTCTTGGCTGCGGCCGTGCGTTTGCGAGTTTTGGGGGCCGGCGCGGCCTTAGCTGCGGCCGGCGCGGCCTTGGCGGCGGCTGGCGCGGACTTCGCGGCGGCCGGAGCCTTTGCCGGCGTCAGCGCCTCGCGGCCGAACCGGGAGATCAACTCGCCGACCTCGCGCATGTGGCTTACCTGCCGCTTGCCCTGATCGCGCACATACTGGGCCCGGATCGAGGCGACGTCCTTCAGTGTCGAGGCCTGGGCGGCGGCGCGCAGCGCCTTGAACGCCTCGCGGGTGTTCTCCTCCGCCTGCTCGATCAGGCGCAGGTTGATGGCGCGGTTGTTCTCGGCCAGGCGCTCGCCGGCGGTGCGCAGACGCTCGCCCGCATTCTTCAATCCCCTGGTCAGGCCTTCGGCGCCGCTTCTTGTAGCCATATCCGGATCCTCTCTCGCCTTATAATGCCTCGTTCAGTCCGTAAGCTTCATGGCGGGCGCTGACGCGGGCCACGTCGTGGCTGAGCACCACCAGATCGTGTTTCACACCGTCGCGACCGCGCACGTGATCACGCAGGATGGCCTCAGGCGCGAAGCCCAAGCCCTCGAAGAGCGCGATGGCGCCCTGCTGGTCGGCCGTCATCTGGGCAAACAGCTTCTCGGCCCCCTCGGTTAGCGCATAGGCGAAGGCCTCCTGCGCCAACAGGCTGCCGAGGCCCCGGCCGCGCATCTCCTCGGATATCACGATGCGCAGCTCGGCCACGTGAGCCGACCAGGACAGCGGATCGCGCACAATGGTGGCGCAACCCACGACGATTTCATCGCGCCAGGCCAGAAGCGTGATCAGCTGCCCGCTGTCGAGGTCGCGGATCCAGGCTCCGATCACCTTCGGATGGGAGATGTCGCGGCGCAGGAAGAGCAGGTCGTGCGCAGGCAGGCGGCGCGCGAAGGCGAGGACCGCCGGACCGTCGGCCGGCGTCATCAGGCGAAAGGTCACCGCATGGCCGGCGCAGTCCACCTCGCGCGGCAGGGGGCGGGCGGCGCTCACGCCGACCTCGGAGCGAGCCAGGCGTCGAGGCGCGGCCACAGCCGGCGCACGGCGTTCGGTCCTGCGATGAGGCTCACATGCCCTCCCTTGAGAACGATCTGTTCCTTGTCGGCCGAGCCAACCCGCTCGACCAGCTCGCGCGACGCCTCGATCGGTACGATGTGGTCATGTTCGGCGACGACATGCAGGAATGAGGCGGTGATGGCGCCGACGTCGACCCGGCGGCCGCCGATCTCCAGTTCACCGGTGTAGAGTTTGTTGCCGAACATCAGCTCCTTGACCGTCTGGCGGAAGTACTCACCCGCCAACGGCAGGGTTTCGGCGCCCCAGCGGTCGAACGCGCGGTAGGACTTCACGAACTCGTCGTTCCACATGTTGTCCCATAATTGCACCTGGCTGACCGCCTTGCTTACCGGTCGCAGCATATCGAAGCTGGCCGAAATCAGATCCGCCGGCATGTTGCCGAAAGTGTCGAGGATGGTGTCGACGTCAAAGTGACGCGGATCGGCCCAGCGGTTGAAAAGGCCGAAGTTGCTCCAGTTGAACGGCGTGGTGAAGCAGGTGAGATTGCGCACCTGCCCCTCACCGTGCAGGGCGGCGTACATCAGCGCCAGCACCCCGCCCATGCAGTAGCCGACCACGCTCACCTGGTCTTCGCCCGAGCGCGCCTGAACCTCGGCGACACAGGCCGGGATGAAATCCAGGATGTAGTCTTCGAATCCCAGCCGCTTCTCATCCTCGCGCGGCGGATTCCAGTCGATGACGTAGACGTCGTAGCCGCGCTGCAGCAGGAATTCGACGAAGCTCTGGCCCGGCGCAAGGTCGAAAATGAAGGCGCGGTTGGTCGTCGCCATCACGAACAGGACCGGCGTTCGATAGACTTCGGAAACCTGCGCACGGTAGTGGTAGAGGCTGAGCGTGCCCCGGTTCAGCACCACATCCTTGGGTGTGACGCCGCGCTGCGGTCCGGCCGAGACCAGATAGTTCCAGCCTTTGATGTTGCGAGCCTGCGCGCGCTGGATCTCGGCCTGCAGCCGCGCAACCACATCGGGCGCCGCGGTCGCCTCGCTCATCCGGCGCTGTCCGGCTGGGGCGGCTTGCGCGTGCGGGCTGGTTTGGGCGGCGCGGGCGAAGCCTCCGTGGGTGCGACGGCGCCGCGCAGCAGGTCGCGAATTTCGCCAAGCTGAGCCTCGATCCCCTCCAGGCGGGCCGCTAGTTCTCGGAAATCGGCACGGCTGGGCAGGTTGTAGCGGATCAGTTCACGTTCGATCGCCTCGCCCTGCTTGGCCTGCAGCCTGGCTATGGCGGCCATCGACTGATTCATCACCCGGCTGACGTTTTCGTCGGCCGAAGCGGCGGTGAGCGCCTCGTTGGTCTGGCGCTCCCATTTCTGCAGCGCCTCGCGCCACAATTCCACGAAGTCCGCGGACTGGGTCATCTGGCGTCTCACTCTCGCGGCGGCGCTCTGGGCGGGCCGCTCCTTGGAACTGACCGTCGCGGGCGGTGGGCGCGCCGTCAAGCCCTGGCGGTCCTGGGGCGGCTTTTGGTTGACGCGACGGATACTCCGGCTCTTTGTAGTCGATCCGGGACCGTACGGCTTGGCGAACGCGGAAAATCCGCGGCGATGGTGAGGGAGGCGCGGCGCGATGGGTTCGACGGCTGAGGCCATGAAGCCGCCCTCTCTGCTGTTGCTGGCGCTGGAGGCGCGCGGCTTCCTTGAGCTCGGCGCCTTCTTCGCGGCCTACCCGTTGCTGTTGCGCGCGCCGCCGGGCGACGGCCACCCGGTCCTCGTCATCCCCGGCCTCGCCGCCAGCGACCTGTCGACGCGTCCGCTGCGCGGCTTGCTGCGGGATCTCGGCTACGCCGCTCACGGCTGGAAGCTCGGCCCCAACCGCGGCCCGCGCTCCGGCGTCGAGGCGCGCGTCGAACAGCGGCTGGACGAACTCTTCCATCGCCACGGGCGCAAGGTCAGCCTGATCGGCTGGAGCCTCGGTGGCGTCTACGCCCGCGAACTGGCGCGCCGGCGCCCTGAACACGTGCGCCAAGTCATCACACTCGGCAGCCCCTTCGCCAGCGAGCCCAGGGCGTCGAACGCCTGGCGGCTGTACGAGGGTTTGAGCGGCCGGACCGCAGACGATTGGCCTGAGCGGGTCCGCATGAAGACCCCGCCTCCCGTGCCGAGCACGGCGATCTATTCGCGCACCGACGGCGTCGTCGCCTGGCAGGGCTGCCGCGAGCAGGCCGGCGCTGCGTCGGAGAACATCGAGGTCGAGGGCAGCCACTGTGGCCTCGGGCACAATCCGGCCGTGCTGCACGCGATCGCCGACCGGCTCGCACTGCCCGAAGGCGAATGGCGGCCGTTCGATCGTCAGAGCCAGCCGACCTGCCTCTATCCGGACCCCGATCGTGGCGAGGACGCGGCCTGGTTCGCCTGGGCGCCAGCGGCCTAGGAATTCGCAACGACAGCCCCCGCGGGGCGCAACGACGAGGGAGAGATCCAATGGCCGAAAGCAAGAAATCCGCCGACGCGGCCGCAGCCTCCTGGTTCGACAGCCTTCAGGAACTTGCCTCGAAATACCCTCTCCCCGGGGTCGATCTCTCAGCGGTCGCCGAGTGGCAGCGTAAGGATCTCGAGGCGGTGACCGAGGCCGGCAAGGTGCTGACCGACGGCGCCCGCGCCTCCTTCGAGCGGCGCAATGAGATCCTCGCCGAGGCTGTGGCCCAATGGCAGGCCGCCCTCAAGGACGCCACCAGCCCTGACGCTCTCTCCAAGGGGGGCGAGATGGCGCGGCAGGGCGTCGAGAAGGCGATGGCCAACTTCCGCGAACTGACAGAGCTGGAAGCCAAGGCCCGCGCCGACGCTTGGAAGGTGGTGCAGGACCGCATGCAGCAGAACATGGCCGAGCTGCAGAAGCTGCTGCAGCCGAAGGTCTAGCCGGCTGCGGCGCGGCTTCAGGAGGAGAGATCATCATGGAACATCTGAGCGGCCTCGACGCGTCGTTTCTGCACCTCGAAACGCCGGAGACGCCGATGCACGTCGGCAGCCTGATGCTGATCGACTTGCCGGAGGGCTACGACGGCGACTTCTACGACGACTTCAAGGCGATGATCGGCAAGCGCATCCACCTCTCGCGCGCCATGACTCGCAAGCTGGCGACGATGCCCTTCGAGCTGGCGGAGCCGGTGTGGATAGAGGACGACGACATCGACCTCGACTATCACGTCCGCAGCCTCAACGTCCGCAAGCCCGGCTCCATGGCCCAGGTCGAACAGCTGGTCGCCCGGCTGCACTCCAGCCTGCTCGATCGCAGTCGGCCGCTCTGGGAAATCTATATCATCGAGGGGGTCGCGAACGGTCAGGTGGGACTCTACACCAAGTTCCACCACAGCGGGGTGGACGGCAAGTCCGGGGCCGAGCTGGCCAAGGTGCTCTACGACTCCAGCCCCGAGATTCGCGACGTCCCGCCGCCGACCCGGCGGCGCGCGGGCGGCGCCTATCAGTTGGGCGTCAACGAGCTTCTGCGCGCGGCGATCGAGAATTCCGCCATGCAGTACCGCAAGCTCGGCAATCTGTTGCCGGACGCCGCCAAGGCGCTCAGCGGCGGGGCGCGCGCCTTCGCCAGCAACTACAACCCGCCCGGCGGACGGCCCCTGCCGCTCGGCGCGGCGCCCCGGACGATCTTCAACGTCCCGATCACCAACCAGCGCACCTACGCCACCCTGTCCCTGCCGATGGACGAGGTGAAGGCGCTCGGCAAGCGCGTCGGCGGCACGATCAACACCATCGTCATGGCCATGTGCAGCGGGGCCGTGCGCGGTTTTCTCGCCGAGCGCGGCCAACTTCCTGCCGCCTCGATCATCGCCTTGGTGCCCGTCAGCCTGCGCGCAGCCGACGACGACTCCCCCAACAATCAAGTCACCATGATCCGCGTCGACCTGGCGACTGACATCAAGGACCTCGCCGAACGGCTGCGGATCATTCACGCCTCGTCGGAGGCCGGCAAGGCCATGGTCCGCGAGTTGAAGCCGGTCCTCGGCGTCGACGTGCCGGTGATGGGTGCGCCGTGGCTGCTGAGCGGCATGGCCAGTTTCGCCGGCCGATCCAATCTGGCCGGGCAGCTGCCGCCGATGGGCAACGTGGTAATCTCGAACGTGCCCGGCCCGCCAACGCCGCTCTATGTCGCCGGCGCCCGGATGGCGCACTACATCCCGGTGTCGATCCCGTACCACGGCGCGGCGGTGAACCTCACCGTTCAGAGCTATGCCGGACGCCTGGAGATCGGCGTCACCGCCTGCCGCCGCGTCCTCTCGCAGGATGAGGCGCACGAACTCATCAAGCG
This sequence comes from Caulobacteraceae bacterium, assembly GCA_049519835.1. Classification (GTDB taxonomy): domain Bacteria; phylum Pseudomonadota; class Alphaproteobacteria; order Caulobacterales; family Caulobacteraceae; genus Acaudatibacter. The sequence goes on along the minus strand of JBEKQJ010000003.1, from coordinate 26,618 downwards.
CGGCGTGGCGACCCTGCGCGAGATCGCCGAACTGCCGCCGATCGCCGCCGCGGCGGCCGAGCCGCCCGCCGCCACGCCGCCAGTCAGGAAGCCGGCAGCCACTGCCGCTTCCGAAGCCTCGCCTGCCAAGCGGCCAAAGGCGCGGCGCGATTCAGCCCCGGCGCCGACCGTCCAGTCCTGAGCCTGTCGCCGAGCGACCTCTCTGCGGGCGTCGCTAAAGCAACGCTTCAGATCTGGTCTTAACGATTGCTTGATATATGTAACAGTGGGAGATATATCCTCACGGATGGAAAATCCCGAACGCCTCCGTACGTCCAATCTGTTCGGGGCGCTCGCCCTGGCGGTCGCAGACAAGCTGCGGGACACGATCGAGTCGAAGTCCGGTTACATCGCCGGCGCGCCGGCCGCGATCGTCCAGATCGGCGCCAATCCGAATGAGTCTATCGACAGATTGGCGACAACACTCAACCTGTCTCATTCCGCCGCCGTGCGCATCGCCGAGCGCCTGGAGAGTGATGGCCTGATCCAGAAGGCCCGCGGCGCTGACGGTCGGGTCGTCAGACTGGCTCTGACTCCCGCTGGTCGGGCGGCGATGTACGATATTCTACTCACTCGCCGGTCGTTGCTGGACGGCGCCCTGGAAGACCTTGCCGCCGATGAATGGGAGGTCCTCACCCGCATCGCCGAGAAGGTCATGCCGCGCCTGGTCGCCTCTCGCCATGAGTCGGATCACGTCTGCCGCCTCTGTGACGAAGACGTGTGTCCCTACGACCGTTGCCCGGTCGAACCACTGGGGGGATTTCAACGTGCATAGGCCCGTATCTTTCTTGACACGTATGCGTGACGCATGCGTACTTGATTTACAATTGGGGGCCATGGCCAATGGGAACGTACGAAATGCGAGCTCATTAGAGTGCAGTTGTGTCAGTATGTAGCTCCCCTTCGCGTTTGTAATTTGCTTGCAATTTGAATAGTTAATATGCGTGCGTCACGCATCGTCGCGAATCCACAGGGGAATCTCGTCATGCAGTTTTGTTCCACGAGCGCTTCCACAGCCCTTGCGCCCAAGCTTCCGGACGCGACGGTGCTGGAGGAAATGACTCAGTGGCTAGGCTCTGGTTTGCGTTGCATTGCTGGGCGTCGTGAGTTTCAGAAAGGCCGCTATCTCATTCGCGTTGTCGATGACGACGACGACATTCTAGATCTGTTCTCCGAATTCGCCTGTCGTCTGTCGAGGCGGCTGAGCGTCGGCTGCCTGTTCGTCTTCAACGAGCCGCGTTTCTACAAGAGCGGGCCGGCCAGCGTCGAAGACGCCATGATCTATCTTTCAGAGCGGATGGCGATCCTCAGCGATGTGCCGGCGACCACGCTGCTCAACGGCGGCGCGCTGAACAAGCGCCTGACCCTCACCTGCCCGGTCACCGGCACACCGACCGAGTATGACGACTTCGACGCGATCGCCTTCTGTCCGCAGTCCGACGACGAGTCCGATCCGCTCTACGACCCGCTGATGGCGGCGCCATATCTATGCGTGAATATTACATCGGACATCTTCGCTTTCGCGATGTTCGCCAGGGACACGTCCGAGCTCCACGCCGGCAAGGCCCCCCACGAAATCGAGGACAAGGCCGAGGCCAAGAGCATTCTCGCGCGTTGCGCCGACCCGTGGCAGCGCATGGCTGAGAAAACCATCAAGAACTACGCAGCCATAACCAATACGTCTCGATGTCCCGTGCATCTGACCGAAGACAAACGAAATTGGGTTGCTTTCCATAAAGACCCGGCCTTCGCCGAGACCAAGAAGGAAAGATACATTCACAACATGCCTATTATCTATGCCAACGCAGTGATCAACGCATGGGCATCGTATTTTGATCGTGGCGAAAGACTTTCACTTTCCAAGGTTTCATCCGCAGGGACCCTGTCATGAAAACCCTCTCCGTTCTCTTGTTTAGTCTCAACCCGATACTTTGGGGGTCGTTCTATGCGGCCGGCAAATTCTCTCTAGGATTTGCTGATCCCTTCGTTTTTTCTACTGCGGAACTCGCCGTCGCGGCCGTTCCAGCCTTGGTCATTCTCGCGGCCACCTGGCGGCGACTGAACTTCCAGGTCGTTCGGCGCGGCGTCGTGCTCGGGATGGTGCTTTACGCTGGCGTCCTGACCAGCACCTGGGCGCTCGCCTACACTACGGCGACGGATACCGCCTTCTATCCGGCCATCAACGGCTTCGTCGCCGCGCTCATCGCCTGGCTGATCTTCCGCCGGCCGGTGGGCTGGGTGACCTGGAGCGCCGGCCTGCTGTCCGTGCTCGGCGCCATGCTGCTCATCTCGCAGGTCACCAAGGGTGGCGGCCATCTGCTGGGCGACGGCATCGGTCTCGCCGCGGCCGTTATCTACACGATCTACATCTTCTGCGCTGACAAGCTCAGCTCAGGCGACCAGCGCTCCCTATTGCCGATGTTCGCAACCGAAGTGGTCACCATGGCCGTGCTCTCGGCGGTCGCCACCGGCGTCTCCGGGCATGCGCGCGGGCTGACTGCGGCCGGCTTCGGCAGTGTCTGGCCATGGATCGTCTACGCGGGCCTGGCGACGACGTTCCTGCCGACCGCGATTTCGATCTTCTTCCAACGCTACATCAACCCCGTCACCGTCGCCTTCCTCTACGTGCTGGAACCCGTCTGGGGCGCGCTCATCGCCCACCTGGGCCTCGGCGAAACCCTGACCATCGGCGGCTATCTCGGCGGCGCGCTGATCGTCTCCGGCGCCGTCCTGAACACCTGGCTTCAAGAGCCAGAAGCCGGCAGCGAACCGGTCCGCGATGCGGGCCGGGCGATCGGCGGCGCGATCCTTGGCGTGGGCCTGCTGGTGGGCTCGATCGGCCGGCTCGCCCAGGCCCGCGTCGAATACATGGCCGATCGCGCCCGCCGGCTGCGGCTCCCTGCCACCTCCCGACCCCTAGCCGGGATGTCCCGTCAACAACCGACCCTGAGCAGCGGCGCCGTGTCGCGGGCTCTTTCAAGAACTTAACGCCCAATCCAGGGGAAACCGTCATGCTCGACGACATCTACCTGCGTCCCTCGCAGATCGGTTACTTCCAACTGGCGGCGCACAGGTTCGGCGCCACCAGATCGCAGCGAGAGTTGATTCTCGACGGCACAGGGGTCGACGCGATGGAGGTCGACGATCCCCAGACCGAGATCTCTTTCTTCCAACTGACGCGCCTCATCGACAACATGAACCGCATCTACGGCGAGGGCTGGTTCCTTGGCGCGCCGGAATTGTGGACCGTGGCCAGCCTCCGTCCCCTGGGCGTGGCCGCCATCACCGCCCCCAATCTCGGCGCCGCCGTGGACGTCGTCGTCCAGCACATCCCGACCGGCATGACCCAGCAGCGCCTCAGCCTCCAGCAGCAGTCGGGCGCTACCGTCGTGCGACACACGGTAGCCACGCCGACCACGGAGGGCGAACACAAGTTCTTCGCCTATTCAGTGCTGCTTGGGCTGTCGACGATCTTCGAGGGCATTCTCGGAGCCGAAATGTCGGCGCTGAGCTTCGAGTTCATCTGGAGCGAACCGCCTTACGCGGCCGAGCTCGAGAAGGCTCTCGGCGGCTCCGTCCGCTGGGGCGCGGCCGTCAACGCAGTGATCGTCCCCCAGCGACTATTGGCGATGCGCTCGCCCCTGGCCGACTCGGCCCTGCATTGGGTGGCCTTGGACTGCCTGGTGGAAGCCAGGCGGCGTCCGATGTCTGAAGGCGTCAAGGAGCGCATCGAGCGCCTGTTGTCACGTCTGGATTCGCCCCGCGCACGGTTCGACGACACGGCCCGCGAACTCGGCCTCTCGCAGAGAACCCTGACGCGCCGCCTGGCGCGCCTGGGAGTCACGTTTCGCGAGCTGGTTGACGCCGAGTTGAAGTTTCGCACCCGGCGCTGGCTGGACGACGGAACCCTCAGCCACGCCGAGATTGCCGAGCGGCTCGGCTTCTCGGAGATGACCAGTTTCAACCGCGCCTGTCGGCGGTGGTTCCCCACGCCGACGCGGCCGGGCGGTCAGACCGGCAGCGCCTTGTCGGGAGCCATCCCGCCGGCGCTGAACCGCTCGTTTCGACCGCAAACCAATGCAGCGTGAGCTGCGTAATTTCTTTCCCTGCCTCCGGGGGAAAGGACCGGCGGGGCCGGTGAGAGGGGTCTCGGAGTAAGTAGAGTTGGGCCCCTCTCGATAATGCCCCGATAGGTGGCGTACCTGTGACGCGTAAACCCCGGGCGCCGCGTGTGTATGGCGTCCGGGGCCGACGCGCCTCCGGACAGCGCCCGCACTGGGCGGCGCAGGACTCTTCCGAGGCTGGTGGCGTCCTACGTCGCCCTATCCCGGCTGAACCGGTCCAGACAGCCGGTCAGGTTTTTCGCGATCACCGCCGGCTGCTCCGGCAGCGGGCGTGTCCCGTCGCCTCGATCTCGACCAGAGTCACCCGATCCGGATACAGCCCCTCGAGGTCGCGGCCACTTTCTGGCGGCGCAATGCCGTCGTCGAGACCCTGGACAACCAGAACCGGCTTGCCGCCGGCTGTGCCCGCCCCGCTCACCCGGCCGACCTCAGGCGCGCCAGGTCCGCGCCGGCCGGCAGGCCGAGGGCGGCGAACATCTCGTTCCGCGGCGGGCCGGGCTTGGGCGCGTAAAGGCGGGCATTGGCCTTGCGGCCCCGCGCCAGCGCCAGGAAGATCTTGACCATCGCCGCGGGCTTGCCGAGCCAGGACCTCGGCGGCTCCAGCATGTGGAAGGCGCGCATGGCGGCGCGGAACAGCTCCGGGTGCTGGCGGACTGCGATCGCCACTCCATCCTCGACAAACCGCCGCATCAACCGGGCGCGCAGGGAAGGCTGGTAGTCGGGATCCATGCCATGCTCGGCGCGGCGGGCGGCGGCGCGATCCTGGGTGAGCATGTCTTCGTAGAACGGTCGCAGGGTGGTGCTCACGCGCTCGCTATAGGCGCGCGCTCGTTCCGCTGGGTCGGCCGTCGCGCCAAGAACATCCCGCAGCAGGTGCGCCTCGATGGCCGCGAACGAGCAGCCACGGCCGTAAAGAGGGTTGGTGCGCACCAGGCTGTCGCCGACGCTGAAGTAGTTGAGGATGGCTGGCCGCCCGTCTGGGGCCATCTCGCGCCAGCGGCTCTTGAGGTCACCCATGCCGTAGACCTTGCTCACCGGCCGGGCGCGGGCCGGATCGGTCCAGGCGGCGGCGCCTGGCAACCGGGCGCAGATCGCATCGAACACCTTCGGGTCCACCACCGCCACGCGCAGGGCCTCCTCAACCTCCGGCACCGCGACAGTGACTGAGAAGGTGCCGTTGTCGGCCGGGAAGATCCCGAACTTCAGATAGCCAAGGTCGCCGTTGCCGCCGTGGCGTCCGCGCGGCGGATCGCTCTGGCCAGGTTCGAAGGCGTAGAAGCGGGTGTAGTAGAGGATCTTGCAGTCCTCGCCGGTCTCGTCGACCACCGCCCCGGCCTCGGCCAGCCACTCCTCGGCCGGCGAACGGCGGCCGCCGGCGTCGATGACCAGATCGGCCAGCGCCGTCTCGCCGCTGTCCAGGCGAAAACCCCGCGCCGTCAGGCCGCCGGCGGCGTCGCGCTCGCTCACCAGCCCGGTGGCGAAGAGGCCGGATCGGATCGTGACGTTGGTCGCGGCCTCGACATAGCGGCGGATGACCATCTCCATCGTCGTCCGCCGGCTGACGATGATCGCCATCTCGGCGTCCTCAGGCTCGGGCCTGTAGCCGGCCCTGAGCGGTTCCGGCAGGCCGTCGGCGAAGCGCAGTTCGCGCGCTCCGGCCGCCAGCAAGGCCTCGAGCAGGGCCGGATGCTCGGTGGCGATCAGCTTGCGCAGCCTGGCCAGGAAGGCGTGGCTGTGGCGCAGCTGGCTGGCCCCGCGTCTCTGCCAGCCGTCGAACACCGCCTCGGCGTCACCGGCCGGCGGCGGCGCGTCCCGTTCCAGGAGGGTGATTTGCCGGCCGGTTGGGGCGAGCGCCAGGGCGGCGCTGAGGCCCGCGATGCCGGCCCCCAACACCACCACGCTTTCCGCCTGCTCGCCCGTCATCCCGCGCTCCGAAGGGACCTATCACGCAACAGACACACGGCGCCCCGAGGGAAATCAAGGTGACGCTGTGACCTCGGGCGGGCGCCCCCCGCCGGCGTCTGTGGACCGGCGCGGCTGGCCGCCGAAGCTTGGGCCGAGGGCCTGAGCCTGTTCGGGATCCCCCGAACGGCATTTGCGGCCTTCATCTGGCGCCCACAAACGTAACAGGTGCGCCCGGCGCTTGTGTGGCGCCTTCTAGCGGCTGTAGCACCTGACCAGCGCCCGGCGCAGAACGCTGTCTTCGAGCGAATAATAGAGGGCGATCTGGCCACCTTCGGCGACCGCCGAGGCGGCAAAGGCGATGTCGGTGGCGGCGCGGCTCCTGGCGGGCGGCGGCAGCACGACCGGCTCCAGGCCCCTGCCGGTGACGCGCTTGAAGTCGGGATCGAAGCTGATCCAGCCGATCCGCCAGCGCGCATCCAGGGTGGCGCCATTGTAGAACATCACCGGATCGACGCCGTTCAGTTTGACGATCGGGCCCGTCGACAGGTGCCAGTCGTCCCAGCTTTCGCTACGAACGGTGAACGGGTCGGCCTGGACCGTCCACGGGCCATCCGCCGTCGGTCCGGAGGCCATGCCGATCCGCGAAGCGTCATAGGCGGCGTATTCATAGAAGAGACGCCAGTCGCCGCTCGCGGCTTGCGCCACCGTGGCTTCCTTGATGTTGCCTTCGCCAGGTGGGGCCTTCAGCACCACCCGCTGTTTGGTCAGCTTGGTCAGGCTAGGGCCGCTGGCGACGAGCATCCGGCCTTGCGTGCGGCCAGCGTCGACGCCGGTGTAATAGATCAGATAGTGGCCTTCCCTGGTCACGACCACGGTCGGGTCCTCGCAGCCGCCGGCGTCTTCCGCCGACGCCCCGGCGTCAGGCGTAATCGACAGTTTCGGATCGCTCTCAAAGGCCAGGCCGTCATGACTGTAGGCCGAGCCGATGACGCCGGTCGGATCGTGAGGTCCCAAGGGATCACTCACGCCGCGCACCATCATTCGATAGGTGTCGCCGTCCTTCCAGACGAATGGACTCATCAGCGCAAGGCCATCGAGGGGCGAGCCGGGCGCAATCGTGACCGCATCGAGTTGCTCGACCGCATAGGTGACCGTCTTCATGCCTCAAGCGCCCTGAGCAATGGTCAGCGACAGGGCGCCGTCGATGACCACGGTGGCGCCGGTGATGTAGTCGGCCGCCGGCGAGAGCAGGAAGCAGACCAGGGCGGCGACTTCCTCCGGGCGCCCGGCCCGGCCCCAGGGAATGTTGGCTTCCAGCTGCGACAGGTAGGTCGGGTCGCTCTCGGCTCGCGCGTTCATCGGGGTCAGGATCATGCCTGGCGCGACGCCGTTCACGGCGATGCCTTTGGGCGCGAGTTCGAGGGCCAGGGTCGCTGTCAACTGAGAGAGACCGCCTTTGGCCGAGTCGTAGTCGACGCCGCCGGGCCGCGGCGCTTTCTCGTGGATCGACGAGATGTTGACGATCCGCCCCTTCGCCCCCTTCGCCTCCAAGCCGCGGACCAGCCGCCGGCAGGTCAGGAACGGGCCGTAGAGATCCGAGCGGATAACCCGATCGAACTGGCTCAGCGCCATATCCACCAGCTTCACCCCGCTCATGTTCAGACCAGCGGAATTGACCAGCAGACTGACCGTTCCAAAGGCCTGCTCGGCCTTTTCGAACAACGCTTCGACTGCGGCCTCGTCGGTCACGTCGGTCTGGGCGGCGATGACATGAGCCGATCCGCCCGCCGCCGCGCAAACCGCCTCGGCCGCTTGTTGGTCCTTGAAATAGGTCAGGGCCACGCGGGCGCCGGCCGCGGTCAACGCCGCGACACAGGCAGCGCCGATCCCGGACTCGCCGCCGGTCACCACCGCCGTCTGGTTGTCCAGCCTCATGCGGCGCTGTCGCGTTCTGCGTAGGCCCAGTCCTCTGGCAGCAGGGCCAGACCCATCGAAAGGGTGCGGGTCTCGCCGACGGGGATGTTCATGATCCCGGGCTTGTCGCGAATATCGCCATTGAACCCTTCGGGGTCGGATAGACCCTGCCACGGTTCGATGCAGATGAAAGGCGCGCCCGGCCTGGTCCAGACGCCAAGGGTCGAGAAATCCTCGAAACTCACCTCGATGCACGGCCCGCCCTCCGCGCCATAACGAACCGACCGACTTTTCAGCTGGTCGAAAATCAAAGCGTCGTCGGCGAACAGTTCATCGCGCAACCACAGGCGATCCCCCACGATCGGCGTAGGATGTGGGGTCGGTGTCAGCAGCCCCGCGCCGTCGATGCGCCGCACAGGCGCGGGCTCGGGGTGAGCGAACCGGATGAGGTGTTCTGCGCGCGGGTGGTCGAACGGTAGCGGCCATCGGAGCGCGGGGTGAAACCCGAAGCTGGCCGGCATCGGCCCGTCGCCGCGATTGGCGATCGCCGCCGTCACGTGCAGCGCCGACACCTGAACGGCGAAGGTAAGCTCGAGGCGAAATTCGAACGGATAGATCGCCCGGGTCGCCGCCGAGGCGTCCAACCTCATGGTGACGGCGTCAGCCGCCCCCGGAAGGATCTCAAACATCGAATGCCGGGCGAACCCGTGCTTCGGCATTTCGAAGGCTCCGCCATCGAACCTGTACCGCCCGTCCCGCAGCATGCCGATGACCGGGAACAGGATTGGCGCGCGCCCGCTCCAGACAGCCGGATCGCCGTTCCACAACAGGTCTCTTCCCCGACGGTCCCTGATCGCCGCGAGCTCGGCGCCCAGCGCCGAAATCTCGACCTCCAGCGCCTCCGAGGCTATGTTGGCGCATTCTGCACCCGGCTCCATGGCGCGCTCCATTCGGTCACGGACTAACGGCCGAGCTCGCAGATTGATCCGGCCGCCGTTTCCCGCCAGTCGCGGGCGGCAGGCGGGCTTCGCCCCCGACCGGGCGGTGCTCGAGGACACCCTCCTGGCTGCCCTGCTAGCGGAGCCTTCGCTCCCCACCCGCGCCGGCGTGTGAGCCGAGGATGGCGGCAGCGCTTGTTCAGCCACAGTGGGCGACAAGACGGCGCGCCGGACTGTGAAGCGGGAACCATTCCGGGGAATTAAGCTTAAGGGTGAGGCGGAGCGCTGCCAGCGCACAGTTCGTGGGCGGCCGTTCGCTAGGAATTCCAACCAATGCGGCCCCCGAAATTGTTGTCTGTCGCCACGGCGACGCCGCCGCATTGCTTCGCGCAGGGCGACATCGCCATCGCGGCGCGCAGCCTGTTCGCGGGGCGCTTCGGCGATTTCGACCGGATGGCCCGTGTCTTCGAAAGCTCGGGCATCTCCCGGCGGTTCGCGGTCCGCCCGATCGACTGGTATTTCACGCCGCTCGGCTGGCCTGAACGCATGGCAGCCTATCTCGAGGGGGCCGTCGAGCTGTTCATTGACGCCGCCGGCAAGGCGCTCGAGGGGGCGGGCCTGCGCGCCAGCGACGTGGATACGATCGTCACGGTCTCCTCCACCGGCATCGCCACGCCCAGCCTGGAAGCCCGCGCCGCCGGCCGCCTCGGTTTTCGCGCCGACGTCGAGCGAGTGCCGGTCTTCGGTCTCGGCTGCGCCGGCGGCGTGTCCGGTCTCGCCCTGGCCGGCCGCCTGGCGCAGGCGCGGCCTGGCAGCGTGGTTCTGATGGTGACGGTCGAGCTCTGCACGCTGGCCTTCCGCCACGATGAACTGACCAAGGCCAATATCGTCGCCACCGCCCTGTTCGGCGATGGCGCGGCCGCTTGCGTCGTAAAGGCGGACGACGCCGGCGAACTGGCCATTGAAATGAGCGGCCAGCACACCTGGCCGGACACCCTGGAAATCATGGGCTGGACCGTCGATGCGCCCGGCTTCGGGGTCATCTTCGATCGCGCCATCCCCCCTTTCGCCCGCGAGAGCATGGCCCCCGCCGTCAGCGGTATTCTCAGCCGCGGCGGCCTTACCTTGGGCGATGTCGACCGCTTCGTCTTCCATCCGGGCGGCGCCAAGGTGATCGAGGCCCTCGAGGACGCCTTCGACCTCGGTCAGGGGGCTCTCAACGTCGAACGCGAGGTGCTGGCGCAGTTCGGTAACATGTCAGCGCCGACCGCCCTCTTCGTCCTCGAGCGCGCCATGGCGACCGGTCTGCCGGGCCGGACGCTGCTGACGGCCATGGGTCCTGGCTTCACCGCCAGCAGCGTGGCGCTGTCGCAGGCCGCATGAGGGGCGCCGCATGACGGTGGCCGAGGCGCTCCTCCTCCTGGTCGCGGCCGAACGTCTCGCCGAGCTCTGGCTCGCGCAACGCAACACCGCCGCCCTGCTGGCGGCCGGCGCCTATGAGGTCGCCGCCGCGCACTATCCGGTCATCGTCCTGCTCCACGCCAGCTGGCTGGTCGCCCTATGGTGGCTGGCCAGGGACCATCCCCTGCAATGGGGCTGGCTGGCGATCTTCCTGCTGCTGCAGGGCCTGCGGGTCTGGACCCTGGCGACCCTCGGGCGGCGGTGGACGACCCGCATCATCATCCTTCCCGGAGCGCCCCTGGTGACCAGCGGGCCCTATCGCTTCTTGCGTCATCCCAACTACCTGGTGGTCGTCGGCGAGATCGCCTGCCTGCCCCTGGCGCTAGGGGCGCCGATCGTCGCCCTGGTATTCTCGCTGGCCAACGCCGCTGTGCTGGCCATCCGGATTCGCGCCGAAAACGCTGCGCTGGCTGGAGCCGAACTTGCCGCCCGCGGCTGAGGCAAAGCGCCATGAGTTGGGGCCGGCTGCGGCCTGGGTCGGCTTTGCGGCCATGAGCGTCGGCATGTTCATGGCCATTCTCGACATCCAGATCGTCGCCACCGCCCTGCCGACGATCGGCGACGCCCTCGCCATCGCCCGCCAGCGCATCAGCTGGATCCAGACGGCCTATCTCGTCGCCGAAGTAATCGCCATCCCGCTCACCGGCTTGCTGATCCGCGCGCTGGGCATGCGGCGGTTGTTCGTCATCTCGATTGTCGTCTTCACCGTCGCATCGATCGGCTGTGCGTTCAGCGGCGGCTTCGCCTCGCTGATCGGCTGGCGGATCATCCAGGGCTTCGCCGGCGGCGTGCTCATACCGACCGTGTTCTCGGCCGTCTTCCTGCTGTTTCCAGTCGAGCGGCAAGGCCTGGCGACTATGATCGCCGGCGTTCTGGCCGTCCTCGCCCCGACCGTGGGGCCGATCGTCGGCGGCTGGATCACCTCGACCTATTCCTGGCGGTGGCTGTTTCTGATCAACGTCACCCCCGGCGTGGTGACCGCCATTGTCGTGACCCTGTTCGCGCCGCGCGCGCCGCTGCGTTGGCGCGAGGGCCGCTCCCTCGACATCCTCGCCCTCATCCTGCTGGCCCTCGCCCTGGCCACGCTTGAGATCGGTCTGAAGGAGGCGCCGTCGCGCGGCTGGTCCTCGCCGCTGGTGCTTGGCCTGCTCGCCCTCGCCCTCGCCTCGGCCGCGGCCTGCGGCAAGCGTCTCTGGCAGGCCCGCGCGCCGATCGTCGACCTGCGCACCTTCCTCGATCGGCGCTTCGCCATCGGCTGCCTGCTCAGCTTCGTGCTTGGGATCGGCCTCTACGGCTCGGTCTACATGATGCCGGTGTTCCTGGGTTACGTGCGCGGGCACGACGCCGTCCAGATCGGCATCGTCATGCTGGTGACCGGCTGCTGCCAACTGGCCGCCGCGCCTGCAGCCGTGGTTCTCGAGCAGCGCCTCGACGCCCGCTGGCTCACCGCGTTCGGCTTCGCCCTCTTCGCAATCGGGCTGGGACTGAGCGCCGCCGCCACGCCGCAGACCGATTTCGCCGGCATGTTCTGGCCCCAGGTCCTGCGCGGCGCGGCGATCATGTTCTGTCTGCTGCCGCCGACCCGCCTGGCCCTGGGCCACCTCGCCGACCACCACGTCCCCGACGCCAGCGGCCTCTTCAACCTGATGCGCAACCTGGGTGGCGCCATCGGCCTGGCCCTGATCGACACCGTGATCTACGGCCGGGTCCACACCCACGCCGCGGAGATCGCGCGCCGCCTGGCGGCCGGCGATGTCGCGATGGCCAGGTTCGTCGGCATCCCGATGGACCTCTTTCTCAACCGACCCCCGGGACCGCCGGACGACGCCACCCGCGAATTCCTGCGCCCGCTGGTCGACAAGGCGGCCATGACCCAGTCGATCGACGAGGCCTGGGCTCTCGTCGCCCTGCTGACCGCGGCCGTGCTGATCAGCGTGCCATTCGCCAGGTCCGGGCGGAGGGAGAGCTGAGGGCATCATATTTTCTCGCCCATGACGACTGAAAGTGCGTTGTTGAAGCATGCGCCTCGACTGGATCTCCGCCCGCCGCGAAGGCGTCTTCCTGCCGGGCGCCGAGACCTGGATCGATCCGTCGATCCCGGTGGCGCGCGCGCTGGTCACCCATGGTCATGCCGACCATGCCCGCAGCGGCCACGGCGAAACCATCGCCACCCGCGAGACACTGGCGATCATGGCCTTGCGCTATGGGGCTGCTCCCGCATCACGCCCGTTGGCGCTGCACGAGCGGTTGGCGCTCGACGACGGGATCATCGCCTGGCTGGCTCCGGCCGGACACGTGCTCGGCTCGGCCCAGGTGGTCCTCGAACGCGGCGGCGAACGGGTGGTGATCACCGGAGACTACAAGCGCCGGTCCGACCCGACCTGCGCGGCGTTCGAACCGGTCAGCTGCGACGTGCTGATCACCGAAGCCACTTTCGCACTGCCGGTCTTCGTCCATCCGCCGATCGCCCACGAGATCGTCCGACTGCTGGCGGCCCGGGAAGCCAATCCGCAGCGCTGCGTGCTGGTGGGGGCCTATGCGCTCGGCAAGGCCCAGCGGGTCATCGCCGAACTCCGCCGCGCCGGCTATCTTGAGCCGATCTGGATCCATGGGGCGCTCGAGCGGATGTGCGCCCTCTATGGCGATTTCGGGATCGACCTTGGCGACCTGCGGCTGGTGGCAGACGCCCCGAAAGGCGCGCTTGCCGGCCAGATCGTCTTCTGCCCGCCGGCCGCGCTCAATGATCGCTGGAGCCGTCGCCTGCCCGACCCGATCACCGCCATGGCCTCGGGCTGGATGCGGGTTCGCCAGCGCGCGGTCCAGCGCAACGTCGAACTGCCGCTGGTCATCTCCGACCACGCCGACTGGCCCGAGCTGACCGCGACGATCGGCGAATTGCGGCCCGCCGAGACCTGGATCACCCACGGCCGCGAGGACGCCCTGGTCCACTGGTGCGCGCTCCAGCAGCTGCGGGCCCAGGCTCTCGACCTGGTCGGCTACGACGACGAGGACGATTGAGCGGTGGAAGCCTTCGCTGAGCTCATCGATCGGCTGATCTACACCCGGTCGCGCAACGGCAAGTTGGCCCTGATCGCCGACTATCTGCGCCGCACACCCGATCCCGATCGCGGCTGGGCCCTCGCCGCCCTGACCGGCGGCCTCGACTTTCCGGCCGTCAAGCCGGCGGCGATCCGGGCCCTGATCAGCGAACGGGTCGATCCGGTGCTGTTCACGCTGTCGCGGGACTATGTCGGCGACACCGCCGAGACCGTCAGCCTGCTGTGGCCCGGCCCGGAAACCCCGCCTGCGGCCACGCCCACAGTCGGAGAGGCGGTGGCGGCGCTGTCGATGATGACCCGCTCGACGCTGCACGCCCAGTTGGCCGCCCTGCTCGACCGGCTGGACGCCAACGGACGGTTCGCGCTGCTCAAACTCGCCACCGGCGCGTTGCGGGTCGGGGTCTCGGCGCGCCTCGCCAAGACCGCCCTGGCCGAGGCGTTCGCGCTGCCCCTCGATGAGGTCGAGGAGGTGTGGCACGCGCTCATTCCGCCTTACGCGCCGCTGTTCGCCTGGGCGCGCGGAGACGCCCCGGCGCCGGAATCCAGGGCCCTGCCGGTTTTCCGCCCGTTCATGCTCGCCCACCCCCTGGGCGAGGGCATGGCGCTCGATCTTGCCGACTACGCCGCCGAGTGGAAATGGGACGGCATCCGCATCCAGCTTGTGCGCGCCGGCGGCGAGACCCGGCTCTACAGCCGCGGCGCCGACGACATCACGGCCGCCTTTCCGGAGGTTGCGGCCGACTTCCTCCACGACGGGGTGCTCGACGGCGAACTGCTGATCCGCGGCTCGCTTCAGGGCGGGGCGGAGGGCGGCGCGGCCAGCTTCAACGCCTTGCAGAAGCGGCTGGGGCGCAAGGCGGTCTCGACGAAGATGCAGGCCGAGAGTCCAGCCTTCGTACGTCTCTACGACGTGCTGATCGATGGACCTGACGACCTGCGCCCACTGCCGTGGCGCGACCGGCGTGGCCGCCTCGAGTCTCTGGTCCAGACCTTGCCGCCGCATCGGTTCGACCTCTCGCCCTTGGTCGCGGCGGCCGACTTCGCCGCCTTGGCCGCCCTGCGCGACAGCGCCCGCGACGCCGCGATTGAGGGCTTGATGCTCAAGCGCCGCGACAGCGCCTATGTCGGCGGCCGGCAGGTGGGTCTGTGGTATAAATGGAAGCGCGACGCGCTCACCGCCGATTGCGTCTTGATGTACGCCCAGCGTGGGTCGGGCAAACGCTCGAGCTTCTATTCCGACTACACGTTCGGCTGCTGGACCGCGCCGCCCGAGCAGGGGGGCGAACTGTTACCGGTCGGCAAGGCCTATTCGGGCTTCACAGACCAGGAGCTGAAGTGGATCGATTCCTTTGTCCGCAGCCACACGGTGAGCCGGTTCGGCCCGGTGCGCGAGGTCGAAAAGTCCCTCGTCTTCGAGGTGGCGTTCGATTCGATCCACGAGAGCCGGCGGCACAAATCGGGCCTCGCCATGCGCTTCCCGCGCATCGCGCGGATCCGCCGCGACAAGCCCGCCGTCGAGGCGAACCTCATCGCTGACCTGCGCCGGCTGATAACCTGACCCGACCACCGTCGATCCGGAACAGCCGCACACCCCGCGGATTGAAGGTGTATGAAAAACCTTCGTGCGCTCCAATCCATGGCTTGCCTCACCGCGCTGGCCGCTTGTTCGCAGTATGACGGCCGCGGCGGCTCAACCACCCAAAGCTCAGCCAAGCCTGCGCCGATCGTCGCCCCGGCCCCGGCCGGAGCGCCAGGCGTCCTCTCGATGGCGGCCGTGAACGACGCCCAGTTCGCGGAAGCCGCGCCGAACACCGACAGGGGCGCCGGGGCGCCCAACAACACGCTGGGCGGCAATCTGACCGCGGCGGACACCAACACCTTCTCGGCCGACGTCGGAGACGGCAAGACTACCGGTCCCCTGCTCCTGAAGGCCGAGGTGCTCATGGACCGCGCCCAGGTCTCGCCGGGCGTCATCGACGGCCGGATGGGTCAGAACGTCCAGAACGCCTTGAGCGCCTACCAACAGATGCATGGCCTGACGGCGACTGGAGATCTCGACCAGGCGACGTGGACCAGCCTCACCGGGGCCGATCAGGCGCCGGTCCTGAAACCCTACATCCTGACGCCGCAGGACGTCGCCGGACCATGGTCACCAGCCGTTGGCGAGGACTTCGTGAAGATGAGCCAGCAGCCGGCGCTCGGCTACACCTCGTCAAGGCAGATGCTGGCCGAGCGCTTCCACATGGATGAGCAGCTGCTCACCGAGCTGAACCCGGGGGCCGACCTGACCAAGGCTGGGACCCGGATCGTCGTCGTCGACCCCGGCGAGGCCAGCCTGCCCGAGGTGAAGACCATCGAGGTGGACAAGAACAAGGAAGAGGTGACCGCCTTCGACGCCAACCAAAGGGCGGTCGGTGTATTTCCCGCCACCGTCGGCTCGACCACTCGCCCCTCGCCAAAAGGAACCTGGAAGGTCAAGGGCGTCCGCCAGAATCCCGACTACCACTACAATCCCGCCAAGCTGACGTGGGGTCCCAAGGATGCCGGCAAGCTGCACATCCCCCCCGGTCCGAACAATCCGGTCGGCGTCGTCTGGATCGCCCTCACCGCGCCGGACTACGGCATTCACGGTTCGCCCGATCCGCATGTGATCGGCAAGACCGCCAGCCACGGCTGCGTACGGCTGACGAACTGGGATGCGGAGGCCCTGTCCCGGGCGGTCAGGCCCGGCGTGAAGGTCACCTTCCTCAGCTGACCGCCCGCGCCCGCAAACCGATCGCCGCCATCTGTTACGGTCCGTGGACGCTCATCAACGCCGAGGCGATTTAGGGCCGCAGGATGACTTCCCGGCCCTCGCTTGAAATGGGCTGGCGCCGACTGGGTCGACGCGGAGGTCGTCGTCGATCGCGGGCTGGTGACGTCGCGCAAACCCGACGACCTGCCGGCGTTCTGCGCCAGGATGATCGACGAATTCGCCGCCGACTGGGCGCCGGCCGGCCGCCACGCGTCGGAACGCTCGGCGACCTTTGCTGTTAAGAAAAATGTGGTGCTACAAAAGACTCCGGTGTCGGCGGCCTTTAGGCTGCCCGTAGCGTGACCAGGTTGCGTGCGTAGATCCCAATTCCCACATGCCGGCGCTCCCCAAGGACGGATCCTAGATGGCCAACCCGATCAAGAAACTCTTCGGACAGGTTTTTGCGGCCGGCGGCGAACGATCCGAGGTTCCCGCCATCACAGACATCGCCGTTTCGGGCGATGGTGAGATGCTATGCCAGCTTCACGAAGGCAGGTGGGTCCGTGGCCGCTTCGCCTACAACGGCGAGCAGCCCACCCGCCTCGGCGACGAGCGCCCGCGCAAGGCCATCGTCTACGGACGGAAGGGCGACCAGCGGGTCGCGGTCAATATCGACGACGCCACCGGCCACGGCGCCAAGGGCAAGCTGCGCCGCGTGGACGCCGACGCTCTGCGCGACCTCGGCTTCAAGGTGCCGCCCGATGATGTCGTTCATTGGTCCGATCTGGGCGGTCCGCTCGAGATTCTGCTCGACTAGCAGGTCGGGCAGGGGAGACCAGCGATGAGCCTCGTCGAGACGGAGCTCGCCGACGCCGTTGCGGTGGTGACTCTCAACCGCCCCGACAAGATGAACGCCCTGTCGCGCGCCCTGCAGACCGAGCTGGCCGCAGCCGTAGGAGCCGCCGCCGCCGACCCGGCCGTGCGGGTGGTGATCCTGACCGGCGCCGGCGAACGCGCCTTCAGCGCCGGCCTCGACCTCAGGGAGGTCGGCGAACACGGCCTCGGGCAAGGCGAGGCCAGGACGCCCGACACCGACCCGGTCCGAGCCCTCGACGCCTGCGCCAAGCCGGTCATCGCCGCCATCAACGGTGTCGCCGTAACCGGTGGCTTTGAGCTGGCCCTGGCTTGCGACATTCTCATCGCCTCGACCAACGCCCGCTTCGCCGACACCCATGCGCGGGTTGGCGTCATCCCCGGATGGGGCCTCTCGCAGCGACTCTCGCGCCTCGTCGGCGTCTCGCGCGCCAAGGAGCTGTCGCTGTCAGGAAACTACATCGACGCCGAGACTGCCCTGGCCTGGGGCCTGGTCAACCGCGTGGTCGAACCGTCCGCGCTGATGCGAGAAGCGCGTCAGCTGGCCGCCGACATCGCCTCATGCGACCCGGACATGGTCAGCAACTACAAAGCGCTAATCGATGACGGATTCGCTTTGCCGTTCGGCGAAGCGATGACGCTCGAACGCCAACGCTCCCGAGCCGGCAATGTCGCCGTCACGGCCCAGTCCGTGGCCAATAGGCGCGCCGCCATTCAGGCGCGGGGTCGCAGCCAATCGGACGGAGGTTAAGGCCGGCCGATCAGCCCGGCGCGCAAGCGCCGACGCTCGGACGCTCAGGCCACCGCGCGCAGTTGCGGTCTTGCGATGACCTTCGGCCCACGCCATGCCCACCCGGCTTGGGGATCGAGGGCGCAGGCGAGGACGACGAGACCGTCGCAGGCTGACCACATCTGGGCGGGGAGCTCGACCGAGCCGTCCGTCCAGCGGTCATCTAGTCGCCCTCAGGACGCTTCGCGCCTCGAGGCCCTCGTAGAAGACGATGCTGCGAGCCTTTCCGCCCTTTTTTCGAGGCGACGGCGCATGGCGGCGGTTGTGGCTTCATCGATCACGAACGGCCGGGCGTAGCGGGTCAGGCTTTCGGCGACGCGTTCCGCATCGATCGTTTCCAGGCGGCCGTACTGGCGGCCGAAGAAGGCGCGGTTGCCGGCGTCCATGTAGCTCTCGCAGGGCAGGCCTTCGGCCAGCAGCACGTCGTGAGTCTCCAGCTCCACGTGCCAGTAGGTGACCTCGCCCACCGCCTCGCGGACAATCGTGGCGTCGTTGATCAGCTCGCTCACCGGAACGAACACCTCTTCGACGAAGCTCAGGCACACCGCATGGCCAGGTGAGAGCCGCAGACGCCGCGCCGGTAGGCCCTCACCAATGGCGTCCGGCGCCACCCGCACCGGCTGCTCAACGCGGCTCGGCCGCAAGATCCGCTTGTGGCCGATCCAGATGATCGGACGCGCCTCGCCCGAAGCCGTCACCGCCAGGTCGCCGACCGTCAGGTCCTCGACCGCCACCTCGCCCCGCGTGGTGCGGATCAGCGTCCCCGAGCAGAAGCAGACGGGCGGTGTGATGGTGATTTCGCCGTTGCCCGCATGGCCCTCGCTTGAATCGCCGTCGGCCCCGAACGTGTGCGTGAAGCCGCTGGCCAGATAGGAGCCGCCGCCACCGCCGCCGCTGTTGGTCCCCCCGCCGCCGCCGCCAAGGCCGCCGCCACCGCCGCCGCCGCCGTGGAAGCCGGTGCCGCCATAGCCGCCGCCCGCGCCGCCGCCGCCGAATCCGCCGCCGCCTGGATCTGTCGAGTCTCCGCCGAGAAAGGTGACGCCGGTGTGGCCACCGTCCAGACCGCTTTCGCCAATGTTGGGGGCGCCGCCGCCGCCGGTGAATCCGCCGCCACCGCCGCCGGAGTTGCCGCCGCCCTCGCCGGCCCCGTTGAGGCCGTTGTCATCGGCGAGGCCGCCGCTTGCGCCGGCCCCGTCGTCACCGTTCGGGCCGGCGATGCCGCCGCCGCCAACCCCGGAGACGCCGCCGCCACCACCGCCGCCGGCGATGGCCAGGATCGTGTCGACGCTCGACGTGCCGTTGAAGGTCTCGATGACGTAGCTGGCCCCGCCGCCCCCACCGCCCCAGATGTCGCTGTAGCCGTCGCCGCCGACCACGATCTCGAGCTGCGTGCCGGCGGCCAGAAAGATGTCGCCGCCGACTGCCGCACCCAGGCCGCCATTCTCGCCGGCGAACGTGCTCTGGCCGCCCTGCGCGCCGTCAACATCGATGGTGTAGGTTCCGCTGGCCGCGACCGTCACATGCTCGATTGTGCCGGTGTAGGTGAAGGTCTCGCTCATCCGCCGCTCCCAGCTCGTCACGCGCCGCTAGCGGACGCTGGCATGGGAAGCGAAGGCGGCGCATGCCCCGAACGGGGCATGTCGGGATCAGGCTGTCAGCTAACCCGCCGGGCCCCAGGATTTGCCGATTTCCGCCAGCATCCATTCCCGGAAGTGCTTGATCTTGGGCGTCAGCCGTCGATGCTCCGGATAGACGATCCAATAGGCGACGCCGAGGGTCGAGACCTGGGGAAACAGTTGCACGAGGCGGTTCTCGGCCATGTCCTGGCGCCAGAAGAACGGGGTCAACATGGCGACGCCCTGCCCTGCCATCGCCGCATGACCTTCGTTTGCCTGGGAATCCAATCGCACCCCGGGGAGCGGCCGCTCCGCAGCCGCCGACAAGCCGGCGTCATTTAGCCAGCGCGCCCAGGAGGGATCGTCGGGGCTGATTAGCGGGATTTTCATGAGGTCCGCTGGCTCGATGCGGCCGTCCTGAGCCGAAAGGAAGGCCGGACTGCACATGGGCGTGAAATCCTGCACCAGCAACTGGTGCGCCTCGAGGCCCGGCCAGGAGCCCGCGCCCGACCGGATCGCCACGTCGATGCCGTCGCTCACGAAATCCGACAGCGTATCGGCCACCGACAGGCGGACGGCGATCTTCGGGTGGCTCATCTGGAAGCGGCCGAGCCGCCAGGCCAGCCAGGTGTTGGCGAAGGTCTGCGTCGTCGAGATGGTCAGCGTCGCGCCGTCTTCGCTGCGCAGCCTGACGAAAGCCGCCTCGATCGTATCCAGGCCCTTGGTGATGTCGGCGGCGGCGCTGCGCGCGGCGTCGGTCAGGAACACCCGTTGGCGCTCCCGACGGAACAACTGCTGCCCGGCGCTCGCCTCGATCAAACGGATCTGATGGCTGACCGCCGCCTGGGTCATGCCCAGTTCCCGCGCGGCGGTGGTGAAATTCTCGTGGCGGGCGGCCGCTTCGAACACCCGGACAGCGGCGAGCGGCGGTAGGGATCGCATCGTCTAGTCATAATCACAACTAATGACCTGTGTCGATCTATTGGTTGGCGGGCCCGTCGCCGCGCGCCTATCTGACGGTGGTCGCAAACAATGAGAAAGCACCATGCAAACCGCCTTCGCAAACCACGAACCGCCTCGCCCCCGCGGCTTGGCGCGCGCGCTTTCGGCCATATATACGAGCTTGCAGACCGCCTCCGAGGCCTACGTCAGGATCAGCTACGCCCGCCCATGGGCGTCGCCGGCTCCGCGGCGTCAAAGCGACGCCGCCGCGCGCAGCCAGTGGTCGCGCACGCGCGGCCAATAGCTGGGCTTATCAAAGGTTCCGTTGCGCTTTTGCGCGCGCCAGCCGCCAGTTCGATTTCGATTGCCGCATTCGCCCGCTAGGGTTGATGCGGCCGCGGTGGCTTGGCGTGTCCGGTCCGCCGCGACCTTGAAGCTCGAATTCAGTCGGGGCGGCTGCGGCTTGGAGCATGGCGGCGCTCCAGTCGACGACCTCTTTGGTCCCGCCAGCCGGCGCGGCGAACGACGTAGCCGGCGGTCAACACCCCCAAGCAACCCTGGCGTTCCAGCCCGCGTGCAGAGCGCAACTATTCGTCTCGTCGATATTTTTCCGTTTGTTGTAATAATTGGCCGGAGTTAATCAATAGAGATCTCAACCATGTTGAATAGTTGCAACATAAGGGCGTAGCAAGCAGGTTACTGGCGGCTCCAAATGGAGATTGCCGTTCATTTTGAGCGGACACGCCGCATGAAAAGACTCTGCCTGTTTGGGGGATCCAGATTTGACCAACGCGTCCGCACGAAGCCGCCTCCTGGCGTCGTCAATGATATCCGGCGTCACCCTGGCGGCCTTTTCCATGACAGCGGCGCACGCCCAGACGGCCGCTCCCGCCGCTCCCGCCGACCAAGCCGCCCCGCCTGCGACCGCCGTGCAGGCGTTGGTGGTCACCGGATCGCGCATCCCTGAGAAGAACCTGACCAGCATCGCGCCGGTGACCACGGTCAGCAATCGGGAGGTGCAGCTGTCCGGCGCCACCCGGGTAGAGGACCTGATCAATCAGTTGCCGCAAGTCGTCGCCGAACAGGGCGCCTATCTTGCCAATGGCGCCTCGGGAACCGCCACAGTCTCGCTGCGCGACCTCGGCTCAAAGCGGACCCTGGTGCTGATCGACGGCCAACGCCTGGTGCCCGGCGATCCGCTCGACCCTGTGCCCGATCTCAACTTCATACCTGCGGCTTTGATCGATCGAGTCGAGGTCGACACCGCCGGCGCATCGGCGGTCTATGGCGCCGACGCCGTGGCGGGCGTGGTCAACATCATGATGAAGAAGAACTTCCAGGGCCTTCAACTGGACGTCAACTACGGTTTCAATCAGAACGACAACAACAGTTCGGGGTCGCAGGCGGCCACCCGGGCCGCAGGCTTTCCGACGCCCAGCGGCAATGTCATTGACGGCTATACCGCCGATGTCAGCATAATCTTTGGGGCGAATTCTCCGGACGACAAGGGCAATGTCGAAGCCTATCTCGACTATCGGCACACCGACCCTGTGCTGCAAGCCACTCGGGATTACAGCGCCTGCACCCAAGCGCTGAATTCGGCCCGCACCGGGTTCGTTTGCCGCGGCTCGGAGACCGACGCCCTCGGCACATTCATTGTCTATGGGCCGAACTTTTCAGTTCCGGCGGGAGCCAAGTCCGCTCCCGTCTACACGCTCGACACGGCGAATCCTGGAAACTTGAAGCCGTTCGATGGGACGGGACTGTTTAACTATGGGGCGCTGAACTATTTCCAGCGGTCGGATGAGCGCTATACCGGCGGCTTTTTCTCCCATTACGACATCAGTCCGGCGTTGCAGACCTTCGCCAGCTTCATGTTCATGGACGATAGCACGGTGGCCCAAGTCGCTCCCAGCGGCGTGTTCGGCTTTACCTACAGCATCCCCTGCAATGATCCGCTGCTGTCGGCGAACGAGCTTCACGCCGTCTGCGGTCAATATGGTTTGCCCACCGGCCCGACCTCCACGGCGGTCAACAACAGCCTCGTACTCCTTCGACGCAACGTCGAAGGCGGTGATCGCATCAATGATCTTCGCCACACGGACTATCGCGCCGTTATCGGCATGAAGGGCGATATCGGTTCCGGGTGGAGCTACAATATCTATGCCCAATACGCGACATCGCTCCTCACTGAGTCGTTCTTGAACGACATATCGAAGTCCAAGCTCGCCCAGGCCCTCTACGCCGTCCCTGGCCCGAACGGGACGGCCGTCTGCGCCAACCCCTCGGGTGGCTGCATCCCTTACAATATATGGACTCCGGGCGGTGTCACCGCGGCTCAGACGGCCTATCTGAGCGCCCCAGGATTGGAAGAGGGCGTCGATACGGAGCAAGTGGTCAGCGGTTCGATTACGGGTGATCTGGGCCAATATGGCCTCAAGTCACCTTGGGCCTCGGACGGCATCGGAATCGCCCTTGGCGCAGAATACCGTCGTGAAACGCTCTCGAACACTTACGATGAGGAATATTCGTCAGGCGACCTGGCCGGACAGGGCGGCCCGAAACTCAGTGTGGCTGGTTCGTACGCGGTCAAGGAAGTGTTCGGCGAAGCGCGCCTTCCATTCATTGAAGATGTTCCGTTCTTCAAAAATCTGAGCGCCGAGCTTGGCTACCGTTACTCGAATTATACCACCATCGGATCGACCTCCACCTATAAGATCTCGGGCGACTGGGCGATCAACGACGACTTCCGCATCCGCGGCGGCTACAATCGTACGGTGCGCGCGCCCAACGTGGTCGAGCTGTTCACGCCTCAGTCGGTTGGGTTGGACGGCAACTCAGACCCGTGCGCGGGCCCCGTCACGCCAGCCATGCCCTCGCCGGCGCAATGCGCCAACACCGGCGTTTCGGCCTCTCAATATGGCCATATCGTCGCCAACCCCGCCGCTCAGTACAATGGGCTGACCGGCGGCAACCCTGATCTCAAGCCGGAGACCGCGGGCACCTATTCCCTGGGCATCGTGTTCACGCCGCACAGCCTCATTCATGGTTTCACGGCGTCGGCGGACTACTTCAACACCAAGATCACCAACGTTATCCAAAGCTACGGCGCCGACAATATTCTGGCGACCTGCGCGGCGACGGGCGATACGTCATTTTGCGATCTCATTCACCGGGCGGCCAGCACCGGCTCTCTGTGGCTCGGCACCACGGTCGTCGGCGCACCTACGTCCGGCTACGTCATCGATGTTGTGCAGAATTCCGGCTTCATCAAAACCTCCGGCATCGACTTCACCGCCGACTACCGATTCAGCTTCAGGGACTTCGGCGCGCCGGATTGGGGCAGTGTCGACATCAACTTCCTCGGCACCTACACCCACGATTATCAGTTTTACACCGGCATTGTCGGCTCTCCGGTTCTAGAGTGCGTCGGCAAATACGGCCTGACGTGCCAGGCGTCCTCGGACCAGGGCAACGGCAATCTGCTATCCGGCCCATTGCCAAGTTGGAAATCGAAGACGCGTGTCACCTGGTCTACGCCATGGCCCAACCTCGAACTTTCGGTAGCTTGGCGCTATACGGGTCCGGTTAGTCTCGATACAGGCGAGACCGGGTGCGCAGACTGCCGGATCGAGTCTTACAATTGGTTTGATCTGGTGGGTCAATATCGCTTCAAGAACCGCTACACCTTCCGGGTCGGCGTCAACAATATCTTCGACCGCAACCCACCCATCATTGGCACAGACGAATGTCCGGCCACCGTTTGCTCGGGTAACACCTTCCCGCAGGTCTATGACCCGCTCGGCCGCTACATCTTTTTCGGTCTCACCGCCGATTTCTAATAGCTGACAGGCTTCAATTAATGGCTGTTGAACTCCCGTCCGCCCGCGCGGTCGAGCGGTTGCGGGCGGGTGTCGAACGCTTGAACGCTGCGCGGCCTGACCAGGCCGCCGGCGTTTTCCGCGCCTTGGTCGCCGAACAGCCCGAGCTACCGGACGGTCACAGGCTCTTGGGGCTCGCCCTCAAGGCGCTTGGAGATAGCGGCGGCGCCGAGGGCGCCCTCCGCGCCGCTCTGGTTTGTGACCCTAGCTCGAGTTCGACCGTTTATGCGTTGAGCGATCTGTTGATGGAGCGTGGGCGGGCCGAGGAGGCTCTGGCCGCCGTTGCGCCGTTGGCGATCCGCGCGGGCGCCGACCTGCATATCCTTTCCGCCTATGGCGCCGCGCTCAAGGCCTTGGGGCGTCTGGAAGACGCCAGAGCGGCCTACGCCAGGGCCGCTGCGGTCGCACCCGCGAGCGCAGTCGCCGAGCACAATCTTGCCAGCGTCCTCGGCGACCTGGAGAGCTTCGCCGACAGCGAAGTGGCCGCAAGGCGGGCGCTCGCCAAGGGACTCGACGCGCCGGAGACCTGGCTTGTCCTGGCGCGCGCCCTCCTGGGTCAAGGCCGCGCCGGCGAGGCGGAAGACGCCTACCGCGCGGTCATCGCGCGGCGGCCGGACCACGTCGACGCGCACGGAGAACTGGCCCAACTGATCTGGATGCGGACGGACGACGTTGGGGCGGCGGCTGTCGCGCTCGATCTCGCCAGGATCCGCTTTCCCGATCTTCAGGCCTTGGCCCTCAAGAAGGCCGAATTGCTGCAGGCGGCGGGGGATCTGGAAGGCGCCTACGCCGCGGTCGCGCCCGTGGCTTCAAGGGCTGACGCCGAACCGATGATGCATGTCATCGCCGCCCGATTTTCGCTTTGGCAAGACCCGCCTCGCGCGCTGCGGCACGCCCTCCTCGCGGTGAACATGATCCCCAAGAACGCGGTGGCCCAGAGCACACTCTGCGAGGCGCACTTCGCTACTGGTGAGCCGGCGGCCGCGGAGCGGATCGCCGCGCGCATGCACGAGGCCGATCCCACCGATCAACACTTCCTGGGTCTTCTGGCCACGGCCTGGCGATTGTTGGGCGATGCTCGATACGAGCGCCTCTACGACTATGACGCAGTCGTCAAAACCTTCCACATGGATGTCCCCAAGGATTGGCCGAATCTGGAGGCTTTCCTGGCTGACCTGTCCGTCGGTCTCGGTCGCCTACACACCTTTCGCACGCATCCAGTCGGCCAGTCCGTGCGCCACGGCAGTCAGACGAGCCAGAGGCTGACCCTCAGCGACGATCCGGCGATTCAGGCGTTCTTCGCGGCCATGGATGGGCCGATCAGCCGCTACATTGCCGCGCTCGGACCGGGCGATGATCCCTTGAGGTCACGCATCACGGGTGGTTACAAATTCAACGGCGAATGGTCGGTTCGTCTGCGCGAGGGCGGCTACCACGCCGGACACCTGCACCCGCGCGGCTGGCTGTCATCGGCCTTTTATGTCGTGTTGCCTCAGGCCTTGGATCGCGAGCGGGAAGGATGGCTGAAGTTCGGCGAACCGGGCGTGCGCACTGAGCCGCCCCTGCCGCCCGAACACTTCGTCAAGCCGGAGCCCGGACTGCTGGCGCTGTTTCCGTCCTACATGTGGCACGGCACCGTCCCATTCTCGGGCTCGGATCACCGCCTTACCATCGCCTTTGATATAGTTCCGACCTAGAGGCCTCTCATGAGCGGGCTCAACCGCCGACCCTCATCGCCTTTGGCCGAGATCGAGTTCGAGGCGGCGCGGCCGGAAAGGCGCGCGCGAGCCATCGATCTGGCGATCAAGGCCTATGGAGAGGGCTGCGAGGAGCCGCTTGTTCTGAAGCTGGTTGGCGAAGGCCTGGAAGGCGACGGCCGCCTGGTGGACGCCGCCGCCGTCGCCCATCGCGCCACGGTCCTCTATCCCGATCAGGTGGAAGCCTGGACCAGGTTCAGCGATCGCCTCATCCTCCTGGATCGCGGGGCCGAGGCTGCCGAGGCGGCAAACGCCGCAGTCAGGCTCGAACCGGACTCCTACGCCGCGCGCATGTCGGCCGCCGCTGCGTTTCTCAATCTGAACGCCTTTTCACAAGCCACCGAACACGCCGAGTTCGCCGCGCGGCTGAGACTCCTGGCCGCCGAGCCCCTGTCTTTGCTGGCCATCCTCAACGTGCGTGCGAGCCGTTTTTCTGAGGCGCGCGCGTTCGCCGAGCGGGCATTGCGCCTGAAAGCGAACCTGCCTGGCGCCGAGATCGCGCTGGCGCGAGTGGAAATGGCCGAACGCCACGACGATCTTGCGATCTCCCGCCTCCGACGGGTGCTCGCCTACCCGACCCTTGTC
>JBEKQJ010000002.1:0-35139 GCA_049519835.1 Caulobacteraceae bacterium | reverse complement strand
AGTCCGACCAAACGTGCTATGGATTCAGAAGTTTACGCGCGCTAAGCCGGCTTCGGGGATCGCGCTTGGGCGTTCAGACCAGGACCATCGACATCCGCGAGCCTCGACCTTCGGCAAGCCGTCAACGGCGCGTGTTCATTGAGTGGCTGGCGATCTTCCTGGTCTCGTCGGCGCTGGCGGCATTTCTGACCATCGATAAATGGCCGGAGCGCGCCGACAACATCATCTACGACACCCTCGCCAAAGCGGCGGCGCACGGCCCCAGCGACGACATCGTTATCGTCGCCATCGACAATCGCAGCATCCAGACCCTGGGACGGTGGCCGTGGCCTCGCCAACTGCATGTGCAACTGTTGGACCGCCTCGCCCAGATGCGGCCGAAGGCGATCGCCTACGATGTGCTGTTCGTCGACCCCAATCCGAATCCGTCGGTCGATACGGCTCTGGCGAACGCCGTTCGGGCGGCCGCGCCGACCTATCTGCCGTTGCTGGTCGAGGTCCCTGGTCCGAACGGCGCACCCTACAGCGCAATCATGCCGGCCGGCGCAATCGCGCAGGCGTCCGCCGGCCTCGGCCACGTCAATGTCGCGCCCGATGATGACGGGGTCGTACGCCGCGTCTTCCTCCAGGAAGGCGACGGCAGGCGAAATTGGCCGCACCTGATGAGTCTGATGCATGGCGGGGCCGTTTCGCCGCAGGCGGCCGGAGGTCCGCGATCCGCGCCCGGCCTGCGGCTCACCCGCCCGACAACGATCGCCTTCGCCGGTCCGACCGGCGCCTTCAGAACAATTTCAGCGGTGGACGTCATTCGCGGTGAGACGCCGCCCGAGTTTGTCAGAGGCAAGTTGGTTCTCGTCGGCTCCACCGCCGATGGCCTTGGCGATCAATACGCCACCCCCCTGTCGGACGGCGCAGCCGCGATGTCCGGCGTGGAATTGCAAGCAAACGTCCTGAATACGCTGAACCGCAACCTGGCGATCAGACCGGTGGGTTTGACCTGGGCCCTGGCGTTCGCGCTCGCGCCGCTTTGGCTCCTGCTGACCGCGTTCCTAACTCTGCCGCCCCGCGCCAACATGCTCCTGGGCGCCCTTCTCTTCCTCGCTGCGCCGTCGGTGTCGGCGGTGCTCTTCCTTGGCTTCCGGCTGTGGCTGCCGCCGATCGCCGCCCTGACGGTTCTGATGCTCGTCTACCCGTTGTGGAGCTGGCGACGCCTCGCCGCCAGCGCCGCCTACCTCGTCGACGAACTGAAGCAATTTGCCGAAGAGCCGGACGTGTTGTCGGCTCTCTCCGATCCCGGCGGCGCTCTGCCAGGCGACCTCATCGAGCGCCACGTGGTGCTGATGCGCCGCGCTATCGCTCGGGCGAGAACCCTTCGCACCTTTGTCACGGACGGCCTCCACGGCCTGCCAGACCCGGTCCTGCTGGCGAGCGCCAACCAGCGGGTGGTCGTCGCCAATCGGGCGGCGGAGGCCCTCTTCCAGTCGACATCGCACCTGGCGGCCGAAGGCGCAGACCTCGACGCCCTGCTGGCGGCCTTCAGAGACGCCGATCCCGGCTCATCTTCATCGCAGGCGGTCTTGCTCGGACCGTCGCATCACGAGCTGGCCGCTCCGGACGGACGGGTCTTCAACGTCAGGCGGATCCCCCTACAGGCCGCCACCGGGCGGACCGCCGCCTGGATCGTGCGGTTTACCGACATCACCTCGATCAAGGCCGCAGCGCAGCAGCGCGAAGACATCCTGCAGCTGCTTACCCACGACATGCGCTCGCCGCAGGTCTCGATCCTGTCGCTGCTGGCGAGGCATTCGCCGCAGCAACTCCCGGCGGCGCTGGCGGTGCGCATCGAGGCCTACGCGCGCCGGACGCTGGCCCTGGCCGACCAGTTCGTCCACCTCGCCCGGGCCGAGGGCGCCGACTATGAACTGGAGACGATCAGCTTCGGAGAACTGCTGCAATTCGCCGTGGACGATGTCTGGCCGCAATCGGCGGCCAAGGGAGTGACCATCGCGATCCAGGGCGGCCAGGAGGAATATCTGGTCGCGGCGGATCGCTCGCTGTTGCTGCGGGCCCTGATCAATCTGCTCGACAACGCGGTCAAGTTCACCGATCCGGGCGGCCGCGTCGACTGCAGTCTCCGTCCTGGAGAAGTCGGCGCACAACGCGAAGTGGTTTGCGCCATCGCCGACACCGGGCCAGGCATTTCGGCGGCGCAGCGCGAGCGGATTTTCGAGCGCTTTCGCCATGGCCGGGGGGCGTCCGGGCGCGCTCATCACGGCGCTGGTCTTGGCTTGGCGTTCGTTCAGGCTGTGGCGACGCGGCACGGTGGGTCGATCGAATGCACGAGCGAACCCGGCAAAGGCTCCATCTTCATACTCACCGTGCCACTGTCCGATGGGGACGCCGGTTAGCGTCGCGCCGGAAGTGGGATCTGACGCAGGGCGGCGTTGGCCAGCGGTTCCGCCACCGATCCGCATCCCTGCCGCGGCGCCCGCATCTCGGCGCGCACCCGATAAAGCTCCTGGGCGGTCGCCGGGACGGAGAGGCGCACCGCCAGGCTGCACACCCGCGCATGGGAGGATGTCCAGAGCCCCGGCCGTGTCGGCGCCGTGAGCCAACCCCCGTCCTGGCTTGCCGCCTTGGGATCGCCGGCGACGATGTAATCGCCGACCCGGACCGGCCGGTCGGTGTAGGTCACTTCGACAAGAATACGGGCGCCGGAGCCGTTGGCCTCCACCATGCCATGGTCTTGAAGATGATGCGTCACGGCGGCCACCAGGGCCGGATCCGGCCGCGCCGCAGGGTCGCCAGCCGCCGAGTCGACCGCGAAGGTCGGGCCGGCCGCGAGGTCGGGGCCGCCGCCCTTCGATTCCAGGTGGATGCCGGCCCCTGCGCAGCCGGCCAGGACGAAGCTGAGGCAGAGAATTCCCCAGGGGCCGCATTTCGGAGCACTGATCATGACGTCACGTCTCCCCTCCGCCTGCCCGTCTCTCCTGTCGCACGGATGAGCGGCAATTCTGCCAGATTTGGACCCTATCGCCAGGGTCGCGGGCCAAGGCCGCTCACGCCGCCCGCTGGGAAAGACCGTCCAGACCGGCAAGAGCGGCTTCGTAGCCGACGATCGCATCGCGGGCGTCGCCGACCGCGATGTAGTCGAATTTGACCCGCAGACACTCGAGCTTGCGCAAGAACGCCGCCATCGCGCAGCTAGCGCTGAGAGCTCGCTCCTGGTTGACGAAGATGGTCAGGTCACGATGTTTGAAGACGCGCGGCCGGGCGCCGAGCTGCGCGAGCATGTGCTCGATCTCGCTCGGACGATCAACACCGCCCACAACGGCGGAAACATCGAACTGATCCATATCTATTTTCTTTCTTGAATATAATTGGCTTTACGACTGGAACGCTGAACTGACACCTATCTCAGCAGCGAACGATCCCGCGTCGAACTATATTCAAGTGGGCCAATTCGAACTATTGAATGCGACCTACAATGTCGCATCTCAACACCCATGCATCCGCGCAAGAGAATGCTGGAATCTAGGTCTGCTTAAATAGAATCCGCATTCCTATTGGAAGTCTGAACAAAATGTAATTTTTGCCATAGAAACGCGGTAATTGGCGTGACTTAAATCTGGCTTAGGAGGCTGTAAATGGGCTCTCCCGCCGTGCGCCAATTTGTCACATCTGAATGTAAACTAGTGTAAAGCAAGTTTTTCATAACCATCAAGAAGCATTTTACATTTCAAGAATGCGGACAAGACAATGCTAATTTTCGGCAATGATCACCATATCTTCGGTTGAGGCGTGAGGTCTCAGGGGTGAGGTCGAACCTCGAGGCGCCATGATCGCGGCAGCCTTGGATTCCGATGGATTGCTTGGCCCTGGGGAGGCCAGGGCTGGTGCGGGCGGTCGGGGTCGAACCGACACTCTGTCACCAGAACCGGATTTTGAGTCCGGCGCGTCTGCCAATTCCGCCACGCCCGCATGCGGCCCGACGCTCTAGCAACCGCGAAGACAGCTCACAAGCGCCTCATCCATGCCTGAGCTTCAGCCCCAGGATGGCGAGACCCACGAGCAGCGAGATGGCGTTGGCGGCGATGAGCGGCGGGTCGCGCAGGATCAGGCCATAGACAAGCCAGAGCGCGATTCCAGTCACATAGGCCACGTAGGCCGGCAGGGAGAGATCGCCCGTCGAGCGCGTTCGCCAGGCGCGCACCGCCTGCGGGACGAGTGCGGAAGTGGTGAGAAAGGCGGCGGCGAGGCCGATCAGGGTGATCACGGACATGGCGTCCGCCTAACAGATCGCAGGCGCTTGCGTCAGGCCGCGACGACGGTCTGCTCGATCGCCCCAAAAATCGAGTGGTGGCGGCCGTCGCGCATCTCGATGCGTACGGGGTCTCCGGCCGCCAGGAACGGCGTCGCCGCCGCGCCGGAAATCAGGGTTTCCACGGTGCGCTGCTCGGCGATGCAGGCGTAACCCGCGCCGCCGTCCATCACCGGCCGGCCCGGGCCGCCGTCCGGGCCCAGATTGGAGACCGTGCCGGAACCGACGATCGAGCCGCCGGCAAGCGCGCGTGTCTTGGCGGCGTGGGCGATGAGCTGGCCGAAGTCGAAGGTCATATCGACGCCGGCGTCGGGGCGGCCGAACAAGCGTCCATTCAGCTCGATCTGGAGCGCGCCGCACAACTTGCCCTCCCGCCATCCGGTCAGCTCGTCCGGAGTGACCGCGACCGGTGAGAACGAGCCGGCCGGTTTGGACTGGAAGAAGCCGAACGACTTGGCGAGCTCGCCTGGGATCAGGTTTCGGAGCGAGACGTCATTGGCGAGCATGACCAGGCGGACCGCCGCCAGGCCCGTGTCTCGGTCAGCGCCGGCCGCCACGTCGCCGGTGATCACCGCGACCTCGGCCTCGAAGTCGCAACCCCAGGCTGGATCGGCGAGGGGGATCGCATCGCGTGGACCCAGGAAGCCGTCCGAGCCGCCCTGATACATCAGTGGGTCGGTCCAGAAACTCTGCGGCATCTCGGCGCCGCGCGCCCGGCGGACCAGGGCGACATGGTTTACATAGGCCGAGCCGTCCGCCCACTGATAGGCCCTCGGCAACGGACTGGCGGCTTCATGCTCACGGAAACGCTCGCTGGCCACAGAGCCATGCTCGAGGCTTTCGGCCAGTCCGCGCAGCAGTGGTTCGCAGCGCTCCCAGTCGTCAAGCACCGCCTGCAGGGTGGTGGCGATCGGCGAGGCGTCAACGCACCAAGCGAGATCACGCGAGACGACGACGAGTGTTCCGTCTCGTCCCCCCTTGAGCGAAGCGAGCTTCACGCAGACTTCGCGGGCAGCACGCCGCGGCGCACCTGATCGGCCTCGATGCTCTCGAAGAGGGCCCTGAAGTTGCCCTCGCCGAATCCCTCGTTGCCCTTGCGCTGAATGACCTCGAAGAAGATCGGCCCGATCATGTTCTGGGTGAAGATCTGCAGCAACAGCCCCTGACCCTCGGTCGGCGCGCCGTCGACGAGGATGCCGTCGGCGCGCAGCCGTTGCACATTCTCCCCGTGCTCCGGCACCCGGGCGTCCAGCGCCTCATAGTAGGTGTCCGGCGTATCCTGGAACTTCACTCCGTGACCGCCCATCGCTTCCACCGAAGCGTAGATGTCGTCCGTGCCGAGCGCGATGTGCTGGATGCCCTCGCCGCGATAGTCGCGCAGAAACTCCTCGATCTGGGAGTGATCATCCTGGCTCTCGTTGAGCGGAATGCGGATCTTGCCGCAGGGGCTGGTCATGGCCTTGGAGAGCAGTCCGGTCTGTTTGCCTTCGATATCGAAGTAGCGAATCTCCCGGAAATTGAAGATCCGCTCGTAGAAGTCGGCCCAGGTCGCCATTTGCCCGCGATGGACGTTGTGGGTCAGGTGGTCGAGGTAGGTGAGGCCGACGTCGCCGCCCGCGCGCGCGCCTTCGATCGGAACGAAGTCGACGTCGTAAATCTCCTGGGCGCCGTAACGGTCGACGAGGTAGAGCAGCGAGCCGCCGATGCCCTCGATGGCCGGAATGTTGAGCTCCATCGGCCCGACGCGGCCCAGCACAGCTTTAGCACCGCGCTCGACGGCCAGCTTCAAAGCGAGGGCTGCATCGCGCACCCGGAAGGCCATGGCGTTGGCGCTAGGACCGTGGATGGCGCGGAAGTCGGCGGGCTGACCCGACGGCTCCATGTTGAGAATGAAGTTGATGTCGCCCTGTACGAAGCGCAGCACGTCCTTGGAGCGGTGCTTCGCGATGGCGACGAAGCCCATCTGCTCGAAGAGGCCTTTGAGGCGTTCAGGCTCGGGGGCGGTGAATTCGACGAACTCGAATCCGTCGGTGCCGAGCGGATTGTCAAACAGGTCGCGGCGGACTTGGACGTTCATAAGCGGCTCCTCCTGCGGCATTGGTGATCCTAGCCCCTCGCCCGCCGCTCCGCTAGGAACGGCCCATGCTTCGACGTCTCTACGATTGGGTGATGCGGCTTTCGGGCCACCCCCGCGCGCCCTGGGCGCTGTTCGCCATCGCCTTCGCGGAGAGCTCATTCTTTCCCATCCCGCCCGACACCCTGCTGGCGCCCATGGTTCTGGCGCGGACCGAGCGGGCTTGGCGCTACGCGTTCATCTGCACGGCCGGCTCGGTGCTGGGCGGCGTCCTGGGCTACTCGATCGGCCTCACCCTGGCCCCGGTCGGCCACTGGCTGCTGGCCATGAGCGGGCATCCGGGCAGCGAGGCTTCGCTGCGCGCCGGCTTCGCCAAGTGGGGCGTGGGGGTCATTCTGCTGCAGGGCCTGCTGCCGGTGCCGTTCAAGCTGGTGACCATCACCTGCGGACTGGCGCGATTTCCGCTCTGGCAGCTGTTGGCCGCCAGCTGCGTGACCCGCAGCGTGCGTTTCTTCGGCGTCACCTGGCTCGTGCGGCGCTTTGGGCCCACCCTGCTGCCGGTGATCGAGCGGCGCCTGGCGATGGCGGCCGGCGCTTTGGTGGCGCTGGTCGCCCTTGCCCTGCTTGGCCTGCGCCTCTTACCCTCGGCCTAGATTTGCGCCATAGCGGGGCCGTGAGTCGGTTCGCGCGACAATGGCCCTGGGGCGCTCTCCTCGCCAGCGCGGCGCTCCTGGCCGCCGTCCACGCCTTCGAGACTTTCGGCCACATGTCGCCTTGCGAGCTCTGCCTCAAGCAGCGCGTGGGCTACTGGATCGCCGTGTCCGTCGCCGTCGCCGGGCTGGTCTCGCGGCGCTTCGTCGGCAGCCGGGACCTCACCCCCTGGATCAATCTGGCTCTTGCCATCGTCTTCGCTGGCGAGATGGGCCTGGCCGCCTATCACGCGGGCGTCGAATGGAAGTTCTGGCCGGGTCCCGCGGCGTGCACCGGCGGGGCCACCCACGTCGATCCAGCTGAGCTGGAGCGGCTGCTCTCCGGCGCCAAGATGACCGTTCCGAGGTGTGACCAGCCAGCCTGGATATTTCTTGGCCTCTCGATGGCCGGCTGGAACGCCTTGGTCGCCTTTGGCCTGACGGCGGCGAGCGCCTTCGCCTTCCTGCGCGGCAGGCGGCCAGCGTGAGCGTGCGACCGATCCCACCCCGCCCCGGCGCCGCCGATCCGGCGCGGCTGGCCGAGATGCTGCGCGTGGACCACGCGGGCGAGGTCGCCGCCGTGAACATCTATCGCGGCCATAAGGCCGTCTTCGAAGCCGCCGGCAAGGACGAAGCGGCGCGGCGCATGGGCGATTTCGAGGCCCACGAGGCGGTGCATCTGGCTCGCTTCGAGGCCCTCCTCGGCGAGCGCCGCGCCCGTCCGACCCTGATGGCCCCGATCTGGCGGGCGGCGGCCTTCGGCCTCGGCGTCGGCGCGGCCCTGATCGGCGAGAAAGCCGCCCACGCCTGCACCGAGGCTGTGGAGAGCGTCATCGAGGACCATTACGCCCGCCAGATCGCCGAGCTCGAGGGTCGCGAACCGGAGCTGGCGGCCCAACTCACCGCCTTCCGCGACGACGAGTTGGCTCACCGGGAGGAAGCGGTCGAACTTGGCGCGCGGGAGGCCCCGCTGCACGGCGTGCTGTCGGCGGTGGTGAAGCTAGGGTGCCGAGCGGCGATCAAAATTTCGGAGCGTATCTGATGGACATCGAGACCTTGCGGCGCGAGGCGGAAGCCCCGAGCCTCGCCGGGGCCGCCGACGTCGAGGGCGTCGCCGCCGACCTTGCCGATGCCTTCACCGACGATCCGGCCTTCGACTGGTTCCTGCGCGCTGACGACAAGCGCGCCGCGGCGTTCATGCGTTTCTTCCGGTTCATCGTCCGCACGGCGGTCGTCCAAGGCGCCCGGATCGAACGGCCGGGCAGCGGCGGCGCGGCCGCCCTGTGGCTGCCTTTCGACAAGCTCGGACCCCTCCCGCTAAGCGTCGAGCTGCGGGCCTTTCCCGTGCTGCTGGGGGCCACGGGCGTCGCCCGGTTCGGCCGACTGGTGAAATTACGCGCGTACATGGATGAGCATCATCCCATGGAACGCCGCCACGCCTATCTCTGGTTCCTAGGGGTGACTCACGCCGCCCAGGGACATGGGGTCGGGTCGCGGCTGCTCAAGGTCGCCACCGACCGCCTCGACGCCGAAGCCCTGCCCGCCTATCTCGAGACGCAGAACGAACGCAACGTCTCGCTCTACACGCGGCATGGGTTCGAGGTGATCTACGAGGGCCGGCCGGCTCCGGATGGCCCGCAGCTGTGGAGCATGTGGCGGGAACCGGTGTCGAGCTGAGCCATTACGCGAGTACCTTGACTGGAGGGTGAATTGACGACCTTGAAGAAGCTCTCGCTGGCGGGCGTCGTGGCCGCCGTTCTGGCTACGGGCCTCGTCCCCAATACGGCCTCGGCGTACTGGCATCGTCATCATCATCACTACCGCTACTACCGGTCCTGCCATCGGCGGCGCAACGCGGTGGTTGGTACGGTGGGCGGCGGCGTCGGTGGCGGCCTGATCGGCAGCGCGCTAAGCCACGGCAGCCCGGCGGGCGTCGTTCTTGGCGCGGCCGGCGGCGCTCTGATCGGCCACCAGGTCGGCAAGCACAGTTGCTGACGCGATACCCCGGCTAGGCGGCTTCGGCTCGTTCCTTGCGGGAGAACAGGCGGCGGGGATCGAAGTTCAGGCCGGCGACGCCGCCTGAGGAGAGCAGGCCGACGTCGGCCAGCAGAATCGGAATGGCCCACTTGTGCGGGGCGGCGATGTAGCGTGGCTGCCAGACGGGGTCGTACTTGTCCTTGAAGCGCCGCACGCCGCGGAAATTGTAGATCTCCTCGCCACGCTCGAAGAGCAGGCGGCCGACGCGCGACATGATCGGGGCGAGACGGCGTTCCTCAAGGCCGGCGAGGGGGGCCATGCCGAACTCGAAGGCCTCGTAGCCCTGCTCCTGTCCCCAGCGCATCAGCTCGACGAACAGGAAGTCCATGACGTTCTTCGGCGCCTCTTCGGAGTAGCGCATCAGGTCCATGGAGAATGTCCCGCCCGAAGCCGTGGTCCACAGAGTGGCGAAGGCGACGATGCGGTCCTCGGCGCGCACGATCGCCAGCGGAAACTCGGCGACGTACTGCGGCTCGAAGCCGCCGAGCGAGAAGGTCTTCTCGCCGCCGGCGTGGTGGGAAAGCCACTCGTCGGAAACCCGCTTGAGGTCGTCCATGATCGCCCAGGCGTCGCCGGCCGGCGTGACCTCGAAGCAGCCGCCTTCCTCGCCGGTCTTGCGCCAGCTGCGCCGGACGTTGCCGAGCTTGCGGCCAGCGACGGAGAAGCTGCCGAGCGGCACGGCCGCCGTCTCGCCGACCTTCTGGACGGCGAAGCCGAGCTCGATGAGATCGGGCAGGCCCTCGGGCCCGACACCGTAGATGCCGGGACGTGCGGCGTGGGCGTCCGCCAGCTCCCGGAACCGCCAGAGCAACTCCATTTGCTCTGACCTCAGACCCACGGGCAGGCCGAGCGCGATCCAGGTGCGGCCGCGCACGCCGAACATCAGGAAGCTCTTGCCGCTTTCGGAGAACAGAAAGCGCTTGTCGCCGCGCAGGGCGAGATTGGCGGCCGGCTCCGCCGCTTCGGCCGAAGCCAGGATGGCGCGCACGCGAGGGAAGTTAGGGTCTGTTTCGCCGATCACCGCCGGTTTGGCAGGGGTTGCGAACAGCCGCCAGACCCCGACGGCCAACAGCATGGCCGCCGCGCCTGCCGAGGATCGAATGGCGCGCGTGGCGTCCTGGTCGCTGATAACGCGCAGCAGCGGCCTGCCGGCGTAGTCGAGGTTCTGGAACGACCACCAGCCAACGAGTCCGGCGCCGACCAGAGCGGCGGCGGCAGACAGCATCCAGCCAGGGCTCACCTCCAGGCGCGAGAGGCGGGCGGCGCGATTGAAAGCCGGATGGCAAGGCGCCATGACGAGCGCCAGCGTCAACAGCACGGCCGACTCCGCCAGATCGGAACCCTTGAACGGGGCGAGCGCGGCGGCGACCACGAGCACACCCTCGCTCGCCGCCCAGGCGGCGTCGAGCCGCCGCGACAGGCCGAAAGCCAGCATCACCAGTACGACGCCGAGGATCGAGGAGACGAAACTGCTGATCTCAATCAGCCAGGTCGGCGTGTGGTCCGCCAGCCAGAGAAACCAGGACGGGTCAGAAGGCGTGGCGCCGGAAGCCAGCAACATGACGCCCGCAGCCGCGGTGAGCAGCGCCATGAGGCCCGGCGCCCCTGCCAGGACGGCGGGTCTGAAATCGCTGAGCCTCGCCATCCGATCCTTCGTCTGGGGTGAGGCTTCCTGCCCCAAAACCACAGATGCGGCAATGCGACGGACTTGCACGCCAGTCGCGAGGCGTTCATTGGCTTGAACTTGCGAAGACGTGCTGACGCGCGCACGCAGGGAGAGGACCGATGAGCTCACGCGCCGAAGTTGTGCTCGATCCGGACCTCCCGATCATCGACCCGCACCATCATCTCTGGGACCGCCTGCCCTTGATGCGTGGTGAGCGGCCGCCGCCCAGCCACAGCTTCGAGGCGGTGATCCAGCGCGTGCCGCGCTACCTGCTCGACGAGCTGCTGGCCGACATGAAGAGCGGCCATAACGTCATCGCCACAGTCTACATGGAATGCGGCGCCATGTATCGACAGGACGGCCCCGCGGAGATGCGCCCTGTGGGCGAGACCGAGTTCGTCAACGGCGTGGCGGCGATGAGCGCCAGCGGCGTCTATGGCGAGGTGCGCGCCTGCGCCGGCATCGTCGGTCACGCCGATCTGAAGCTGGGATCGCCGGTCAAGGCCGTCCTGGAAGCCCATCTGGCGGCCGGCGGCGGACGCTTTCGCGGCATCCGCCAGAGCGCGTCCTGGGACGCCGACGCCAATGTGCTTGGGCCGCTATCGCGCAATCAGGCCGGGCTCTATGGGCGCGAGGATTTCCGCAAGGGGTTCGCCGAGCTCTCGCCGCTCGGCCTTTCCTTCGACGCCTGGATGCTCGAGCCTCAGATTCCCGAGCTCACCGCCCTCGCCAAGGCCTTCCCGGACACCCAGATCATCCTCGACCACGTCGGCACACCTCTGGGCATCGCCAGCTACACCGGCCGCCGGGAGGAACGCTTCGCTGTTTGGCGCGACCACGTCCGCGGCCTGGCGGCGTTGCCCAACGCCTCGGTGAAGATCGGCGGCCTGGCCATGCCGTTTCCCGGCTTCGCCTCGTTCATGTCGGAGCCCTCGGCCTCGGCCAAGGCCCTGGCGGAGGAGTGGCGCCCCTACGTCGAAACCTGCATCGAGGCCTTCGGCGTCACGCGCTGCATGTTCGAGAGCAACTTCCCGGTCGACACAGGGAGCTGCGACTACGCCACCCTGTGGAACGCCTTCAAGCTCATCGCCCAGTATTACTCGCCCGACGAGAAAACCTATCTTTTCAGCGACACAGCGCGCCGGGTCTACCGGCTGGACGTATAGGGAGCCGCATGCATTTCGAGGATCTGAAAACCGCTTGGCGCGACCTCACCGCCCCCGGCGCGCCGTTCGAGATCGCCACCATCGAGGTGCGCGGAAATCCCTGCCGGATCTACAAGAACGCGCCGCCTAACATCCGCGCACTATGGCTCTCCACCGCCGCCTATGGTGATCGCGACTACATCGTCTACCAGGACGAGCGCCTGACCTATTCCGAGGCCCATGCCCGGGTGAACGCGATCGCCGCCTGGCTATCGGCAATGGGGGTCCGGAGCGGCGATCGCGTCGCCATCGCGATGCGCAACTATCCGGAATGGCTGCTGATCTACTGGGCCTGCGTGGCCAGCGGGATCGCCGCCGTGGGTATGAACGCCTGGTGGGTGGCCGAGGAGATGGCCTACGCGCTCAAGGACTCCGAGCCCAAGGTGCTGTTCGGCGACGCCGAGCGGCTGGAGCGTGCCGGCGCGCCCGAGGGCGTCATTCGCGTCGCCGTGCGGACTGCGGCCGGCCCCGGCGTCACGCCGTGGAGTGAGGTGATCGCCCACGAGGGGGGGCTCCCGGTGGCGGATATCGACCCGGACGCCGACGCCTGCATCTTCTACACCTCGGGCACCACCGGTTTCCCAAAAGGCGCGCAGCTCACCCATCGCGGCTGCATCGGCAACCTGTTCAGCATGGTGTTCGCCGCCCAGGTCGG
This sequence comes from Caulobacteraceae bacterium, assembly GCA_049519835.1. GTDB lineage: Bacteria > Pseudomonadota > Alphaproteobacteria > Caulobacterales > Caulobacteraceae > Acaudatibacter. The sequence goes on along the minus strand of JBEKQJ010000002.1, from coordinate 22,492 downwards.
GGCGCTTGCCACAGCGCGCGCCACGGGCGTGCCCATCGACCCGGCCGCGCCACCGCCGATTCCGGTCGCGCTGCTGACCACGCCGCTCTTCCATGTCACGGCCAACAACTGCGGCGCCTATGCGGTGACTGCAGGCGGCGGCAAGCTCGTCCTGATGTACCGTTGGGATCCGGGTGAGGCCCTGCGATTGATCGAGCAGGAGAAGGTGACCGCGGTCAGCGGCGTGCCGGTGATGGCCCGCGAACTGATCAACCATCCGGAATTCATCAGCCGCGACACCTCCAGCCTGATGTCGGTGGCCGGCGGCGGCGCTCAGGTGCCGCCCGACCTGGTTGGCAAGATCGACGCCTCGGTGGAGAGCGCCCGACCCGCCACCGGTTACGGCCTGACCGAAACCAGCGGCATCATCACCTCGGTCGCGGCCGACTTCTTCGTCGCCCGGCCGGACAGCGCCGGACCGGTGATGCCGGACTTCGAGTTCAAATGCGTGGACGACGAGGGCCGGGAGGTTGCTCAGGGCGAGATCGGCGAGTTGTGGGTGCGCGGCGCGCAAGTGATCAAGGGCTACCTGAACCGGCCAGAAGCCACGGCCGAAGCGATCACTGACGGCTGGTTCCACACGGGCGACATCGCCCGTCTCGACGCCGACGGCTTCGTCTACATCGTCGATCGCAAGAAGGACATGATCCTGCGCGGCGGCGAGAACATCTACTGCGCCGAGGTCGAGGCCGCGGCCTACCGCCATCCGGACGTTGCCGAGTGCAGCGCCTTCGGAGTCCCGGACCCCCGCCTGGGGGAAGAAGTCGCCCTGGCGGTCTACCCGCGGCCGGGCCACACGGTGACGGCCGAGGACCTGCGGACGCACCTCTCCGTCGTCATGGCCCGGCACAAGATCCCCCGCTACATCTGGGTGCTGACCGAACCTCTGCCCCGCAACGCCAGCGGCAAGTTCCTGCGCCGCGAGCTCAAGGAGCGGCTGTCGGCGGCCGAGGCGGCCTAGCCGAACAGCGCCGCCAGTTCGCCGAGCCAGGCCTGGACGAGCGGCTGGTCGGCCTCTGGCGTGACGCCGTGGCGCACGAGGACCAGATCGCGGTCGGGACAGACGACGACGTATTGCCCCTCGTAGCCGTTGGCGGAAAAGGTTTGGGAGCCGGCCAGGCCCAGCCACCAATGCGCGCCGTAGGGTCCGTCGATGCAATCGGCCTGCTGGAAGGTGGGCGTTCTTGCGTATTGAACCCAACCCTCGGGCAGGAGACGCCGACCGGCCCACACGCCGTCCTGCAGGTACAGCTGGCCGAAGCGGGCGAAGTCGCGCGCCGTGGCGAAGAGGAACGACGAGCCGATGAAGGTGCCGGCCGCGTCGAATCTCGCGGTCGCGCTGGCCATGCCAAGGGGATTGAAGAGGCGCTCGCGCATGAAGGCCTCGAAGGCCGTTCCCGAAGCGCCAAAAGCGCGGGCAAGGCAGCGGCTGACGATGTTCGTCGTTCCGCTCGAATAACTGAAGTAGCTTCCGGGCGGACGGGCCAGGGGAAAGCTGGCGGCGAAGGCGGCGGTGTCGGCCTGACCGGCGCCAAATAGCATCTCGATGACGTCGGAAGGCTGGCCAGGGACGTAGACCTCAGCGAACTGCAGCCCGCTAGACATGCGTAGCAGCTGGTCGAGGGTGATCGCGCCGCGCGGATCGCCGGGGCCGCTCCATTCCGGAACATCGGCCGGTCCGTGGATATCCAGCTTGCCATCGAGGACAAGCAGGCCGGCGAGGGCGTGAGTGACGCTCTTGGCCACCGACCATGACCGGCAGGTTTCATCGGCCGTGCGGCCGGCGCCGTAGCGTTCGAAGACCAGCCGGCCGCCATGGATCGCGACGATGGCCCAGGTTTCACCGAGCACCGGCGCGAACCCCTCTTCGATCTTGGCCTGAATGGCCGCCGGATCGACGTGAGGGGGCAGTGGTCCGACCGGCCACTCCATCCCCGTCCCCGTCAAGCGAGATCCTTCGCTAACCGATACGCCGCCTGCGCCCGGCTGCCAGATTCGCGGCGCACCATCTGCCGCTCAGTGCGCCGGCGGCGCCAGGTGGATGGTCACGTTGGCTCGCCGTCGCAGAGGCCGCGCGGCGCCGGAGGGCGCCAGGGCGCCTATATCGCCGGCCGCGCCTTGCTGCACGAGCGCCTGTTGAAAACCGTGATGACCCAATGCGTCGCTCACGGCCATTGCCCGTCGCTGCGAGAGTTCCAGATTGGCCGCTGGGCCGCCTGGGGCATCGGCCAGGCCGAGCACATCGATCCGGGTCACCGTGCAGCCGGTGGAGCGGCGCTGCGCATCGACGATCAGCCGGTCGGCTTGCGGCGTCACGCTCGCCGAGCCTTCCTCGAAATAGATCGGGAAATGAATGTCGATGCAGTTCGCCGGCGCCGCGATAAGCGGCCCATGGTGGGGCGTCCCGGTGGCGCAGCCGGCCAGGGCGGCCGAGAGACCAAGAGCAAGTATACGTTTCATCGCCGCCGCCTCCCGCGGTCGTCACCCTCGAGAAAACTGCGCGCCGCCGCGCCGAGGAACTTGGGGTTCCGGACGGCAATAATGCCCGTGGCGACCGCGGCGATTACGGCCGTCACTGGCACGTCCCGGAAGAAGTTCAGGATGCGCTCGACCGGATCATTGCCACGTGGCGAGACGCGGATGGGCTTGGGCTTCGGCGCCAGGAGCAGCACGGTGAGGCCGACCAGCAGAATCAGCAGCGCCGCTGCGCCGGCGACGACCGCGCCGGCCCCGGCCGGCCCAACGTACGGTCGCACAAAGGCGAACAAAGCGAAGGCCAGCGCGATCACGATGACGGAGGCGCTGGTGGCCAGAATTGCGGCCGCCGCCAGAGCGACGCCGACCCGCCCCAGGATCAGTTTGATCACTTGCTGCGGCTGGAGAGCAGAACGCCAAACACCAGGCCGACAGCGAAGCCGATCAGGACGGCGACCAAAGGCCGCTCGTTGACCGCGTCGACAACATAGCGCTGGGCGTCATCGAACGTTTCGCCGGCCGTCTCGCGGTAGCCCTTGGTGTATTCGCCCAGAGAGTCGGCGTGCTTGCGCAGGGCGTCCTGGGCGACCTTGGCCTGCTCGCTGATCTTGGCTTGAGCTTTGGCCACGGCGTCGTTGAGGGCCTTCTGGCCCTTCTCGATGGCGGACGCAGCGCCGAAGCCGTCGTCGGCGGGATCGAAAGCGTCGTCGTCGGCGGTCATGGCGGTTCTCCAGGGATTGTCTCGGCTGAAACAGGCGCGGCTGCCGAACGGTTCCGGCCGCCCAGCGGAGCCATAGATTTATGCGTTTCCCGTGAGGCTTTCCACCCGCTAGGTGTGACGACTTGTCGCATCTTCCAGACAATGAGACATTCCTAGCCGTTGTGATCGCCGCCGAGCCTCAGGATCCAGGGATCGAAGCGGACGGGCGCCTGGCTGTCGCGCGCGCCCGCGCCGACCTGGCGTTGGACGCCGCTCAGCTCGGCGAATACGAGTGGGACGTCGCCCGCGACCTGATCATCGTCAGCCCGCGCATGGGAAAGATCCTGGGCGTCCCACCGGGCGAATACCCCGCTGAGGGCGGCGAGGCGGTGTTCGGTTCGGTCCACCCGGACGACCGGGAAAACCTTCGCCGCCGGCTGACCGACGAGCTCAACAGCGGCGCGCAGTTCAGTGTGGAATTCCGACTGGTTCACCCCGACGACGGTCGGCTGCTGTGGATCGAGAGCGCCGGGGTCGCGGTGGGGATGCCGGGTGGCGCGCCGTGGAAGCTGATCGGCGTCGTGCGCGACATCAGCGAACGCAAGGCGGCGGAGGATGCCAGGGAATCCCTGCTCGCCGAGCTCGATCATCGGGTAAAGAACGTCCTGGCCTCGGTGCAGTCCCTAGCCGCCCAATCGGCGCGTCGGACCACCTCGCTCGACTCCTTCCTGAAGACGTTCAACGGCCGACTTCAGGCGATGGCGGCGGCTCACACACTGCTGAGCCGGACGCGCTGGCGCGGCGCGGAGATCGGCGACGTCGTGGCCGCGGAACTGGGTCCGCTCGCCTACGGCCGGGCGCGCTGGACCGGACCGGCGCTGATGCTCACCACCAGGGCCACGCATGCTCTGGCCCTGACCTTGCATGAGCTGGCCGCCAACGCCCTCAAGTATGGGGCCCTGTCCAGCGAGGCCGGGCGGGTCGAGGTCCGCTGGACGATCCTGCCGGACGGCGGTTTCGAGCTCACCTGGCAGGAGCGCCGCGGGCCGCCCGTCGCGCCGCCCCAGCGACAGGGGTTCGGGACCATGATCCTGGAGCGCGTGGCCCCCAGAGAGATTGGCGGCAGCGCCCAGGTGGAGTTCCGCCATGAAGGCGTGCGGGTGGTGTTGCGGGCCGGGCTGGATGCCCTCGCCGAGCTTGCGCCCGAGGCTGGCGACGCTCGCAGCCGTCGAAGCGAGGATCGCCGCGCCGAGGTGTCGGGCGGCGACGCGCCGGCGGACATCGGCGGGCTTAGGATCCTGGTGGTGGAAGATGCGGCGCTGCTGGGCCTCGAGCTCGAGGCGGCCCTCGCCGAGGCGGGCGCCGAAGTGGTCGGACCAGCTGTCAGCCTCGACGAGGCTTTTGCGATGCTCGATCGGGAGTTCGATGTCGTTCTGCTCGATTCGGATCTCGGCGGTCTTTCGGCGGCGCCTTTGGCGGCGGCGCTGACCAGGCGTGGCGCGCCCTTCGTCTTGACGGCGGGGCACGGCGAAGGAGTTGCAGAGGCGTTTCAGGCGTCGGCGGCGACGGTGCGCAAGCCCTACAACGTCAGGCAGGTGGCCGTCGCTCTGGCTCGGGCGGGGGGCCGGCTCACCGAATCATGAGCCGGGGCGGCCCGAGGAAGGCCGGCAGCCGGGCCAGGCCACCCATTCAGCGGACGGCGATGGTGTTGTCGTCCGAGTTGCGGTCAATGAATTCGTTGTAGGGGTCGATCCCGGCGAACTTGGGCTTCACCGCGGTCACGAAGCGCAGGGTATGCACCCCCGAGGTCATCGGCGCCTGTTCGAGCAGCAGGACATCGTGGGCGCCAAACGACGAGTCGCCGGGTCTGGCCGTGAAGAGGCCGATGTCCACCGGTTCGTTCATCGGCGTCGAAGCCTCGTGGCCCGTACCACTGGCGTAGGCCTTGGAGGCGCTGACCGTGAGGTCGACGTCCCAACGACCGTCCGGCCGGCGCTGCGCCGAGGCGGCCGTCGCCTTGAGGTCATAGATCGTGATCTTCTCGAACAGGTCGGTGATCAGCTGCTGCTTGTCCGGCGGGGCCACGGCGCGCAGCGCGGCCACAAGATCGAGGGATGTCGGGTAGGGCGCGCCCTTGAAGGCGTATTTGGCCAGCAGGCTGCGCAGGGCCTGGTTGACCTTGTCCTCGCCGATCTCCTCGGCCAGGCGGTACATGACCAGTGAGCCTTTGCGGTAGTGAATATAGCCCTGATCTGGCTCTACCCGCTCGAGCGGCTCCTCCTGGTCCACCTCGCCGCCCCGCGCCCTCAAGTAGGAGTCGAGCTCGTATTTGAGGAATTTGCGGATGTGTTCAGGTCCATACATCCGCCGCATGACCCGTAGGGCGGAGTACTGGGCAAGGGTCTCGGTCAGCACAGTCGCGCCTTCTTGGTTGGCGCTGATGATCTGGTGGCCCCACCATTGGTGGGCGAACTCGTGGGCGGCGACATAGGTCGTGATGTCGACCCGCGCTGGGTCGCGATAGTCGGCGATGAAACCGAGCCCCTCCGACCACGGGAAGGTTTCGGCGAACGACTGGGCGAACTGAGCGTAGTCGGGGAACTCGCTAATCCGCACCTCGCGGAACTGATAGGGGCTGAAGTTGGCTTGGTAATAATCGAGCGAGACCTTCAGCGCCTGCAGCATGCGGTCGACGTTCATCGGGTGCTGCGAGTCGTAGTAGACCGCGAAGGTGACACCCTTGTAGGTCTCGCGTTTCACCGCGTAGCGCGCCGATTGGATCGAGGTGAAGCTCATGATCGGCCGTTCGGTCACAAACCGGGCGGTACGCAGCCCGCCGTGGACGACATCCGATACCTCGTCGCCCGAGGCCAGCGGAACCTGGTCAGCCGGGGTGGTGATGGTGATGTCGCTCATCGTCCAGCTGGCGTCGTCGGCGTAGTTGTGCATCCGCGAGGCGGCGTCGCCCGGCGGCGGCAGGTGCAGCGCCTCCGGCAAGCCGTACTTGCGGCGTTTGGCGCGATCCTTGAGCAGCTGGTCGCGACTCATGCCGATGATCGGCGCGATGCCGGTCGTGTCCACGAACACGCCATTGTCCACGACGCGGTAGAGATCTCGCGTCTTGTTCTGGCCATTGCGGAATCCATGTTCGGCGAGGCGGGTGTCGAACGATAGCGTCCGAGTCTCGCCCGGCGCCATCGGCGTGTCGAAGGCGAAGATCCGATAGTTGAAGCGATCGTAGGTCTTCTTCGGCCACGCGCCCTGCACCGAAAGTCCGCGCACTTCGAGATTGCGATCGAACCGCACATGCACCTCGCGCAGCGGCTGGGCGGTGAGGTTCTTGAGCTCGTAGGTTCCGCGCGTCTCAAGCGAGGGGCCGTCCGGGTCGATGGTTACGTCCAGCTTGACCGCCGTAACCGAAGGCTGGGGCGACTTCTCGAACGGCAGGAGGGTCTTCTCGTAGTCGGCCAGCCAACGGTCGTCGCCCTTGTCGGTGCGATATTCGTTGAGAATGTTAGTGTTGCGGAAGATGAACCCGCCAGCGCCCGCGAACACGACTAGGGCCGCCAGGCCGATCGCGAGAGAAGGCCCGCGCAGCCGTTGGGGCGCCACGCGCAGGCGGGTCCGCAAGCCAGCCACCGCGCCTCGCCGCCAAAGGGCGTAGGCGAGAGTCAGCAGCAGAAGTGAGCAGGCTCCCCAATAGAGGCGGAACCACCAGGCGCCGATCCAGAACCGGCCGGCGCCGTTCATGTCCGAGAGGGGCTCCGGCGTCGTCCCGCCGAAGATGTAGAGATTATGCTCCAGTCCGTTGGCCGGCAGCACCACCTGGAGAATCATCCAAAGGACAATGACGCCCCAGCCGGCGAACTTGTTGGGCGCGATCACCTGGCCGAAGACCGCCAGCGCGGCGATGATCGAAAGATCGGCGATTCCCGGCAGGAAGTACCAGAGCACGTACTCATCGAGTCGATAGTCGTGCCAGCCCTTCAGGGTCTGCACGATGAGCCCGGCGAGAATCCCGACGAGGAGCACGGCGCCCAGGACCAAAATCACGGCGAGGGTCTTGGGAACGATGAAGGTCCAGTCTGGCGCCGGCGTCGCGTCGATGATCTCGTGGATCCGGCGATCGCGGTCGCGCCAAACAAGTTCGCCAGCGAAATAGGCGGCAATGATCTGCACGAAGATCAGGAAGCTGCCGCGCAGGTTCAAGATCATCACTCGCGTGACCGGCCATGTCGCGGCGCCGTAACGGCCCTCGTCGGTGGAGAACCACAGGCCGATCCCGCCGTTGAACAGCGCCAGACCCAGAACCACCCAAAACACCGGACTGCGGAACGCGAGGCGCATGTCGAACCGGGTGCGCTCGACCAGCTGGGCCAGCACCGCCGCCGTGTTGAATCGGCGAGCCACCTGCAGCGTCGGGCCCGCCGGCGCGCGGGCGGGGGTTTCCGCTGGCGGAGCCTTGGCGTTCTTGCCCGGGCGTTCGCCGACCTGGTACAGCGGCCATGCGACCGCCAGGGCGCCGAATCCCAGCGCGGTCACGAACAGACGGTTGAACAGCAGGGCGCCGGAAAGCGCCGGCAGCAAAGTATTGCGGTCGGCGGCCGTCCAATAGCGGGTGACGACGCTGAACACGAAAGATCCGATAGGATCCCACGGTGCGGCGAGCGGCTCCAGCTCCGGTTTACCCAGGAGCACGCGGGCGAAAACATAGGCGACAAGAATGCCAATCACCGCCACGAACACCGAAGCGTACGTCCTTGTCGCTGTAGCCAGGGCGAAGAACAGCGCCGAGGTGAAGAACAGCGTCGGAGCCGCCATCACGAAGTAGGCGAAGGCGTAGGCGTCTGGCCGGAACGGCCCTAGTTTTTCCGGATCGATCCAAGGCATGAACGAGCCGACGATCAGGCCTGCCGTCAGCCCCGCGAACGCCAGGAGCGCGCCGGCGAAACCACCGGCGAAGCGGCCGTAGAGGTAGTCGAATTTCGACAGCGGCGCGGCGCGTAGGATCGGACCAAAGCCGGTCTCGTCGTCGCGGATCACGGCCCCGGCCACGAAAGCGACAGCGGCGAACATAAAGAACAGGCTCATCACTAGGTGCGTCAACAGCGTGACGTACGGCGCGTTCTTGTGGATGTTCGAGCTTTCGCCGATGGAGATCGCGTCGCTGGTCGTCGCCCCGAAAGCGATCAGAAAAAAGATCCCGAACACCGCCCAGAACAGCGGCGAGCGCAGATTCTGGCGAAACTCGAAGGCGGCGACCCGCAGGAACATCTAGGCTGCGCGCCCGGGGGCCTGGATCAGGGTGGAGAAGTAGACGTCGTCCAGCCCACCGGGAGTGGGCGCGAAGCCGACGCCAGGCGCCTCGTCGGCCAGCACGTGCACCACCGTGCGTCCGGCGATCAGACGCGAGGAGATCACCTGGCGGTTGGCGCGCAATTCGGCGAGCTCGTCCTTATCAACGCTCTTCGACCAGATGCGCCCGGCCAGCGAGGCGATCAGCTCGGCCGGCGCGCCTTGGCGCACGATGCGGCCGTCGCTGATCACGGCCATGGCCGGGCAGAGATCGGCAACATCGGCGACGATGTGGGTGGAGAGAATGACGACGACGTTTTCGCCGATCTCGGCGAGGAGGTTGAGAAAGCGATTGCGCTCTTCCGGGTCGAGGCCGGCGGTCGGTTCGTCGACGATGATCAGCCGCGGGGCGCCGATCAGGGCCTGGGCGATGCCGAAGCGCTGGCGCATACCGCCGGAGTAGCCGGCCAGGGGCCGAAAGCGGTGTTCCCAGAGATTCACCTGTCTGAGCAGCCCGGCGACCAATTCCCGCCGCTCGCGCGGCTGGGCGACGCCCTTGAGCACTGCAAGGTGGTTCAGCATCTCGAGCGCCGAGACGCGTGGATAGACGCCGAAGTCCTGCGGCAGATAGCCCAGCGTTCGGCGCAGGGCGTCCGGTTGGGTCAGCACGTCGATGTCGTCGAAGCGCACGAAGCCGGAGGTCGGCCGCTGCAGCGTGGCGACGATGCGCATCAGGGTCGACTTGCCGGCGCCGTTCGGGCCGAGCAGGCCGAACATGCCCGCGCCGATGGTCAGGCTGACGTCGTCCAGCGCGACGACGCCCCCCGCGTAGACGTGGGTGAGGGATTCGATGATCAGCATAGTCGCGCCATCTCCGGACCGGGCGGCGCCGGAAGTTTCGCCCCGGCGCGACCGTGCCTTGGCCGGCGGCGGGCGGCAAGTGAAAGAACCGTTAGAAAACCGCTGCAAAGACGGGTTAAGAGTTCCCTCGCCATGAGCCTTGCCATTCCCGCCGCGCCAGCCGTCCCCACGGTCGCCATCCAGGGTTCCGAGGCGAGGTTCCCGGTGCGCCGCATCCTGTGCGTGGGCCGCAACTACGCCGCCCACCGCCGTGAGATGGGCGGCGACGATCGCGATCCGCCGTTCTTCTTCGCCAAGCCGGCCGACGCCGTCGTCGCCTCCGGCGCCGAGATCCCCTACCCAGCCGCCACCGCCGACCTGCACCACGAGGTGGAGCTGGTGGCCGCCCTCGGCGCCGGTGGCGCCGACGTGTCGGTCGAGGCGGCGCTCGCCCTGGTGTTCGGCTACGCCGTCGGTGTCGATCTCACCCGCCGCGATCTGCAGGCCGCAGCGCGCGCCAAGGGCCAGCCGTGGGACGCCGCCAAGGGTTTCGACGACGCCGCGCCGATCGGCCCCATCCGCCCCTGGGAGGGTCCGGCGCCGCAGGGCCGCATCCGCCTGACCGTGGGCGGCCAGATCCGCCAGGACGCCAGCGTCGCCGACATGATCTGGAACGTCGCCGAGGTGATCGCCCAGGCCTCGAGCCTGTGGCGGCTGGCGGCGGGCGACCTGATCTACACCGGCACGCCCGAGGGCGTCGGCCCGCTCGTCCGCGGCGACGACGTCACGGCCGACATCGAAGGCGTGGGCGACCTCGCCTTCCGGATCGTCTGATGCCGCTGGACGACCTCAAGGCCAACAACCTCGCCTGGTCGCTGGCCAAGCGGCAGGTCGACCCAGAGTTCTTCACCCGTCTCGTGGGGCAGCAAAGTCCGGACTTCCTGTGGATAGGTTGCTCCGACAGCCGCGTGCCGGCCAACGACATTGTCGGCCTCGATCCAGGCGAATTGTTCGTCCACCGCAATGTCGCCAACCTCGCCCCGCCCCAGGACGTCAATTACCTCTCGGTGCTGCAGTTCGCCGTCCAGGTCTTGAAGGTGCGTCACGTGCTGGTCGTCGGCCACTACGGCTGCGGCGGCGTGCGCGCGGCGTTGGAGGACGGCCGTCTTGGCCTGATCGATCACTGGCTGCAGCCGATCCGCAACACCGCCGAAATGCACCAAGACGAGCTCGAAAAGTTCAGCGATCTGCCGGCGCGGGTGGACCGTCTCGTGGAGCTGAATGTCGTCAGCCAGGTGCGCAATGTCGCCGCGGACGTTTTCGTGCGCGACGCCTGGACGCGCGGCCAGCCGCTGGCCGTTCACGGCTGGGTTTATTCGCTGCACAACGGGCTGGTGAACGACCTCGGCGTCTCGATAGCTTCACCAGCCGACTACGCCGACCACTTCGAAAAGGTAAACGGCTCTTAACCCTCTTCACCCCAGTCTCGTCGCTGTATTCTCCATACGTGCGAATCTCTTTGGGCGGGAGCGGATGAAGGCGAGGGGCGGCAGACGGCGGCGCGACGCCAAGGCCTGGAAGCGGGCGATCATCGAGCTGTGGACGCCGATCCTGCGCGCCCGGCTGGCCGGCCTCAGTGTTGCGGTCGCAGGCGCCTTGATCCTGGCGATTCTCGTCACCTATCACCCCTCCGATCCCAGCCTCGATTCGGCCGCCGCCGGTCCGGCGCGCAACCTGCTGGGGCCGATCGGGGCCGATGTCGCCGACCTCGCCTTCCAGACCTTGGGACTTGGCGCGTGGCTCGTCGCCGTTGCGCTGGTCGGCGCCGGGGTCTGGCGGATGATCGACGATACGCCGCCCCGCCGCCGCCTTGGCCTGCGCCTGCTGCTCGTCGCCATCGGCCTCACAGCGCTTACCGGAGCGGCGTCGGCCCCGCCGCCGCCTGCCGCGTGGCCGCTGGCCGCCGGCCTCGGCGGGATGATGGGCGATTCCCTGATGAACCTGCTGACCGGGCCGCTCGGGGCCGCCAACGCGCCCGCCCCAGGCGTGATCGCCGCGGCCATCGTCGCCTTCTCGAGCCTGGCGGCGATGTCGGTCTCGCTGCTGCTCGGCCGGCCCTTGGCGCGCGCGGCCGCGCCGGTCAGGGCCGCCAAGGCTGCGCCACGGCCCCGTGCGCCGTTTGTCGCCGCCGCGGACGACGGGGACGACGACGAGTTCGACGCCGATGAAACGATTGGCGCGGCCACGATCCATGCCCCGGACGACCTTGACGACATCGATGAGGACGCGCCGCCGGCCGCCAGCGAGGCCAAGGTCCGCAAGCCGAAGGCAGGCGCCCGGGCCTCGGACCGCGAGGCGCGTGAAACCCAGCCGGTGCTGCCATTTGGAGATGCGGCCGAGCAGCGCCTGCCCGAGTTGGCCATGCTGGCCAAGCCCAAGGTGCGCTCCGAAGCCTACGACGAAGGCTCCCTGCGACAGAACGCCCAGCTTCTGGAAAGCACCCTGGCCGAGTTCGGCGTGCGCGGCCAGATCGACCACATCCGGCCAGGCCCGGTGGTCACCCTCTATGAGCTTGTGCCCGCCCCGGGGGTGAAGTCCGCGCGGGTGGTGGCGCTCGCCGACGACATCGCCCGCTCGATGAGTGTTGCTGCCTGCCGGGTCAGTGTTGTCCCCGGGCGCAATGCGATCGGCATCGAACTGCCTAACGCCCGCCGCGAGACGGTCTTCCTGCGCGACCTGCTCAGCAGCGCGGAGTACGAGAAGGCCAGCCAGATCCTGCCGCTGGCGCTCGGCGAGACGATCGGCGGCGAGCCCTACATCGTCGATTTGGCCAAAATGCCCCACCTGCTCATCGCTGGCACCACCGGCTCCGGCAAGTCGGTGGGCGTGAACGCCATGATCCTGTCGATCCTCTACCGCCTCACCGCCGAGCAGGTGCGGTTCATCATGATCGACCCCAAGATGCTGGAGTTGTCGGCCTACGATGGCATCCCTCACCTCCTGGCGCCGGTGGTTACCGATCCCAAGCGGGCGATCGTCGCCCTCAAGTGGACGGTCAAGGAGATGGAGGCGCGCTACCAGCGCATGGCCAAGATCGGCGTTCGCAACATCGCCGGCTACAACGACAAGGCGCGCGAGTTGCTGGCCGGCAAGGAGCACTTCGTGCGCACCGTGCAGACCGGTTTCGACGAGCGCGGGCGGCCGGTGTTCGAGGAGGAGCGGGTCAGTCTCGATCCCATGCCCTACCTGGTGGTGGTGATCGATGAAGTCGCCGACCTGATGATGGTGGCCGGCAAGGACATCGAGGGCGCGGTCCAGCGCCTGGCCCAGATGGCCCGCGCCGCCGGCATCCACCTGATCATGGCCACGCAGCGACCGTCGGTCGACGTCATCACCGGCACCATCAAGGCCAACTTCCCAACCCGCATCGCCTTCCAGGTCACCTCCAAGATCGACTCGCGGACGATCATGAACGAGCAGGGCGCCGAGCAGCTGCTGGGAATGGGCGACATGCTCTACATGGCCGGGGGCGGCCGCATCACCCGCCTGCACGGCCCGTTCGTCTCCGATTCCGAGGTTGAGACCGTCGCCCGCTTCCTGCGCCAGCAGGGCAAGCCGGACTATGTGCCGGACGTCACCGCCATGCCCGAGGAAGAAGACGACGGTGGCGGCTTCGATGGCGGCGGCGAGAGCAACGACCTCTATGATCAGGCGGTGGCCGTGGTCACCCGCGACCGCAAGGCCTCGACCAGCTACATCCAGCGGCGCCTGCAGATCGGCTACAATCGCGCTGCGTCGCTGATCGAGCGAATGGAGAAAGAAGGCGTGGTCAGCCCCGCAAACCACGCCGGCAAGCGCGACATCCTGGCCGGCCCGCCGCCGATCTGATCGGGCAATTGTTGGCGGCTGTCGGACCCTCTATCTAGCCCACATGCCACATCGTCTCACGCGCCGCGCCGCCCTCGGTTTGGCGTTCGCCCTTCCCGCCCTGTCCGCGCTCGCCGACGTCTCCCAGGACGACATGGCGCTGGTCGAGCGGGCGCGCGGCTACCTGCAACGCATTTCCAGCGCCAAGGGCCGTTTCACCCAGACGGATCCGGCCGGCCACGTTTCTGCCGGCGTCATCTACCTCCGCCGCCCCGGCCGGGCCCGCTTCGAATACGATCCGCCATCGGGCCTGGTCGTCGCCTCCAATGGCTTCCGCGTGGCGGTGCTCAATCGGCGCCTCGGCACCCTGGACGCCTATCCGCTGTTCGCTACGCCGCTCGGCATCCTGCTCTCCAAGGACATCCGTATCGACAAGGACGTCGAGATCGGCCGGGTGACGCGGCGACCCGGCGGCTTCTCGGTCATTGCCCGCGACGCCAAGAAGAAGAACGAAGGCCAGATCGCCATCGACTTCACCGACGCGCCGCTGGCGCTGTCTGGCTGGACGATCACCAATCCACAGGGCGGCGCGACCAAGGTCACGCTTCAGGACTTCGGCCCCTCGGCCGCCAAGCCCAACGCCTTCTTCGAGCTCGCGCCGACCACTCCGGCCGCCCCCGCTTCGGACGACAACTGAAATGCGCCTTCGAGTTGTCACCTGGAACGTCAACTCCGTTCGCCTGCGCGCCGAGCAGGTCGCCCGCTTTATCGCCGAGACGTCGCCGGACGTGATCTGCATGCAGGAGATCAAATGCCAGGCGGCCGAGTTTCCGACGCGCGCCTTCGAGGACGCCGGCGTGCCGCACGTCGCGATAAGCGGCCAGAAGGGCTGGCACGGCGTCGCCATCGCCTCCCGCCTGCCGATCGAGTCGGCGCCGGCGCTCAAGGTCTGCCGCGAGGGACACGCGCGCGCTGTCTCGGCCCGCATCGCCGGGATCGAAATCCACAACCTCTACATTCCGGCTGGCGGCGACATCCCAGACCGCCTGGAAAACCCCAAGTTCGACCACAAGCTCGACTTCTTCGCCCGCTTGACAGGCGAGATGGCCGCCCGCCGCAAGGCCGACCCGCTGATCCTGGCCGGCGATTTCAACGTTGCGCCGGGCGAATTCGACGTCTTCGACCACCGCTTCATGTCAAAGGTGATCAGTCATACGCCGCCGGAGATCGCCGCCGCGACCGCCCTGCAGGCCAGCCTCGAATTCACCGATCCGGTGCGGATGAGCTACCCCGAGCCGCAAAAACTCGCGTCGTGGTGGAGCTACCGCGCGGCGGATTTCCGCGTCTCGGCTCGGGGATTGAGGCTTGACCACATCTGGCTGACGCCGGCGCTCACCGCCTGGGAGAACGCCCGCATCCACGAAGACGTCCGCGCCTGGGAGCGGCCGAGCGACCACGCGCCGGTGAGCGTGGACGTCGGGCTTTAGCGCCGCTCCCCCAATCAAGGTTGAGGCGGTAACGCCCGATAGACGGCGCTGGCGCGGGCGCAGGGCTCGCCGTCGGCGGTGACGAAGGCCTGGGCGAAGCTGAGCGTCGAGCCGGTCTTCACGAAGGCGGTGTCGAACTCCAGCCATTGACCGACCGCCGCCGGCTTCAAGTAGTCGAGCGACAGGCTGACCGTGACGAATCCGGGGCCCGTGCCAACGGCATGTCCGCACGACAGCCCCATGGCGTTGTCCGCCAGGCTGGCGATCAGGCCGCCGTGGGCGAAACCCTTGTTGTTGCAATGGGGCGGCCCGACCCGCAGGCCCAGAACGATCTTGCGCGCCTCGCGGCGGCTGTAGAGCGGCTCCCATGGATCGGTAAGTGGGCTCCGGCGGAAGTGGCGTTCGAAGCCCGCGGGAACCTCTGCGATCTCACTCATGCGTGTGTCTCCAGCCAGGTTTCGACGATCCCGGCGGCGCGTTCCGCCCGCCCCTCCAGACGGGCGATCACGGCCGCGCCCAGGATCATGGCCAGCGCCGCGTCAGCGAAGGCTTCGTCCTTCGCGGTCGCGGCCAGCCGGGTCCGCAGTGCGTCCGCGTAGCGCCGCACGGCGGCGGCGACGGCCTCGGACTCTGGGGCCACGTCCTGAGTCAGGACGCTGAGCAGCGTGCCGCGCGGTCGCTTCCGGACGCCCTCCACGGCGTGCCGAGCCATGCCGGCCGCCATTTCGCGGGCGTCGGCGCCGCGGCCGGCGAGATCGTCGAGATAGGCCGTCACCTCACCCTCGAGCCAGGCCATGGCCTCGACCGCCAGCTGTTCCTTGCCTCGCGGGAAGTGATGGTAGAACGAGCCCTTGGGCGCGCCGGCAGCCTGGAGGATCTCGACGATTCCCACGCCGTGGTAACCCTTCGTTTGGAACAGCTCGACTCCGGCGCGGATCAGCCGTTCGCGTGTCGGGATGGTGGCGCCGTGGGCTGGCATGGTCCAATTCTAGACCGACCGGTCTAGAGAGTCACGCCTCTTTCGTGACCTCGATCCGCACCGCCGGCGCGAAACTCTCGTCGGGCGGGCGAGCGAATGTCAGCGCCAGGTCGGGGCCGACCGCCTCGACGGCGACGGGGCTGCCGTCGGACAGCACGCGCCCAGGGCCCGACAGCGCGAGGTCTTTGACCACCACCCGCTCACCGCGGAGGGTCCCGAGAAAGATCAGATTGACGCCGCCGTCGCCCGCGGTGATCCGCAATGGGACGCCGTCCGTCGTCTCCGCATCCGACCGCCGCCACGGCCGCGTCCCATAGATCGCCGCGCCGTTGGTCCTGAGCCATGCGCCGATCCTCGCCAGCCGCGACAGCTGCTCGGCCGGAATGGCCGCATCGCTCGCCCGCGGGCCGACGTTGAGCAGCAGGGCGCCGTTGCGCGCGACGGCCTCGATCAGGGTGGTCAGCAGATCCTCGGCCGGGGCGTAGTCGACCTCGGTGTCATAGCGGTTGAAGCCGAACGAGTGGCTCATCCCGCGCGTCGCCTCCCATTTCTTTTTCTGGATGGTGTCGAAGGCGGCGTATTCCGGGGTCCGGAAATCGCTGTGCGGCACGGGCGGCGGGACGATTCCCCGGCGCGCCTCGCCGGCCCGGCGCGCGGCCGCCGCCTTCATTCGCGCATCGGCCAGCCGCCGCACGGTCTTCACTTTGAGCAGGTTGCGCGCCGGGCTCGCCGCCGCCCAACGGTCGTTGACCACGCCATCCGGCACGGCGTCGTAGTAGTCGGCGAAGAGTCGCCACAGGCGCCGGGGGCCGGTCGGCCAGGCGATGTCGTTCCACAGGACGGATGGCTCATAACGTTCGATCAGCTCGCGTGTCTGGGCCTCGGCGTAGTCGAGATAAGCCCCGCCCGGCGTCGAGGCCAGGAAGTCGCCTAGGGTGAGCAGCGGCTCGCGGTTGAACGTCCAGTCGATGCCGCCGGAATAGTAGACGCCGAACCGGAGGCCACGGGCGCGGACCGCCGCCGCCAGCTCGCCGACGATGTCGCGCTCGGTCGTCCAGCCGGCCTGGTGCGGATTGGCGATGCCGCTCGGCCACAGGCAGAAGCCGTCGTGGTGCTTGGTGACCAGCACGACATAGCGCGCCCCGGCGTCGGCGAACGCCTCGGCCCAGGCGCCCGGGTCCCAGTCCTTCAGGCCCTCCAGGAACGGCGCGCGGAAGTCGGCGTAGTCGGCCTCGCCATAATGGGAGCGGTGGAACTCTGCCGACGGCGTGCCCGGCGTTCGGATCGCGTTCCAGTACCACTCCGTGTACGGAGTCAGCGCCACCGCCCGGTCGTAGTCATTGGCGAACACTTCGCCGATCGACCCCAGCCGCGGGGCGAAGGCGGGCGTGGCCCAGATCCCCCAGTGGATGAATATCCCAAACTTGGCGTCGTCGAACCAGCCCGGCAGCGGACGCGCGTTGAGCGATGCCAGGTCCGCGTCGATCTCGCCCTCCCCGACCCTTGTGGGTTCGCGGTCAAGCTTAGCAGTATCGGCAGGCTGCGCCAGGACCGCCTCTCCTGGCGCCGTCGCTGCGGTCACCCCGCCTTCTTCCACCCGCCGCCCAACGCCTTGAAGAGGTTGATCTGATCCTGGACCAGGGCGGTGTCGGAGGCGGCGACGGCGGCGTCGGCGGTGAGCATGGTTTGTTCGGCCGTGAGCAGATCGAGGTTCGGCGTCGCGCCGGCCAGGAACTGGCTGTGGGCGATCTCGAAGGCGCGGCGGGCGCGTTCCTGCGACTCGCCCAGCGCTTCGCGGTGGTCGAGTTCCGAGGAATAGGCGGCGAGGGCCTGTTCGGTCTCCTTCAGCGCCTGCAGCACCGCGCCGTCGAAGGTGTCGAGAGCGGCGTCGGCCCCGGCCTTGGCTTGACGGACGCGGGCCCGAGGGCCGGCCTGGTTGGGGAAGGCCCAGCTGATCTTCGGACCAAGCCCCCAGCCGAGGCCGACGTTGCGGAAGAGGTCTGAGGGATCGGTCGCGAAGCCGCCGTAGAAGCCGGTGAGCTGGATGCGGGGATAGAGATCGGCTGTCGCCACGCCGACCCGCGCGGTTGCCGCCGCGAGCCGCCGATCCGCCAGGCGAATGTCGGGGCGACGCTTCAGCAGGGCCGCGCCGTCGCCGATCGGAATCAGGGCTGTGAGCCTGGGTGGCGTCACGCAGGCCTCGGCTTCGGCTGGCGCGTAGGTGGGCGTGCGGCCGATCAGCGCCGCCAGCTGGAAGAGCGCCGCGCGTCGCTGGCCTTCCAGAGGCGGGATGGCGGCGCGGGCCTGGGCGGCCAGGGCCTCGGCGCGGACGACGTCGAACTCTGAGCCGGCCCCAGCCTGGCGACGCCGGCGGGTAATCTCCGCCTCGCGGCTGACGGTCTCATAGGACTGGCGGGCCACGGCAAGCTGCTCGCCCAGGGTGCAGATCTGCGCGTAGGCGCGGGTGGTCTCGGCGGCGACTGTGATCCGAAAGACGTCGCGTCCGGCCTCGGCGGCGGCGGCGTCGGCCCGGGCGGCTTCAACCTGACGGCGAACCCGGCCGAACAGGTCGAACTCGTAGGAGACGTCGATCAGCGTATCGTCGATCCAGGTCGTCTGCGGCTTGGCGCCGACGATCTCCAGGATCTCGTCGGTGGCTGGATCGCGGCCGTAGACCGCCCCGGCCTCGACGCCAGTCGATGGATAGTTTCCGGCCCGGGCGCCCTCCAGGGCCGCGCGGGCCGCCGCGAGGTTGGCTTCAGCCGCCTTGAGGTCGGTGTTGGCTGCGAAGGCTTCCTCGAGATAGGCGTCGAGCAGCGGGTCGTTATAGAGCCGCCACCAGGCGTCGGGCGGTTGCGCGGTCGTCTCGGCCTTAGGGTTCAGGGACACCAGAGGTGCGGTCGCCCCGGCTGGCGGCGCCGGCGGCTCGTAGCGCGGTTCCACCGTGCAGCCGGCGAGGAACAGGACGACCGCCAGCGCGCGCCTCATGTCGACGGTTCCGCCGGCGAGAACAGCGACCGGTGCGACGCCGGCCCCAGCGGCGCGGGCCTGCTCACCATCAGGAGCAGCAGAGCCAGCGCAGTCGCACCGCCGATGACCACGAAGCCGTCGATGATGCCCTGCAAGGCGGCGGCGCTGCGCACCGAGCCGGCCAGCAAACCGGCCGCCCGCGCCGGTCCAAGTCCGGTGTCGGCCCGTCCGGCCACGGCGGCCAGGCCTTGGAGCCGCTGCATCACCCGGCCGTCACCGATCTGGATGTGTTGGCCGATCAGGTTTGATGCAGTCTGGCCGCGGACCCTGACCAGCGTCGCGATGAGCGAGGACCCGAGTTCGCCGCCCATCAGGCGCGCCGTCTGCAGGGCGGCCCCGAAGGTCAGCGCATCCTGCGGCTTAAGGTGCAGGACGCCGAAGAAGACGATGCCCGAAAGTGCGAAGCTCTGGCCGATGGCCTGGAGGAACTGCGAGGGCAGGAATTGGTCGGAGCTCCACACCGGCGTCAGGCCGTGCGCCACCATCAGGCAGGCGAGACTGATGAAGATGAAGCCGATCGAGGAAACCAGGCGCGGGTCGGTCCGGCGCAGCATCAGGCCGGCCAGGGGACAGAAGAGCAACTGTGGGGCGGCGATCCAGATCAGGGTCTGACCGACCTGCAACGCGCGGAAGCCGCGGACCACCTGCAGGTACTGCGGAATGAGGAAGGCGGTGGAGAGGATGGTAAGCCGCAGGAAGGCGATCAGCACCAGGAGACGGGGCAGCGGCGCGGCCATCACCACCCTGAGATCGACCCCCGGATGGGCGATACGCAGTTCGTGGACGACGAAACCGGCCACCAGCACCCCGCCGGCCAGCAGCAGCGCCCAGATCGGCCCGGCGTTGAGCCAGTCGAGGCGGTTGCCCTGATCGAGCGCCGCATAGATCAGCGCCAGCCCCAGGCCGCCGGCGGCGAAGCCATACCAGTCGGAGGGTGGCGGATTGGCGATCTTCGGATCGCGCGGCACGCCGTAATGCAGGCAGAGGACCATGCCGGCGGCCAGCGGCACGTTCTGCCAGAAGATCCAGGCCCACGAGAGATGCTCGACGTAGAACCCCTCCAGCGAGGCGGAGATGTTGAGTGAGAGCTCGAGGTTGAGGGCGTACATGGCGACGCCATAGGCCCAGTACTTCGGCGGCAGATTGCGCAACAGGAAGCCGAGGGTCAGGGGGATGAAGGTGCCCGAGGCGAGACCGCCGACGAACTGCAGCGCCAGCAGCATCGGCAGTCCGTTCGAAAACGGGGTGATGAACGAGATCACCGTGAAGACCGCCGCGGCGTCGAGCAGCACTCGGCGCGGCCCGTAGACGCCGCCGATCCACACCGCGATCGGGGCGATGAACATCTGGGCGACGGTCTGGGCGGTGGTGATCCACGCTCCCTCGTCGAAGCCCGCGTGCACGCCACCGCGCACGTCCGCCAGGCCAAAGGTCGAGATGCGGCCGTTGAGGGTCGAGATGAAGGTGCCGAGCAGGACGGCCGCGAGACCGAGCCAGGGGATGGTTTGAGGCGGGGCCGGGGCCGCCGGCGCCGCCGCGACCGCGTCGCTCACCGGTGATCCTCGGCCCGGGCGTCGATCCTGGCCACCGCTGACAGGCCTGGCCGCAGGCGATCCTCCAGGCCGTCGGCGTCATCGATCAGGATCTTCACCGCGACCCGCTGCACAACCTTGGTGAAGTTGCCCGTGGCGTTGTCGGGCGGCAGCAGGGCGAAGACCGAACCGGCCCCAGGCGCGAAGGCGACGACGTGGCCCTTCATCACGTGGCCCGGATAAGCGTCGACGCGAACCTCGGCCCGCTCGCCCGCCGCCATGTGGGTGATCTGGGTCTCCTTGTAGTTGGCGATCACCCAGACGTGCGGCAGCGGCGTCAGGCTGGTGACCTGCGTGCCGACGCCGACGTACTGCCCGGGCTTCACTTGGCGCTGGGCCAGCACGCCGTCTTGCGGGGCGACGATGCGCGTATAGCCGAGGTTGATCTGGGCCAGATCCAGCGCCGCGCGCGCCGACGCCATGGCGGCCTCGGCCTGGCTTTCCTGGGCCGCCAGCACGCCGAGTTGCCGGGAAGCGGCGTCGGCCTGGGCGCGATTCTGAGCCAGCTGAGCGCTAAGCTGTTGGCGGCCGGTCGTCAGTTTCTCGCCGGCCTCGGTCGAGGAGGAGCCGGTCTCCAGCAGCGTCTTCTGGCGCGTCAGATCTCGGGTGTTCTGGTCGAGCGCCGCGGTGGTGGAGGCGATCACCGCTCTGGCCGCCTCGACGTTGGCGCCTTGCAGGTTGATCTGGGCCTTGAGCGCGGCGGCCTGGGCCGTCGCCGAGGCCAGTTGGGCCTCGGCCTGCGCCACCTGGGCCTTGTAGTCGTGGTCATAGACCTGGGCGATCACCTGGCCCGCCCTGACCCGCTGGAAATCCTGCACCGGCACGTCGGTGAGGTAGCCTGGGACCTTGGCGGCGATCGGCGTCAGGTCGGCCTGCAGATAGGCGTCATCGGTCTGCTGCCAGCCGGCCGCGCCCTGCCAGCGGTTCCAACGGCTGGTCACCACGATGAGGATGGTCAGGGCGATGATGAAGACGAGGGCCCGCCAGATCACCTCTGGGAAGGTGCGCCAGTCGATCTTCAGCTTCGCCATGCCCCGCACCTACGACGCCTCGCACCGGCGCCAACAAGCCGCGTGCCGCGCCGAGGGTCAAGACTGCGGCGGACCTGTCATCGGCCCTGCGCAATTGCGTGTGCATCCTGGGTGAGCCCGGGCGCCATGGCGCCGGCGACGGGGGCGCCGATGGTCATCCTGACGGTCTTGTTGCTGGCCTGCGCCGGCGCGGGCGGCTTCGCCTTCTTCGGCGTGACCGTGGTCCGCCGTCTCTTTCGCCGCAACCTCGTCGCCGGCCACAACGACACCTGCGCGGCGATCTTTCAGACCGGCGGCACGCTCTACGCTGTCTTCCTGGCCTTCCTGGTGGTCGCTGTCTGGCAGTCGCACGACGCGGCCCACGCCAACGTCGCCGAGGAGGCGTCGCTGCTCTGCACGCTCTATCGCGGCAGTACGGCCATGCCGCCGGCCCAAGGCGCGGCGCTGCGCGGCGACATCCGCCGTTACACCCACGCGGTGATCGACGATGAGTGGAACATTCAGGCCCACGACGGGGCGGCCAGCGAAACGGCGCGGGCCGCCGGGCTCGCCATGTTCCGCCTGTTCGGGACGCCCCAGGCGCAGCCGACCAGCCCCGCCGTCGAACAGATCGAGCTTGGCCTGATCGCCCAGATGCAGGCCGACCGCAACAAACGCACCCTTCAGGCCGAAGAGACCCTTTCGCCGCTGATCTGGGCCACCGCCGTGGCCGCCACGCTGCTCAGCGTCGTCTTCATTCTCGACCGGCCGTTCGGCGGCCTCATGCCCCTGCAACCGGACGCCTTTGTCCACTCGCTCGGCGTCTATGACTCGGTCGATCGGTCGGGGTGAGCGATCGGTTCAGCCCTTGCAGTTGGCCCGCTTCAACTCCACGCGCCGGTTCTTGGCCCGGTTCTCGTCAGTGGTGTTGGGGACCAGCGGCTTGGTGTCGCCATAGCCCCGCGAGGTCAGCCGGCTCGCCGCCACGCCGTGGGCCACGAGCCACGCCCGCACCGCGTCCGCCCGCGACCCGGACAGCTTCAGGTTGTAGGCGTCACCGCCGATGTTGTCGGTGTGGCCGCCCACTTCGGCCACATAGGTCGGATCTGCCGCGAACAGCGCCGCCAGCTGCTTCAGCACCGGTCCGGAGTCGGGCCTGAGGTTCGATTTGTCGAAGT
>JBEKQJ010000001.1:0-35343 GCA_049519835.1 Caulobacteraceae bacterium | reverse complement strand
TGCTCCACGGAAGTGGCGGCGGTGTCGATGCGAACCTCGGCCGCCTCGGGAGGTTCGTACGGCGAGTCGATGCCGGTGAAGTTCTTCAGCTCGCCGCGGCGGGCTTTGGCGTAGAGGCCCTTGACGTCACGCGCTTCAGCGAGGGCCAGCGGCGCGTCGACGAACACCTCGACGAACTCGCCTTCCTCCATCAGCTCGCGCGCCATGCGCCGCTCGGAGCGGAACGGACTGATGAACGAGACCAGCACGATGAGGCCGGCGTCGACCATGAGCTTGGCCACTTCGGCCACCCGCCGGATGTTCTCGACCCGCTCGGCGTCGGTGAAGCCGAGGTCGCGGTTCAGGCCATGACGCACGTTGTCGCCATCGAGCAGGTAGGTGTGCCGGCCCATGGCCGTCAGCTTCTTCTCGACCAGGTTGGCGATAGTCGACTTGCCCGCCCCGGAAAGACCGGTGAACCATACGACGCGCGGCGTCTGACCTTTGGCTCGGGCGCGGGCGCCCTTGTGCACGTCCACCGCTTGCCAGTGGATGTTCTGCGATCGCCGCAGGGCGTAGGCGATCATCCCGGCGCCGACGGTGGCGTTGGTGATCCTGTCGATGAGGATGAAGCCGCCCATGTCCGGGTTGTCGGCATAGGGATCGAAGGCGATCGGCCTGTCGACGGAAAGGTTGCAGCGGCCGATCTCGTTGAGCTCAAGCGTCGCGGCCGGCTGGCGCTCGAGCGTGTTGACGTTGGTCTTGTACCGAAGCTCGGTGATCGTGGCGCCGACCATGCTGGTTGCGGTTTTCAACAGATAGCCGCGGCCGGGCAGCATGGGCTCGGCCGCCATCCACACCAGGCTGGCGCGGAACTGGTCAGCCACTTCGGGCGGCGCCTTGGCCGAGGCGATCACGTCGCCGCGCGAGCAGTCGACCTCGTCTGCGAAGGTAAGCGTCACCGACTGGCCGGCCTCGGCCTCGTCAAGGTCGCCCTCCCGGGTCACGATGCGCGCGATACGGGTCTGCAGGCCGGCGGGCAGCACCCGGATCAAATCGCCCGGCCGCACGCGACCCGAGGCGATCTGGCCGCTGAAGCCGCGGAAGCCTTGGTCGGGCCGGTTCACCCACTGCACAGGCAGGCGCAGGGGGCCGCTTGCGAGGCGCGTCTGGTCAACCGGCGCCGACTCCAGGGCCTCGAGCAGGCTGGGACCGCTGAACCAGGGCATCTCGCTGCTGGGCGCCGTGATGTTTTCGCCGCGCAGCGCCGAGAGCGGGATGGCGGTGATCTCGCCCGGTTCGATGCCCTCGGCGAAGGCGTGGTAGTCGGCGACGATCTGGTCGAAAACCGCCTGATCGTAGCCGACCAGATCCATCTTATTGACCGCCAGGATCACCTGGCGGATGCCGATCAGACTGGCCAGGAAGCTGTGGCGGCGGGTCTGGACCAGCACGCCTTTGCGCGCGTCGACCAGGATCACCGCGAGATCGGCGGTGGAGGCGCCGGTGACCATGTTGCGCGTGTACTGCTCGTGGCCCGGCGTGTCGGCGACGATGAACTTGCGCTTGTCGGTGCTGAAGAAGCGGTAGGCGACGTCGATGGTGATGCCCTGCTCGCGCTCGGCAGAGAGCCCGTCGACCAGCAGGGCGAAGTCGATGTCGTCTCCCTGTGTGCCCACTCGGCGGGAGTCCGCCTCCAGCGCCGCCAGCTGGTCCTCGAAGATCATCTTGGAGTCGTAGAGGAGCCGGCCGATCAGCGTCGACTTGCCGTCGTCAACCGATCCGCAGGTGATAAAGCGAAGCAGGGTCTTCGAACTCTGCGCGTCGAGGTAGGCTTCGACGTCGGGGATGTCTTCGGCCAGCGCCATCAGAAATAGCCCTCGCGCTTCTTCTTCTCCATCGAGGCTGACTGGTCGTGGTCGATCACCCGTCCCTGGCGCTCGGAGGTGGTGGAGATCAGCATCTCGCGAATGATTTCGGGCAGGGTCTCGGCGTCGCTCTCGACGGCGCCGGTGAGCGGATAACAGCCGAGGGTGCGGAAGCGCACCTTGCGCATCTGGGGGACCTCGCCCGGACGCAGCGGCATCCGCCCGTCGTCGACCATGATCAGGGCCCCGTCGCGCTCCACCACCGGCCGCTCGGCCGCAAGATACAGCGGCACGATCGGGATGTGCTCGGCGTGGATGTATTGCCAGACGTCGAGCTCGGTCCAGTTGGAGAGCGGGAAGACCCTCAGCGTCTCGCCGGGCGCGCGGCGGGTATTGTAGAGCTTCCAGAGCTCCGGCCGCTGGTTCTTGGGATCCCAACCGTGGGCGGGTGAACGGACGGAGACGACGCGTTCCTTGGCGCGGCTCTTCTCCTCGTCGCGGCGCGCGCCGCCGAACGCGGCGTCGAAGCCGTATTTGTCGAGCGCCTGCTTCAGACCCTGGGTCTTCCACATGTCTGTATGCAGAGGTCCGTGGTCGAACGGATTGATGCCGCGCGCCAACGCCTCTGGGTTCTGGTGGACCAGAAGTTCAAGACCGTGCTCGGCGGCCATGCGCTCGCGCATCTCGTACATGGCCTTGAACTTCCAGGTCGTGTCGACATGCAGGAGCGGGAAGGGTGGCCGGGCCGGGAAGAAGGCCTTCACCGCCAAGCGCAGCATGACCGCCGAGTCCTTGCCGACGGAATAGAGCATCACCGGACGCTCACACTCGGCGGCGATTTCCCGCAGGATGTGGATGCTTTCGGCCTCTAGCCGCTCGAGATGCGTCAGCATGCCTTTGTCGGTCCCACGGCCCAGCGAACCCGGGAAGTTGTCGATCGAGGCGGTGTCCATGGGTCCCCGTAGAATCGCGACGATCGCCGGCGCGGTGGTCGCGAGCGGCGGGCGGCCCAGGACGCGTCAATTAGGGTCGTGCGCCACGCCGCGCAAGACAATCACTTGACGGCCCCCCATGGCAAGAGCGAGCAGCAATCAGATGTTTGGCCGGAGGAGTGAGCGGTGATCAAGGATCTTTTCAGTCTCGAGGGGCGCACCGCGCTCGTTACCGGCGGCTCGCGCGGCATCGGAAGGATGATCGCCGAGGGTTTCCTCATGCAAGGGGCCAAGGTTTACATCACGGCCCGCAAGGCCGAACAATGCGACGCCGCTGCGGCGGAGCTTTCCGAGCAAGGGACTTGCATCTCCCTGCCTCAGGATCTCTCGACCGTCGAAGGCTGCCACAAGCTCGCCGGGCGGATCGCAGCGCTGGAGGGCAAGCTCGACATCCTGGTCAACAACGCCGGGGCGGCCTGGGCCGCTGATTTCGGCGAATTCCCCGAGAGCGGCTGGGACAAGGTGCTCAACATCAACCTGAAGTCGCCGTTCTTCCTCACCCAGGCCCTGCACGGCGCCCTGAAGGCTTCGGCTAGCCCCCAGCGGCCGGCCAAGGTGATCAATATCGCCTCAATCGATGGCATCCGGCTCAATCCGCTGGAGACCTATTCCTACCATGCCTCCAAGTCGGGCCTGATCTATCTCACCCGCCGGATGGCCGCGCGGCTGATCCACGACCACATCGTGATGAGCTGCATCGCGCCTGGCGCCTTCGCCTCGGACATGAACCGCGCCGCCCGCGACCATGGCGAAGCGGTCGCCAGCCGAATTCCCATGCGCCGCATTGGAACCAGCGAGGACATGGCGGCCGCCGCGATCTACCTGGCGTCTCGCGCCGGCGACTACGTGGTCGGGGCGACGCTGCCGGTGGACGGGGGGGTGGCGCTGGCCGACTTGTCGGCCGACGTCTGACCGTAGGCGCGCAGGAAGGCGTCAGCCGCCTTGGCGGCGTGGACCTTCAAGGTCTTCGGACGCTTGTCCACCGCCGCCCCGATCAGGGCGCGATTGACGAGGTCGGCTTCCAGCATGCCGCGCAGGTGCATGGAGGCGGTCCAGGAGTCCTCGTGGCGCAGCCGGCCGGCGGCCATCTCGCCGGCCAGGAAGTCGGCCATACGCGACCACAACACCTTGGCGCCTCTGTCGAAGAGCTCCTGGCCAAGTCCGCTCTTTGGCCCCTCGGCGATGGAGTTGCGGCGCACCGAGAGGGAAGTTTCCGAGAGGCTGAGCTCCAGGAGTCCGGCGCCGAAGCGAACCAGCGTGCGGCGCAGGTCGTCCGAAGGCTTGAGCGTATCGAACACCTCCTCAGCGTGCTGGAAGACCTTTTCCAACATCAGGCTGACGAACAGATCCTCCTTGGAGGAGAAATAGCGATAGAGCGTCGCCTTGGAGCCGCCGGCCCGCTCGCTGACTGCGCTCATGCTGGCGCCGGCGAAGCCATGTTCGCGGAACACCTCGGCGGCGGCGGCCAGGATCGCGCGGCGTTTGGCGTCGGTCTTGACGCGCATGAGGCCTCTCCAAAACGAAACCCAGGTGTACTCTTTCGGCTTGACAGGCGCCAGCGAGATTCTTAAATCCGGGCTCACGTACCCGGTCGCCCGAGGGCCGTTCGCGTCCGCGCGCGACGTTCCGCGCGGTCCTCTGACAAAGAAAGCACCAGGCTCCTCGTGAACCCGATCGACGAAGAGGCAGTCGGCGCCGAGACGCGCCCTTCGGCGCTCAACCGGTGGCGCTGGCCGCTGATGATTGGTGGGCCGGCGATCGTGCTGGCCGTGGTTGCCTGGTTCATTCTCACCGGCGGTCGCTTCGAGAGCACCGACGACGCCTACGTCAACATCGGCAAGGCGCCGATCAGCACGGCCATTGCGGGCCGGGTGATCGAGGTCGACGTCAAGGAGAATCAGTTCGTCAAAGCCGGTCAGGTTCTGCTCAAGCTGGATGCCTCGGACGAGCAGGCCGCGGCGTCCCGCGCCGATGCCGAGGTGGCCGCCGCTCGCCTGCAGGTCACCACCCTGCGGCAGGCTCTCGACGCTCAGAAGCTGCAACTAGCGCAGGCCGAGAAAACCCAGGCCTACGCCGTTCGCGAGGCGGCCCGGCAGAAGTCGCTGCTCGCTGCCGGCGTCGCCTCGGCCCAGCAGGCCTCGGACGCCCAACACGCGGCTGACCTCGCCGTTTCGGCCGTCGCCATAGCCCGCCAGGGTGTGGCCACTGCCGTCGCCAATCTGGGTGGGGCGGCCAGCGATGCCAACGCCTATCCGGCTGTGATGCAGGCCGCGGCCCAGCGCCAGTCGGCCCAGACCAACCTCGCCTACACCGTCGTCTATGCGCCACAGGACGGCGTCGTCACTCGCGTCGACCAGCTCCAGGTCGGGGCCTATGTGAACCCGGCCCAGACCCTGTTCTTCCTGCTCTCCGGCCAGCCCTGGGTGGACGCCAACTTCAAGGAAAATCAGCTGCGCTACATGCGTGTCGGCCAGCCGGCCGAGATCGAGGTCGACGCTCTTGGCGGCCGAAAGCTGGCCGCCCATGTGGCCAGCTTCAGCCCTGGCGCCGGTTCGGCCTTCTCCGCCCTGCCGGCCCAGAACGCCACCGGCAACTGGGTCAAGGTCGCCCAGCGACTGCCGGTGCGGATCGCCTTCGACAAGGCCCCACCGGAAGTGGCGGGCCGCGCCGGTCTCTCCGCCAAGGTCACGGTCGACGTCCGCTCCGGGCGAGGGGACCGCTAAGGCGGGCGATGACCTCCGCCTCGGACATCGCCAACCGGGTTCCGATCACCATCTCGCTGATGCTGGCGACGGTGATGAACTCGCTCGACACCACCATCGCCAACGTCGCGCTGCCGCATATCCAGGGTAGCGTCTCGGCCTCGCCTGACCAGATCGAGTGGGTGCTGACCTCCTATCTGGTCTCCTCGGCGATCATGACGCCGCTGTCGGGCTGGCTGTCGGTCCGGTTCGGCCGCAAGCTGATGTTCGCGGTGTCGATCGCCGGATTCACCGTCGCCTCCATGCTGTGCGGCATCGCCACCAGCCTGGGTGAAATCGTCGGCTTCCGCCTGCTGCAGGGGATCTGCGGGGCCTCGCTGATCCCGCTCTCTCAGGCGGTGATCCTCGACCTCTATCCACCGTCCAAGCTCGGCCAGGTGATGGCCATCTGGGGGGCCGGCGCTCTGCTCGGGCCGATCTTCGGCCCGGCGATCGGCGGCTGGCTGACCGACAGCTTCTCCTGGCGCTGGGTGTTCTACATTAACCTGCCGATCGGCATCCTGGCGCTCGCCGGCGTGCTGGTTTTCATGTCCTCCGACCGCGGGGCCAAGGCCAAGCCGTTCGACTTCCTGGGGTTTGGAGCGCTCAGCCTGTTCGTGGGAGCCTTCCAGCTGGTGCTCGACCGCGGCCCGACGCTCGACTGGTATTCCTCCCCAGAGATCTGGGCTGAGACACTCGTCGGCGTCCTCTCGTTGTGGGTGTTCCTGGTCCAGACCCTGACCGCCCGGCAGCCGTTCGTCGACCGGGCGCTCGGCCTCGACCGCAACTTCGTCTCGTGCTGCACCTTCGGTTTCTTCATCGGCATCCTGCTGTTCTCCACAATGGCGCTGTTGCCGGTGATGATGCAGCAGTTCATGGGTTACACGGCGCTCGAGAGCGGCCTGGCCACTATGCCGCGCGGCATAGGCTCATTTGCCGCCATGTTCGTGGTCGGGCGACTGATCGGCAAGGTGGACACCCGCCTCATCCTGCTGACCGGACTGTCGATCAGCACCCTGTCGCTGTGGCAGATGACCCATTTCAACCTCGAGATGACCGCCTTTCCGATCATCGTCAGCGGAATCATCCAGGGTGTCGGCATCGGCCTCATTTTCGTGCCGCTCTCGGCGCTCGCCTTCACCACCCTGCCGGCCAGTCTGAGATCAGAGGCCACAGCCGTCTATACCCTGCTGCGCAACATCGGCTCCAGTGTCGGCATCTCGATCATGCAGGCCCTGTGGACCAACAATTCCGCCATCGCGCACGCCGGCCTGACCGAGAACGCCTCGCCCGACAACCAGGTGTTCCGCGCCGCGCTGGGCGGCAGCCTCGATATCCTCGGCGGCCTTGTCGGCCTGAACGAAGAGATCACCCGCCAGGCGGCGATGATCGCCTATCTGGACGACTTCAAGCTGATGATTCTGATCACCCTGGGCTGCATGCCGCTGCTGCTCATCATGCGCACGCCCAGGCTCGTGGCGGCGCCGGAGGGGGCCCATGCCTACGTGGATTAGAGTATCAAGCCTCGCCTTGGCCGCCGCCTTGGCCGGCTGCGCCGCGGTCGGCCCCAATTTCAAGACCCCGACCGCTCCCAAGGCGGATAGCTACGCCATGGCCGGCGACACGGCCCCGGCTGGCTCAGTGCTGACCCCAGATAAACGCACCGGCGGCGCCTGGTGGCGCGACTTCGGCTCGCCGCGTCTCGATGAGGTGATGGACCTGGCGCTCGGGAGCAATCAGACCGTCGCCCTCGCCATCGCCAATCTGGACAAGGCCAGAGCCGAGGTGGCGAGCGCCCGCGGCGGGATGCAGCCGCAAGTGAACGCCAACGCTGGCTTTACGGAAGAACGCATCAACATCGCCTCGTTCGGATTCTCGGGCATCGCGGGGTTCCCCGCTATCGCCAATCCGACCATCCCGCTCTACACGGTGGGGACCAGCGCCAGCTATGACTTCGATCTTTTCGGCGGTGAGCGCCGGCAGCTGGAGACGGCGAGGGCGGTCGCCGAAGCGGCGACCCACCGCGCCGACGCGGCCTACCTGACACTCACCGGCAATGTCGCCATGGGCGCGGTGCGCATCGCCGCCATCCGGGCCCAGATCGCGGCGGTGAACGCCATCGTCGCCGACGACCGGCGTAACCTGTCCATCGTCCAGGCGGCCGAGGCGGCTGGCGGCCAGCCGCGGGCCGCGGCGACCGGCCCCAGAGCCCAGATCGCCGCCGACCAGGCCCTGCTGCCCCCGCTGGCGCAGGATCTCGCTCAGGCCAGGCACAATCTCGCCCTGCTGGTCGGCCGCGCGCCGGCCGCCTGGGCGGCGCCCGACTTCGACGTCGCCGATTTCCACACGCCGGCGACCATCCCGGTGGCCCTGCCTTCGGCGCTGGTGCGCAGCCGGCCGGACATCCTGGCCGTCGAGGCCGACCTTCACGCCGACACAGCCCGCATCGGCGTGGCCACGGCCGCCCTCTATCCGGACGTCAAGCTCACCGCCGGCTGGGCCCAGAGCCAGCTCTCGCCCGACAAGCTGTTCGGCTATGGCGCCTCGGGCTGGAACATCGGTCCGAGCGTGACCCTGCCGATCTTCAACGGTGGCCAGCTGAAGGCCAACAAGCGCGCCGCCGAGGCCCAGGCCCGCGCCAGCCTGGCGCAGTATCGCCAGACGGTGCTCACCGCCTTCACCCAGGTTTCCGACATCCTGGCGGCGATTGCGCACGACGACGACCGCCTCGCGGCGCTGAGCGCGGCCCAGACCGCGGCCGACAGCGCCCTGAGCGACGCGCGGAACGCCTACAGCCTCGGCGGCGGTCCGCTGGCCGACGTGGTCAACGCCCAACGCCAGGTCGACCGCGCCCGCCTCGACGTCGTCCAGGCCCGGAGCCAGAAACTGCTCGACGTGATCGAGCTCTACGCCGCCACCGCCACCGACTGGCGCGAACCGGCCGAAAAGGCGAGCTGAAGACGCCGTCTCTTGAGCGCCTTCGGGCTGGAATCCGACCCCAAATGGCCTGACGGGTCGCCAAAACGCGTCATATCGGCGCGTTTCGACAGGTTTCTGCCTGTGTTACTGGCGTTAACTGGCCGTCCATCTTAATGTTGGTGAATCGCGCCTTTCGGGCCGTGAGAGACGCGGGCGAAGAGGGACGTAGGCAAAAACGCAGGGGTAGGTTGGAACCGACGGAAACCGAGGCGCCCGAGTACTTCCACAAGGTTGTTGATTGTCAGTGGGCCTGCCCAGCTCACACGCCGGTGCCGGAATACATCCGGCTCATCGCCGAGGGGCGATACACCGACGCCTACATGATCAACTGGAAGTCCAATGTCTTCCCGGGGATTCTCGGGCGGACGTGTGATCGGCCCTGCGAGCCGGCTTGCCGACGTGTGCGAGTCGAATCCGAGCCGGTGGCCATCTGCCGCCTCAAGCGCGTCGCCGCTGACAACAAAGACGACATTACGGACCGCCTGCCGCCGATCGCCGCCAAGCCGAACGGCAAGCGCATAGCCTGCGTCGGCGCTGGACCCGCCTCTCTGACCGTGGCCCGCGACCTGGCGCCGATGGGCTACGAGGTGGTGATCTTTGATTCCAGCCCTGCCTCCGGCGGCATGATCCGCAGCCAGATTCCGCGCTTCCGGCTGCCCGAGAGCGTCATCGACGAGGAGGTGGGTTACATCACCGGCCTCGGGCCTGTGATGCGGCTGGGCGAGCAGATAGACAGCCTCAAAGCCCTGCTCGAGGATGGCTACGACGCCATCTTCGTCGGCTCGGGCGCGCCGCGCGGGCGCGATCTGGACATTCCCGGGCGACGAGAGGCGGCCGCAAATATCCATATCGGCATCGACTGGCTTTCCAGCGTCTCCTTCGGCCACGTCGACCGGATCGGTCGCCGGGTCATCGTTCTGGGCGGCGGCAACACCGCCATGGACTGTTGCCGCACTTCGCGCCGCCTCGGCGGTGAGGACGTGAAGGTCATCGTCCGCTCCGGATTCGAAGAGATGAAGGCGTCCCCCTGGGAGAAGGAGGACGCCATGCACGAGGACATCCCGATCCTCAACTTCCTGACCCCCAAAGCCTTCACCCATGAGGATGGGCGGCTGACCGGCGTCACCTTCGAGAAGGTCGAGGCGAGATTCGACGACAAGGGCCGCCGGCGACTTGTCCCCACCGGCGAAGCGGACGTTCACTACCCCTGCGACGATGTGCTGATGGCGGTGGGCCAGGAGAACGCCTTCCCCTGGATCGAGCGCGAAATCGGCGTAGCGTTCGACGAGTGGGGCATGCCGGTGGTGGACGAGGCGACCTTCGCCTCGACCCACCCGAAGGTTTTCTTCGGCGGCGACTCGGCGTTCGGGCCCAAGAACATCATCTGGGCGGTGGCCCATGGTCACGGCGCGGCCGTTTCCATTCACAAGCACTGCCAGGGCGACGACATCCGCGTGCGCCCCGCTCCCGGCGTGACGCTGACGAGCCAGAAGATGGGCATTCACGAGTGGAGCTACGACAACGACATCTCCAACGCTCTGCGTCACCGGGTGCCGCTGCGTGACAAGGCCGAGGCCCTTGGCAACGTCAAGCTGGAGGTCGAGCTCGGCTTCGACAGCGCCGTCGGCCTTCGCGAGGCGCAGCGTTGCCTCAACTGCGATATCCAGACGGTGTTCACGGCCCCGCTGTGCATCGAATGCGACGCCTGCGTCGACATCTGTCCGATGGACTGCATCACCTTCACCGACAACGGTGAGGAGGCGGACCTTCGTCACCGTCTGATGGCGCCGGCGCTCAATCTGGAGCAGGCGCTCTACGTATCTGGTCGGCTCGGCGACGGACGGGTCATGGTCAAGGACGAGGACGTCTGCCTGCATTGCGGGCTGTGCGCCGAGCGCTGTCCGACCGGGGCGTGGGATATGCGCAAGTTCCTGCTCGACATGACACACGCGGGGGAAATGGCGTGAACGAGATTGTTCCCGAACGACGTCTGCGAGGGCGGCTGGCGTCGATCGAGGCCGTCAACGACTTCGTGGTCAAGTTCGCCAACGTCAACGGCTCGGGCTCGGCCAGCGCCAATGCGATGTTCGCCAAGGCGATCCTGCGCATGGGCGTTCCGGTTGCGGCCCGTAACATTTTTCCCTCGAACATCCAGGGCCTGCCCACCTGGTACGAGGTGAGGGTCAGTGAAGCAGGGCACCTCGGCCGACGCGGCGGCGTCGACATGATGGTGGCGATGAACCCGCAGACCTGGAAGAAGGACCTCGCCTCGATCGAACCCGGCGGCTACCTCTTCCACGACTCCTCCAAGCCGCTGCCGCCCGAGGGCGTGCGTGAGGACATCACCGTGCTGGGCGTGCCGCTCACGGAAATCTGTAACAAGACTTACAGCGACCCGCGGCAGCGACAGTTGTTCAAGAACATCATCTATGTCGGCGCGCTCGCGGCGCTGCTTGGCATTCCCCAGGAGGTGACCGACCAGCTCGTCGCCGAGCAGTTCCCGGGCAAGGAAAGGCTGATCAAGCCCAACCTGGAGGCGCTCGCCCTCGGCCGCGAGGCGGCGCTGACCAGCCTGCCGCGGATCGGGCTCACGGTGCGGTGCGCCGACACCGTTGGGGACCGCATCTATCTTGAGGGCAACGAGGCGGCCGCGCTCGGCGCCGTCTGGGGCGGTGCGACCGTGTGCGCCTGGTATCCGATCACGCCTTCGACTTCGCTGGCTGAAGCGTTCATGGCCCACTGCAAGACCCATCGCACCGATCCCGAGACCGGCGCGGCGCGCTACGCGGTCATCCAGGCCGAGGACGAGATCGCCTCGATCGGCGTGGTCATCGGCGCCGGCTGGAACGGCGCGCGGGCCTTCACCTGCACCTCCGGTCCAGGCGTGTCGCTGATGCAGGAGTTCGTCGGCCTTTCCTACTTCGCCGAGATTCCGGCGGTGATCTTCGACGTCCAGCGCGGCGGCCCGTCCACCGGCATGCCCACCCGCACCCAGCAGGCGGACATCCTCTCGGCCGCCTATGCCTCGCATGGCGACACCAAGCATCCGTTGCTGTTTCCGCAGGATCCGACCGAATGCTTCGAGATGGGGGCGCTGGCCTTCGACCTCGCCGACCGCTTGCAGACCACTGTCTTCGTCATGCTCGACCTCGACATCGGCATGAACGAGTGGTTGTGCCCGCCTCTGCGATGGGATCCGGACCGGAGGCTCGACCGGGGCAAGATCATGACCCGCGAGCGCCTGGACGCCGGCGAGGAGTTCGGACGCTATCGCGAGGTCGACGGCGACGGTATTCCCTATCGCACCCTTCCGGGCGTCCATCCCGAGCGCGGCGCCTACTTCACCCGCGGCACCTCGCGCGACCCCAATGCCCGCTACAGCGAGGAGGGGTCGGTCTACGTCGACAACATGGAGCGGCTGCTGCGCAAATTCGACACCGCCAAGACTCTGATTCCGGCGCCGGTAGTCAGGCCCGCAGCGCGCAGAACCTCCGACGGTGTGCTCTACTTCGGCTCGACCAGCCACGCGCTCAGCGAATCGCTCGAACAACTCGCCGAAGTGGGTGTCCATCTCGACGCCTTGCGGCTGCGCGGCTTCCCGTTCAGCGACGAAGTGGCGAAGTTCATCGCATCGCACCAGACCGTGTTTGTCGTCGAGCAGAACCGGGACGGACAATTGCGCACTTTGCTCATGAACGAGCTCGAAGTTGATCCGGCCAAGCTGGTTCCGGTGCTCAGCTATGACGGCTCGCCGATCACCGCCCGCTTCATCACCGAAAGCATCGCCGAGCGGATGCGCCAGCGTCCGCGAGGGCCTCTGTCGGCGGCCGCGCAATGACCTACATCGCCAAGCCACGCCTGCACCATCCGCTGCTGGCGCCCAACGCTCTCGGCTTCACGCGACGCGACTACGAGGGCAAGGTTTCGACCCTGTGCGCCGGCTGCGGCCATGACTCGATATCCGCGGCGATCATTCAGGCCTGTTATGACCTCGATCTGCCGCCACACCGGCTAGCCAAACTTTCGGGGATCGGCTGTTCGTCCAAGACGCCCGACTATTTCCTGGGCGCCTCGCACGGCTTCAACAGCGTGCACGGGCGTATGCCCTCGGTATTGACCGGCGCCAACCTTGCCAATCGCGACCTGATCTATCTGGGCGTTTCCGGCGACGGCGATTCCGCCTCGATCGGGCTCGGCCAGTTCGCTCACTCGCTGCGGCGGGGCGTCAACATGACCTACATCGTCGAGAACAATGGCGTCTACGGCCTGACCAAGGGCCAGTTCTCGGCCACCGCCGATCCCGGTTCGACCTCCAAGCGCGGAGCGATCAACCACGATGAGCCCATCGACCTGGTCGGCCTGGCCTTGCAGTTGGGCGCCAGCTTCGTCGGCCGCGGCTTCTCGGGGGACAAGGCCCAGCTCGTGCCCCTGATCAAGGCGGCGATCAGCCACAAGGGGGCGGCGTTCATCGACGTCATCTCGCCCTGCGTGCAGTTCAACAATCACGCCGGTTCGACCAAGAGCTTCGACTACGTCCGCGAACACAACGCGGCGGTCAACCGCATGGACGTCATCCTCGAGCGCGACGAGATCGTCGTCGACTATGAACCGGGGGCAGTGGAAATCGTCGCCCAGCACGACGGCTCGATCCTGAAGCTGCGCAAGCTGCCGAGCGACTACGACCCCACAGACCGCAACCAGGCGATCAACCACCTGCAGAGCCATCAGTCGCGCGGCGAGATCGTCACCGGGCTGCTCTACGTCGATCCCGACGCCGCCGACCTTCACGATCACTTGAGAACCGTGTCCACGCCGCTCAATCAGCTCGGCGATCTGGAACTGACGCCCGGCCCGGACGCTCTGGCGGCGATCAACGAGTCGTTGCGATAGCTTTTTTGCTAGCCTAGGCTCGATCTTCGGGCTGGCGGCCCGGACCCAGGATTAACTGCGGACGGTGAAAAGCATGCCTGACGGCCACGGCGTAGCGAAGACGATTCCAGGACTGGAGCCGGCTCCCACGCGCCATGCCGGCCTGATCGACTGGGTTGGTCGAGTCGCCGCCCTGACCAAGCCCGACCGCGTCCACTGGTGCGACGGCTCGCAGGCCGAATGGGAGCGTCTGACCGAGGAGATGGTCGCTCAGGGCACGCTTGTGCGCCTCAATCCGGAGAAGCGGCCGAACGCCTTTTCCGCCGCCTCCGATCCCAAGGACGTCGCCCGCGTCGAGAGCCGCACCTTCATCTGTTCGGCCCTCCAGGGCGACGCTGGCCCGACCAACAACTGGCGCGAGCCGGCCGCCATGCGCGCCGAGCTCGAGGGTCTTTTCGATGGGGCGATGCGCGGACGCACGCTTTACGTCGTGCCCTTCTCCATGGGCCCGATCGGCTCGCCGATCAGCGCGCTCGGGGTCGAGATCACCGACAGCCCTTACGTGGCCGCCTCGATGCGGATCATGACGCGCATGGGCGCCGCGGCGCTCGCGGCGATCGGCGATGACGGCTTTTTCGTGCCGGCTGTGCACTCGGTCGGCGCCCCCCTTGCGCCCGGCGAGGCGAGCGCGTCCTGGCCGTGCAACGAGACCAAGTACATCGTCCACTTCCCGGAGACGCGGGAGATCTGGTCCTACGGCTCGGGCTACGGTGGCAACGCCCTGCTCGGCAAGAAGTGCTACGCCCTGCGCATCGCTTCGGTGATGGCCCGCGACGAGGGCTGGCTCGCCGAGCACATGCTGATCCTCAAGCTCACCTCTCCGGCCGGCAAGGTCCACTACATCGCCGCCGCTTTTCCGAGCGCCTGCGGCAAGACCAACCTCGCTATGCTCCAACCGACCCTGCCGGGCTGGAAAGCCGAGACGATCGGCGACGACATCTGCTGGATGCGGTTCGGCGAGGATGGGCGTCTGCGGGCGATCAATCCTGAGGCCGGCTTTTTCGGTGTCGCGCCCGGCACCGGCGAAGCGACCAACGCCAACGCCATTGCGGCGCTGGGACGCAATGTCATCTTCACCAATGTCGCTCTGACCGACGATGGCGATGTATGGTGGGAGGGGCTGACAGCGCAGCCGCCGGCCGGGCTCACCGACTGGAAGGGCCAGGCCTGGACGCCAGAGTCAGGCGAGTTGGCCGCCCACCCCAATGCCCGCTTCGCCGCCCCGGCCGAGCAGTGTCCCTCGATCGCTCCCGAGTGGGAGGATCCGGCCGGCGTGCCGATTTCGGCCATCCTGTTCGGCGGTCGACGCGCGAGCGCCGTGCCGCTGGTGACCGAGGCGTTCGACTGGCGTCACGGCGTCTTCCTGGCTTCGAATGTCGCCTCCGAGGGCACGGCCGCGGCCGAGAACAAGATCGGCCAACTGCGCCGCGATCCCTTCGCCATGCTGCCGTTCTGCGGCTACAACATGGGCGATTATTTCGGTCATTGGCTGGCGCTGGGCGAGAAGGCTGACGCGGCCAAGCTGCCGCGCATCTATTTCGTCAACTGGTTCCGCAAGGACGCCGATGGCCGCTTCGTCTGGCCGGGCTACGGCGACAATTCCCGCGTGCTCAAATGGATCGTTGACCGCCTCGAAGGCGCGGTGAGCGCGGCCGAGACGCCGATCGGCCTGACGCCGCTGCCCGGTGACCTCGATCTTTCCGGGCTCGACATCGCGCCGGCGGACCTGAAGCTGCTGTTGGAGGTCGACGCCGACGTCTGGCGCGAGGAAGCGGCCCTGATCGAACCGCACTACGAGACCTTCGCCGATCGCCTGCCCAAGGGCCTGTGGGACGAACACGCGGCCCTGATCGCCCGGCTGGAGGCGGTGTCCCCAACCTGACGGGCGCCGCTTCCGCGCCGCGCTTCGGCGGTGTATGCGCATCCTGACTGAACACAGATCAGAAGAGAGGAAGCGCACATGCGCGAAGCGGTCATCGTCTCCTACGCCCGTACGGGCCTGGCCAAGTCCGGCCGCGGCGGATTCAACATCACGCCGACGGTGAGCATGGCGGCCCATGCCATCAAGCATGCGGTCGAAAAGGCCGGCGTCGAGCCGGCCGCCGTCGAAGACAGTTTCCTCGGCAACGTCGCTCACGGCGGCAACAATCCGGGCCGCAACGCCGCCCTCCTGGCTGGTCTGCCGATCACTACCGGCGGCGTGACCATCAACCGCTTCTGCTCGTCGGGTCTGCAGTCGATCGCCATGGCCGCGCGTTACGTGAAGGACGACGGGGCCGATTGCGTCGTCGCCGGCGGCGTGGAGTCGATCAGCTTCCCGCCCGCCGGCGCAGGTTCGGGCAACAACGACCCGCACCTCACCGAGATGTATCCAGCCATCTTCATGCCGATGATCGACACCGCCGACGTGGTCGCCAAGCGCTACCATGTCAGCCGCGAGTATCAGGACGAGTACTCGCTGGAGTCCCAGCGTCGGATGGCGGCCGCTCAACAGGCCGGCAAGTTCCGCGATGAGATCGTGCCGATGAAGACCAAGATGAAGGTGGTCGACAAGGAGACCAAGGAAGAGAGCATCGTCGACTACACGGTCGATCGCGACGAATGCAACCGGCCGGACACGACGCTCGAGGGTCTCACCAAGCTGCAGCCGGTGCGGGGTGAGGGCAACTTCATCACCGCCGGCAACGCCAGCCAGCTCTCCGATGGCGCCGCCGCCGTGGTGATCATGGAGGCCAAGGAAGCCGAACGCCGCGGCCTCGAGCCGCTCGGCGTCTTCAAGGGCTGGGCCGTGGCTGGTTGTGAGCCCGACGAGATGGGCATCGGCCCGGTCTTCGCCGTGCCCAAGCTGCTCGCCCGCCACGGCCTCAAGGTCGAGGACATCGACCTGTGGGAGCTGAACGAGGCCTTTGCCAGCCAGTGCCTCTATAGCCGTGACACGCTGGGCATCGATCCGGAGAAGTACAACGTCAACGGCGGCTCGATCGCCATCGGCCACCCGTTCGGGATGACCGGCGCCCGCCTTGCCGGCCACGTCCTGCAGGAGGGTCGCCGGCGGGGCAACGTCAAGCACGCGGTGGTGACCATGTGCATCGGCGGCGGCCAGGGCGGCGCCGGCCTCTTCGAGGTGTTCAACTAGCGCTGCGGGGTGGGGCGTCGCCGCTCGGCGGCGCTCTCTCCTTTAAGGCTCGTCGCCCTTGGCGATCTTGGCCAGCATGTCGGTGGACTGCGCATCGCCGTTGTCGCTGGCCTTCTTGAGCCAGAAGACGGCGCGCATGCGATCCTCCTTGGTGTCCTTCTGCCAGAGAATCTGGCCGAGGTTGTGCTCGCAGGTGACCGAGCCGTCTTCGGACCCAACGGTGGCCCAGTATTCCTCCTGCTGGGCGTTCGACAGGCCAAAGCCGTAGTACATCTCAAGGCGAAGCGCGGCCGGCCCATCGCCTGACAGGGCCGCCTTCTTCACCTGATCCATCTTGTCTCTGGGGATATCGAACTGGGGGTCGATCCTCGGGGCAGACGCGGCGGACGCCTGTGCGGCTAACCCAAGAAGACCCAGAACCAAGCTGAACCGAACAAACAGCCTCGACCGCATCAACGCTCCCCACTACGCAACTGAACCAGACAAACCAGAACTCTAGTGACTGTAACGGCTGACGCTATCCGTCCGTCGGTTCGACCACCACCGCGGTGCCATAGGCAAGCACCTCGGTAATGCCGTCCATGATCTCGTTGGCGTCATAGCGCATGGCGATGACAGCATTGCCACCATGTTCGGCCGCGTGCTGCACCATGTGGTCAAGCGCTTCCTGGCGGGCGGTCTCGGCGAGGTCGACGTACACCGAGAGCTTGCCGCCGAACAGCGACTGGATGCCGCCGGCGAAATTGCCGACGACGCTTCGCGAACGGACGGTGATGCCGCGCACGAGTCC
This sequence comes from Caulobacteraceae bacterium, assembly GCA_049519835.1. Classification (GTDB taxonomy): domain Bacteria; phylum Pseudomonadota; class Alphaproteobacteria; order Caulobacterales; family Caulobacteraceae; genus Acaudatibacter. The sequence goes on along the minus strand of JBEKQJ010000001.1, from coordinate 17,929 downwards.
GAGATATTTGACGATGCGATGGCCGGCGATGTCATTCGCCGTGGTGACGATCATCACGCGCTCCCCAAGGTTATCGACTCGCCAAGCGCGTCGTTATTTTACACCCAAGATGCGCGCCTATCCTGCATCGACGCAATAGCCACGTTTCGCGCGGCGGAATCCTGCTAGGACACCCTGGAAGGAGCGTCTGGGTGGTCGGGACGGATGAGGGCGAAGCGGCCATGGCCGCCGAGGAGGCGGCCTACGAGCGGTTCGTCTGGGACAACCTGCCCCGCAACTTCGCCGGCCACTTTCTGCACGGCATGCTGGGGATGACGGGCTTCCGCCTGTTCAACGCCCCCACCTTCCTGCCCGCCTACCTCTACCTTCTGTCGGGTTCGGACCTCGTCGTTGGCCTCGGCCAGTCGCTGCAGCAGCTCGGCGGCGCGGTCTCGCCGATCGTCGGCGCCACCCAGATCGAGCATCGCAAGCGCGTCCTGCCGGTGTCGATCCTGATGGGAACGCTCATGCGTATCCAGGTCCTGGGGGTGGCGGTCTCGGGTTTCTTTCTGCACGGCCGACCCCTGCTGATCGCCATCCTGGGGTTCCTGTTCCTGTTTGGCCTCTTCAACGGACCCCAGACGGTCGCCTTTCAGCTGTTGCTGGCCAAGGTGATCCCGATTTCGCGCCGCGGCCTGCTGCAGGCCGTGCGCAACGTCACCGGCGGGGCGATCGCCGCCGGCCTGGCCTGGGCGGCAGGCCGCTACATCATCGGGGCCAATCTGTTCGGCAACGGCTACGGAACCACGTTCCTGCTCGCCTTCATCCTCACCAGTCTCGGCCTCACCGCCTTGCGCCTCTTGATGCGCGAGCCAGACCTTCCGAGGGTGCGCGAGAAGAGCCGCTTTTCCGACCGCGTGCGCGAGTTTCCCGCCATGCTGGCGGCAGACCGCGACTTCCTGTTCTTCATGGTCGCCCAGACCCTGGCGACGGCGGCGCGCGTGGCTGCGCCGTTCTACATTCTGTTCGCTGGTCGAACGATGTCGCTCGACGGCGCCAACCTCGGCCTCGTCTCGCTGGCCTTCCTCGGCGCCGACACCGTCACCAACCTTGGCTGGGGCCTGGCGGGCGACCGGTTCGGCTTCCGCGCCGCCTTCATCGCCAGCCTGATCCTGTGGGCCGCCTCGACCGCCCTGCTGTTGGCCGCGCCGGGGGCGGGAAGCGACGCGCAAATGGTCATCCTCGCGGCCTTTTTCGGTCTCGGCGCCGCACAGTCCGGCTTTCTGATGAGCTCACAAACCATGGTGCTGGAGTTCGGCGCGCGCGAGGAGATCGCCATGCGCCTGGCGCTTGTGGCCACGGCTCAGGGGGCGATGTCGGCGGCGGGCCCTCTGGCTGGCGGTCTGATCGCGGCAGTGTTCGGCTATCCGGCCCTGTTCGGTGTCTCGATCGGTTTCCTTCTCGCGGCCCTGGCGATCCTCTTGACCTTAGTGCGGGAACCGCGCTTCCGGGGTGTCGCCTAGCGCGTAACGGTCTGCTAGGAACTGTGATCTCAGATTCCCGACGGAAGGACCCATATGCGCATCGGCGTGCCCAAGGAGATCAAGACCCTCGAGTTTCGCGTCGGCGTCACGCCCGGCGTCGTGCAGCGACTGCGCCACGAGGGCCACGAGGTGTTCGTCGAGGCCGGCGCCGCGGCCGGCATCGGCATCTCGGACCAGGCCTACGCGGATCTCGGCGCGACGATTGTGCCGGACGCGGACGCGGTATTCGAGGCCGCCCAGATGATCGTCAAGGTCAAGGAGCCGCAGGCGGTCGAAGTGGCGCGCCTCAGACCGCACCACGTGCTCTTCACCTATCTCCACCTCGCGCCAGACCCGGAGCAGACCCGCGGTCTGATGGCCAGTGGCTGCACGGCCATCGCCTATGAGACGGTCACCGACCGTCATGGCCGCCTGCCTCTGCTGGCGCCGATGAGCCAGGTGGCGGGCCGGATGGCGGTGGACGTGGCCGCCCATTGCCTGATGAAGCCCGCCGGGGGCCGGGGTATGCTGCTGGGCGGCGTGCCGGGCGTGCCGCCGGCCAATGTGGTCATCCTTGGCGGCGGAGTCAGCGGCAAGCACGCCGCGCAGATGGCCGTCGGCCACCGCGCCGACGTGACCCTGTTCGACATCTCCGCCTCGCGGCTCGAGGAGTTGGACGACATCTTCGGCGGCGAGGTGAAGACCAACTTTTCAACCCACGACGCCGTGGCCGACGCCTTGACCACCGCCGACGTCGTCATCGGCTGCGTGCTGATCCCGGGTGCGGCGGCGCCCAAGCTGGTCACCCGCGCCGACCTGGCGCGCATGAAGACCGGCTCGGTGCTCGTCGACGTCGCCATCGACCAGGGCGGCTGCTTCGAAACCAGCCATCCGACCAACCATGCCGAGCCCACTTTCGTGGTCGACGACGTCATCCACTACTGCGTCGCCAACATGCCGGGGGCGGCGCCGCTCACCTCGACCTATGCCCTCAGCGCGGCCACGGCGCCCTACATTTCGGCCCTGGCGAACAAGGGCGTCGATGGCGCCTTCGCCGACGATCCGGGCCTGGCGCAAGGGCTCAATATCCGCGAGGGCAAGATCACCTACAAGGCGGTCGCCCAGGCGCTCGGAATGGAATAGCCGCGGAACGAACGGCCAGCCTCCCCATTGGACTGACGCAGCAGGCGGCGCCGGCCGCCGTCGTTCGATCCGTTTCATGGCTCATGAATCCCGCCGCTCGTGACGGCTCAAGTCGCGATCATGTCCTCAGGCAGGAAGCGATAGCCGACGCCCGGCTGGGTGAGGATGAGTCGGGGGGCGGACGGATCTGGCTCGATCTTCTGCCGCAGCTGGCCGATGAAAACGCGGAGGTACTGTGTGTCCTCGGCATGAGCCGGTCCCCACAGAGAGACCAGCAGATCCTTGTGAGTCAGCACCCGCCCGTCCGCCTCCACCAGGCGGGCAAGCAGGTCGTATTCCTTGGGGGAAAGGCGCACCATCTCGCCGCTGCGGGTGACCATTCGGCGCGGCAAGTCGATCACCAGGTCGCCGACGTGAATCACCTCGATCTGTTTGCTCGGCCGATGGCGGCGCAGGGCGACGCGGAGCCGCGCCAGCAGCTCGCCGACCCCGAACGGCTTTTCGACGTAGTCGTCGGCGCCGGCGTCCAGCGCCTCGATCTTTTCCAGTTCCCGGTCGCGGGCCGAGAGGATGATCACCGGCCCCGCGTAGAAGACGCGCAGGTCGCGGAGCACGTCCTGGCCATCCATGTCGGGCAGGCCGAGGTCCAGCACCACCGCATCGGGCGGACGGTGGGCGATTTCGGACAGCGCGCCGCGACCCGTCTCCACCCGCACGGGTTCGAATCCCGCGGCCTCCAGGGCGCGATCGAGGAAGCGGTGGATCTGCGGCTCGTCGTCGACCACCAGGATGCGTTGCTTGTGGCCGCTCATGCCGAGAGTCTCTGGGCGCTTGCGTCCTTGGGCAAGCTGATCAAGATGCGTGTGCCGCGGCCTTCGTGAATGGGGCTGGCGGCGGCGATGCGTCCTCCCATGGCCTCGACGAAGCCCTTGGAGATGGCAAGGCCGAGGCCTGCGCCCTTGCCGCGATCGGTGGACTCCTCCATGCGCCGGAACTTCTCAAACACCCGCTCCAGCTCGCTGGTGGGGATGCCGCGGCCTTCGTCCTCGATGCTGATCACCACGTTATTGCGGTCCTCGTAGGCGGCCAATTCGATCGTCGAAGAGTCAGGGCTGTAAGCGACAGCGTTCTCGAGGATGTTGACCAGAGCCTGCTCGAGCAAGGTGGTGTCAGCCTTGACGAAGGCGAGGTCGGACGGAAAGTCGCGGCTGATCTTTCGCCCGCCCAGTCGCCGGGAGACGCGGTCGGCCGCCGCGCCAAGCACGTCCCGCACGTCCACCCAATCGTTGCGGATGTCGAGGCCCTCGCCTTCAAGCCTGGTCATGTCGAGCAGGTTGCCAACGTAGCGGTTCAGGCGTTCGGCCTCCTCACGAATGCTGGTGAGAAGATCGGCCTTGGCCGCCTCGTCTAGAGAGTCGCGGTATTCGAGCAGGGTGGTGGCGGAGCCCAGAACGGTGGAGAGCGGCGTGCGAAGGTCGTGGCTTACCGAGTTGAGCAGGGCCGAGCGCAGTTTGTCGGACCGCCGGAGCGCCTCGGCGTCGGCCGCGTCCGCGGCGAGTTCGGCCCGCTCCAGGGCCACGGCGCCCTGCTCGAGGAGGGCGAGCACGAAGCGTTCGCTCTCCTCCTCGCGCATCGCCTTGGCTTCGACGCCGGCTACGCCAGACCGCTTCCGGGCTCCCTGCAGCGGGCGGAAAGTCCAGGCGGCGTTTGGCAGGGTGCCAGTGTCAGCGCCGGCCGCCTCACCGTGGGTCCAGGTCCAACGCGCGGCGGCGAGGTCTCCGGGCCCGAGCGCCGGCAGGTTCGGCGAACCGGCGACGGCTGCGATGTCCTCGCCCTTGGGCAGCAGCACCACCGCCTGCCCGCCAGTGGCGGCGGCGAGCTGCTCGGCGAGCGCACGGGCGGTGTCACCCCGTTCGGCTGAACCCGAGAGGCGGCGGCTGGCGGCCAGCAGGGCAGTAATCGCCGTGGCCCGGCGGGAGGTCGCCACGGCCTGGTCGCGCACTCGGCCAGTGAGCCAGCCGGTGGCCATGGCGACGATGAAAAAGACCACGAAGGTGAGCACGTCCGTGGCGTGGCCGATGACGAACGACAGCCGCGGCTCCAGGAAGAAGAAGTTGTAGGCGAGGGCTGAGAGCGCCGCAGCGGTCACCGCCGGCCAGAAACCATAGGCAAGCCCGCTGGCCAGCACGCTGACCAGAAAGATCATCGCCAGGTTGGCGTCCTGGTGCAGCTGGTCCACCGCCGCGGCGATAAGTCCGGCAATGCCGACGAATCCGATCGAGGCGATCTCGCCGCGCCAGAACGCCGCTCGCGAAGTGCGCGGCCGCGGCGCTGGGATCTGCGGCTGGCCGCCTTCGGTGATGACGTGCACGGCTGCGCCGGAGGCGCCCTCAAGCAACGCCGCCACCAGCGAGCGGCCGAACAGCGTCCGCCAGCGCGAACGGCGAGATCGTCCGACCACCACCTGGGTGACGTTGTTGCGTTTGACGTATTCAAGCAGAGCCCGGACGATGTCGTCACCGGTGAGGACGACGGTCGTACCGCCGAGTTGATCGGCCAGCTTGAACGCCGCGCCGAGGGCCGCCGCGCGGGCCGCGTCAGGCGAGGGTTTGTTCGGCCGTTCGATGTAAGCGACCGTCCAGGGCGCATCCATCATCATGTCGGAGAGGCGCTTGCCCGCCCGCACCAGGGCGTCAGCCTCGGGACCGGGTGCGACCAGGACCACGATCCGTTCGCCCGCCGCCCACGGCCCCTCAACGCCCTTCTGACGCATGGCCGCGACCAGCTGGTCGTCGACCGTGAGGGCCATGCGGCGCAGCGCCAGCTCGCGCAGGGCGGTGAGATTCTCGGGCTTGAAGAAGTTGGTCGCGGCCAGGCGCGCGGTATCGGGCAGATAGACCTTGCCCTCGGCCAGGCGCTGGCGAAGCTCGTCGGGAGTGATGTCGACCAGCTCGATATCGTCAGCCCTGGAGAAGGCGGAATCCGGCACCGTCTCGCGCTGGCGCACGCCGGTGATTTTCCAGACCACGTCCACCAGACTCTCGACGTGTTGGACGTTGAGCGTCGTCCAGATATTGATTCCGGCCGCCAGCAGTTCCTCGACATCCTGCCAGCGTTTGGTGTGACGCGAGCCCGGGGCGTTGGAGTGGGCGTATTCATCGACCAGCAGAAGACCCGGCCTGCGGGCCAGGGCCGCGTCGAGGTCGAACTCCATGAGGGTGCGGTCGCGGTGTTCGATCGGCTTGCGCGCCAGGATCTCGAGGTCGCGGGTAAGCGCCTCGGTCTCGCGCCGGCCGTGGGTTTCGACGACGCCAACGACCACGTCCACGCCTTCAGCCTTCCGGCGGGCGGCCTGGGCAAGCATCTCGTAGGTCTTGCCGACCCCCGGGGCCATGCCCAGGAAGACCTTGAGCCGGCCGCGCCCCGCCTTGGCCGCTTCGGCGAGAAGCGCGTCCGGGTCGGGGCGGCGGGGCTCGGCAGGATTCATGAAGGCCTAGGCTGAGCTTTCGGCACGGCCGCGTCCAGTGCGCGGTTGGTCATCAGTACGTTGACCCGCGGCTGGCCGAGGAACCCGAGGTCCGGGCCTTGCACGTGGGCGGCGACGATGGCGCGCACGGCCGCGGGCGTCGCGCCACGCGCTTTGGCGATGCGGTCGACCTGCAGGTAGGCGTAGGTCGGTGAGATATCGGGATCGAGGCCCGAGCCGGACGTGGTGACCGCGTCGTCGGGGACCTCGGCCTTGCCGGTAGAGGCGCGCAGAGCGGCGGCGTCCTTGACGATCCGCGTCGTCAGGTCGGGATTGAGCGGGCCGAGATTCGAGCCGCCCGAACTGGTTGCATCATAGCCGTTCCCCGCCGCCGAGGGTCTGGGATGCAGGTACTCGGCGCGCGCGAAGGGCTGAGCGATCAAGGCCGAGCCGATGAGGCGCCCGGTGGCGGTATCGCGCACCAGGCTGCCGTCCGCCTGCCAGGGGAAGGCGAGCTTGGCGATGCCGGTGACGAGCAGCGGATAGCCAATCCCGAGCAGCACGGTCAGGAGGACCGTCGAGACGATGGCGGGGCGAATGTCCTTGAGCATGGGGGGCTCCGACAGGCCTTAGGCGAGGCCGAGAGTGGTGATCAGAAGGTCGATGGCCTTGATGCCGAGGAAGGGCGCGATGATGCCGCCGAGGCCGTAGATCAGCAGGTTGCGCTGCAGCAGCTTGGCCGCGCCGATCGGACGGTAGCGCACGCCCTTCAGGGCCAGGGGGATCAGGGCGACGATGATCAGGGCGTTGAAGATCACCGCCGACAGAATGGCGCTGCGCGGCGTGTTCAGGCCCATGATGTTGAGCGCGCCCAGGGCCTTCAGCTGGACCACGAAGATGGCCGGGATGATGGCGAAGTACTTGGCCACGTCGTTGGCGATGGAGAAGGTGGTCAGGGAGCCGCGGGTGATCAGCATCTGCTTGCCCACCTCGACGATCTCGATGACCTTGGTGGGGTCGCTGTCGAGATCGACCATGTTGCCGGCCTCGCGGGCCGCCTGGGTGCCGGTCTGCATGGCCACGCCCACGTCGGCCTGGGCCAGGGCCGGGGCATCGTTGGAGCCGTCGCCACACATGGCGACGAGGCGGCCGCGGCCCTGCTCCTCGCGGATCAGGCGCAGCTTATCCTCCGGCGTCGCCTCGGCCAGGAAATCGTCGACGCCGGCTTCCGAGGCGATGGCCGCGGCGGTGACCGGATTGTCGCCGGTGATCATTACCGTGCGCAGACCCATGCGGCGCAGGTCGGCGAAGCGCTCCTTCACACCGGCCTTGACCACGTCCTTGAGGTGGATGACGCCGACCAGAGCGCCGTTCTCGGCGACGGCCAGCGGCGTGCCGCCGGAGCGCGCGATGCGGTCGACGGCGGCGGCCAACTCGGCCGGCATGTCGGCCTGGGTGTGGCCCAGCAGGCGCAGCACCGCATCCACCGCGCCCTTGCGCCATATCCGACCCTCGGCGTCGAGGCCCGAAAGACGGGTCTGGGCGCTGAACGGCACGGGCGTGGAATTGGCCGGCGGTTCGGCCGTGATCCCGTCGCGCTGGGCGAGCTCGACGATCGAGCGTCCCTCCGGCGTCTCGTCGGCCAGCGAGGCGATCATCGCCGCGGTCATCGCCGCTTCGGCGCGGACGCCCGGGGCCGGGATCACCTCGGCGGCCATGCGGGCGCCGTGGGTGATGGTGCCAGTCTTGTCGAGCAGCAGAGTGTCAACGTCGCCCGCGGCCTCTACCGCGCGCCCAGAGGTGGCGAGGACGTTGACCTTAAGCAGGCGGTCCATGCCGGCGATGCCGATGGCCGAGAGCAGGCCGCCGATGGTCGTCGGGATCAGGCAGATGAACAGCGCGCCTAGCACCAGCGGGTCGAGGTTCACGCCGGAGTAGCGGCCGAGGCCGAGGAGGGTGGCCACCGCGATCAAGAAGATCAAGGTTAGGCCGGCGAGCAGCACAGTCAGGGCCAGCTCGTTCGGCGTCTTGCGCCGCTCAGCCCCCTCGACCATGGCGATCATCCGGTCGAGGAAGGTCTGGCCGGCGGCGGCGGTGATCCGCACCTTGATCCAATCGGAAACCACGGTGGTGCCGCCGGTCACCGCCGAGCGATCGCCGCCGCTCTCGCGGATGACGGGCGCGGATTCGCCTGTAATCGCCGCCTCGTTGACCGAAGCCACGCCCTCGACGATCTCGCCGTCGGAGGGGACCATGTCGCCGGCCTCGACCAGCACCACGTCGTCGACATTGAGCTTGTAGGCCGCGGTCGGGACGATCGTGCCGGCCTGATCGTCGATGATCAGCTTAGCCTTTACGTCCACCCGCTGGCTGCGCAGGGCATCGGCCGCCGCCTTCCCGCGCCCCTCGGCGATGCTCTCTGCGAAGTTGGCGAACAGAACCGTGAACCACAGCCACAGGGCGATCTGCAGCGCCCACCAGGGGTGAACGCCGGTGCGGAAGGCGTCGAGAGTCGAGATGGTCGCCAGGGCCGCGACCACTTCGGTGGCCAGGATCACCGGGTTGCGGGCCAACTTGCGGGGGTCGAGCTTGGCGAACGAATCGCGCACCGCGCGGGCCATCACCGCGCCCGAAAGCGTGGTGGAAGAGACGGCCGTGCGACGGTGCTCGCCGAGATGAATGGGAACGGAGGTCATAAGGTCAGGTCTCCGAAGGGCTCAGCGAACCGCCGCCAGGGCCTGGAAATGCTCGACGATCGGGCCGAGGGCGAGGGCGGGGAAAAACTGCAGCCCGCCCATGATCAGGATCACGCCGGCCAGCAGGCCGACGAACAGCGGGCCGTGGGTGGGCAGGGTGCCGGCGGTGGGGCTCAGTTTGGGCTTCACGGCGATCGATCCGGCCATGGCCAGCACCGGCACAACATACGCGAACCGGCCGAGCAGCATGGCGATGCCGAGCGTGGTGTTCCAGTAGGGCGTGGTCGCCGTGAGGCCGGCGAAGGCCGAACCGTTGTTCCCGGTCGCCGAGGAATAGGCATAGAGGATCTCGGAGAGCCCGTGCGGGCCGTGGTTGGTCAGAGCCTTCAGGGCGAAAGGCAGCACCGCCGCCACGGCCGAGAAGCCGAGGATCGACAGGGGCAGGATCAGGACCGCCAGCATGGCGAACTTGACCTCGCGGGCCTCGATTTTCTTGCCGAGGAATTCGGGCGTGCGTCCGACCATCAGGCCGGCCACGAATACGGCGATGACCGCCATGACCACCATGCCGTAGAGGCCCGAGCCGACGCCACCCGGCAGCATCTCGCCCAACTGAATCATGAACATCGCCGCCCCGCCGCCGAGTGGCATGTAGCTGTCGATCACGCCGTTGACGCCGCCGTCGGAGGCCCCTGTGGTGAAAGCGGTCCAAACGGCCGTGGCCGGCGCGCCGAAGCGCACTTCCTTGCCCTCCATGTTGACCTGCGCGACGGCGTGGGCCGCGTGCAGGGCGGGAGCGGGCTGGGTTTCCGCCCAATAGACGGTCGCCGAGGCGGCAAGGACGAAGAGGGCCATTACGGCGACGAGCGCCCGCGCCTCTTTCTTGGCCGCCACGACGATCCCGAAAGCGATGACGCAGGCATAGGCCAAGACATTCATCGATACTTCTTCGATGAGGTTTGTAAGCGGCGTCGGGTTCTCGAACGGGTGGGCGGAATTGGCGTTGAATATGCCGCCGCCGTTGGTGCCGAGCTGTTTGATCGCCTCCTGACTGGCGGTGGGGTAGAGCGGGATGGCTTGCTTGGCCCCTTCCACGCCCATGGCGTTGACATGCGCAGCCAGGGTCTGCGGCTCGCCGAGCGCCACATAGGTGAGCGCGATGACCAGCGAGAACGGCAGCAGGACGTAGAGGCTGATGCGCGTCAGGTCGGTCCAGAAGTTGCCAAGGCCCTCGCTGCGGTTGGCGGCGAAGGCGCGCGCCACGGCGGCGGCGAGGGCGATGCCGGCGGCGGCCGAAAGGAAGTTGTGCGAGGTCAGGCCCGCCATCTGCGAGAAGCTGGAGACGGTGGCCTCGGGCGTATAGGACTGCCAGTTGGTGTTGGTGATGAAGCTGATGGCGGTGTTGAACGCCAGGTCTGGGCTCGTGCCCGGGAAGCCCTGCGGATTCAGCGGCAGCAGGTTCTGGAACCGCAGGATGAGGTAGAGCACGACGAAGCTGGCGATGCTGAAGGCCAGCATGGAGAAGGCGTACTCCAGCCAGGTCTGGCTCTTGTCGGGCTTCACGCCGAAGGCGCGGTAGAGCACCCCCTCGGCCGGCCGCAGAACCGGGTCGAGCCACGTGCGGCCGCCCTGCCAGACCCGCGCCAGATAAAGGCCGAGCGGCCAGGCGAGGGTCAGGGTCACGGCGATGGTGAAGAGGATTTCGGCCCAGCCTCGCACGTTCATGGCGAGGTCTCCTTCTTGATTGAACGTCGGCGCCCGTGTCTCGGGGCTAGAACCTGTCGGGGCGCAGCAAGGCCGCGATCATGTAGGCCGCGATGCCCACCGCGGCCGCGCCGTAGATGATGATCATGAGCATGGTCAGGCTCGCTTGAGCAGGACGGCGTATCCGGCGAAGAGCAGCATGACGCCGCCGCCTACGATGAGATAGATCAGATCGGACATGTCTGCCCTGTGGTGAAACTGTGAACCGCGGAACTAGGCCCGAGGTCCGTAAGGGCGCTATGTGAATTGCGTTTGGCCCGCATAAAGAACCTGTAAAGACGCCCTGAATGACCGGTCTTCACACCTCGTCCGGAGCCCGTCCTTTGATCTGGATCGGCCATTGGTCTGCGTTTGCGCTCGGCCTGACGGCTCTTCCGCTCCCGGCATGGACCCAGACTGTGGCTAACCCGGCATCCGCCGCGCCCACGGCGATCTGCACCGACCGTCCGACCAAATCCGACAATACATGCACCGTCGACCCCGGCCACTTCCAGATCGAGGCAGACCTCGTGAACGCCACGTTCCAGGACACGGGCGGGGTGAAGACCGATACCTGGCTGGTCTTCAATCCGACAATGAAGTTCGGCCTCACGCCAAACCTCGACATCGAGGTCAACATCGCTTCCTTCGAGTTGGCGCAAACTCAGCAAACGCCGGCCGGCGGGAGCACGGTCTCGGGTGTCGGCGACCTCTACGTGCGGCTCAAGTACGCCTTTCTCAATCTGGACAAGGGCGCTGTGACGGCCGACATCATCCCTTGGATCAAGGCGCCAACGGCGCGCGCCGGGCTCGGCAATGGCGCCGTCGAAGGCGGAGCGCTGGCGCCGGCGACCTGGAAGATCAACGATGCCTGGTCGCTGACCACCGAGCCGGAGCTCGACACGTTCAAGGATGCCCGCGACTACGGGCGTCACGTGGCTACCGCCCAGCGCCTCAGCCTGACGCTCAGCCTGCCAGAGAATGTCTCGCTTTCCGGCGAGATTTGGAGCGCCTGGAATTTCGATCCCGCCGGCGAAGTGACCCAGACCACCGCCGACGCCGCCGTCGCCTGGATCGCAAACCCGCGCCTGCAGTTCGACGCCGGGGCCAATTTCGGCCTCAACCGAGCGACGCCAGGCGTGCAGGTCTATGTCGGGATCTCGCGGAAGTTCTGAGGGCTATCTGAGATCAGGGTCTCGAGGACGGCCGTCACCCGCGCGATGAACACCTCCCGCTCGCGCGCCTCCAGCGCCTTGCCCCGGATCAGCCGTTCGACGAGAAAGCCGATGTAGGCTGCAGCGAGGACGCGGGCGCGGGGCAGGGCGTCCTCGCCCCCCAGCCAGTCGCCGATTGGGCCGAGGAAACGTTCCTGCACCGCCAGGTTTAGCAATGGGGCAGTTGCCGGCGAGGTCGCGGCGCGCAGCAGGAACTGAAAGCTGTGGTGGCGCCCCTCGTCATCGTGGGGGCCGTCGGCCATATGCGCGGCCACCTCGCGCGCCAGGCTCGCGTGATCCCACTGGCGCAGCAGGCGAGGGTGGATGGACGCCTTGAGCGCCTCGGTGAAGAGGCCCTCCTTGCCGCCGAAGTAGCGGCCGATCAGGGCGACATCCACGCCAGCGTCAGAGGCGATGTCGCGCAGGGCAGCGCTTTCGTAGCCGAGGCGCGCAAAGCGATCCATCGCCGCCGCCAGGATGCGGCCTCGCGTCGCCTCAGCGTCCCGCTTGCGAGGCGGGGCGGCCTCGAGGGTTTCGCTCACGCCCGCGCCGGTATCACGACCTGCATGCTCTCATAGCCGTGCACGAACGAGGAGTAGGAGCGCACGGGTTCGCCGACCAGTTCGATCCGCGGGAAGCGCTTGAGGATCTCTTCCCAGATGATGGTCAGCTGCATTTCGGCGACACGGTTGCCGACACAGCGGTGGATGCCAAACCCGAACGACAGATGTTGCCTCGGCCGCTCGCGGTCGATGACGAAGGCGTCGGGATTGTCGATCACGCTCTCGTCGCGATTGCCGGAGATGTACCACATCACCACCCGGTCGCCTTTGCGGATGGTTTTGCCGCCCAGCTCCACGTCGCGCGTCGCCTGCCGGCTCATAAGCGCCAGCGGTGTCTGGTAGCGGATCGTCTCGGAGACCATCGATGAAACGAGCCCTGGATTGGCGCGCAGCTTGTCGTACTGGTCCGGGTTCTTGTTGAGTGCGTAGACGCTGCCCGAGATGGTGTTGCGGGTGGTGTCGTTGCCGCCGACGATGAGCAGCACCACCGTGCCCTGATACTGCTCCTCCGACATGGCCCGCGTCTCCGGGTGATGGATCAGCATCGAAATCAGATCGATCCCAGGTTCCGCCTCCAGGCGCTGATTCCACAGCTCGCGGAAGGCGCCGAAGCACTCAATCGCTGACTCGGCCTTGTGCTGCCAGCTCTTCGCCGGTCCGTGTCCGGGCTGGTTCATGAACATGTCGGACCAGTAGGGCAGCTTGCGCCGTTGCTCGAAGGGAAAGTCGAAGAGTGTCGCCAGGGTCATGGCAGTGAGCTCTTTGGAGACTAGGTCGACCCAATCGAACGGCTGGCCGATCGGCAGGCCGTCGAGAATCGCGCCGGCCCGCTCGCGCACAATCGAGGCCATCTTGGCGAGGTTCGCCGGGGCCACGGTCGGGCTCACCGCCTTGCGATGCACGCTGTGCTCGGGCTCATCCATGGTGATGAAGCCCGCCCCGCCGCGGCGGCGCGGCTCGATACCCATGGCTTTGAGCGCCTTCTCCTGCTCCTCCATCATCGCCTTGTTGACGAGGCCGATGCCTTCGGCCGACGAGAAGGCCTCATGGTCGGTGTCCACCGCCAGGATGTCGTTCCAGCGGGTGATCGACCAGTAAGGCCCGAACTCGCTGTCCGGCGTGAAGTGGATTGGGTCCTCCCGCCGCAGACGCGCGAAAACCGGCCAGATGGTGTCGGCCTGGAAGCGGTCGGTGCGAGCAGGGTTGAGCGCGGCGAGCGGAATGGCGCGGACGTCCTCGACGTCGGCGGCGCGCTCCATGGCGAGCGTCATGGCGTCCTCCGTTGCGGCCGGGTTCTCCCAGCCTCGCCGCGAGCTTCGGTCCGCCGCACGTCTATGTCAATGATTGTTGACTTAGACGCCGGCGGCGTAGCTGACCACCTCGAATTCAATGCCGTCCGGGTCGAAGAAATAGAAGCGCCGACCCGGCGCATAGTCGCCATGGTTGAAGGGTTTCAGTCCGGCGGCGATGACCCGCGCCTCGACTCCGTCCAGATCGTCGGTCTCGACGCCGACGTGATTCAGGGGTCGACCCTTGTGGAAAGCCTCGTCACCCGGGCCTTGCTGAGTCGTGTAGAGGGCGAGGTAGTGCGTCTCGGAGCCGACGTGGATCGTCCGGCCGCCGTTGAGGGCGGGCCCGCGCCAACGCTCGCGCCAGCCGAAGATCACCTCCATCAGGCGCGCGGTGCGATCCGGGTCTCGGACGGTCAGGTTCACATGTTCGATCTTCGGGGCGTTCATGCCGGGCTCCATCAAGTTGATGTTGATGGTTGTGCAACCTCAAGCTAACTTGAGGTCAAGAGACAAAGTTATGAGCGCTGCGCCCCGCAACCTTTTGACAATCGGAGAAGTCGCCACGCGCACCGGCCTCTCGGTGTCGGCGATCCGCTACTATGAGAGTCGCGGCCTGGTGGCGGCGGTCCGCACGGCCGGAAACCAGCGCCGCTTCCCGCGCGCCGACCTGAGACGGCTCTCCTTTGCGCTGATCGCGCAAAAGCTCGGGCTCAGCCTCGCCGAGATCGAAGCCGCCTTGCGCGCCCTACCTGAAGGCCGCGCCCCTTCGCGTCAGGAGTGGGCGGAGATCGGCGAACAGGTGAGGGGCGCGCTGGACGAGCGCATCGCCGTGCTGGAGCGCATGCGCGACCGCCTCGATGGCTGCATCGGCTGCGGCTGCCTCTCGCTCGATCGCTGCGCGCTCTACAATCCCGGCGACCGCGCCGCCCGCGGCGGCGCCGGGCCGCGCTTCCTGCTGGGCGACAACGCGGCGGATTTCGAGAACGGATGAGCGCGGGCTTGAATGACCTCAGAAGGGTCGAGTTTCAGGCGTGGCGCCTAGGTCTCGGCGACGACCAAGCGATTATCGACATCTGTGGCGCCCTCGTGGGCCCAAGCCGCGGCGGCCGCCATGCGACGTTCCCGCTGCGAGCGGACGTGACCCAAGAGAGTCACCTTGCCGCCGGCGATGGAGACCTGAATGGTCAGGGGATCGAAGAACCACGAATGGCCAAGGACATGGTCGATGTCGTCGACGACCGCTTCAGCGGTGGGTTCCGGTTCGCTGTTCATTGAGACGCCTCCTGCGTTTGAGGATGGCGGGCAGTCTAGCGGCGCAATGCGAAGCTTCTGTGCCTGTGACGGGCCAGTGTCACAAGGCCGCCGCGGCGGACATAACCTGACGTCCGTCACTGGCGAAGGCCGCCAATTCGATAGCGTCTGGCGCCCCGCGCAGGACGAGGTGAAGGGCCTCGCCGGCGATAGCCGGTGACACGCCGCGAAAAGCGAAGCGCTTCAAGGCATTGTCGCCGAATTGGCGCTGGGCCAGATCGAGCAGCAGAGTGGCGGTCAGCGGTCCCTGCACCACCAGGCCGCGGTAGCCTTCTTCGCCTTCGGCGTAGGGCGCATCGTAGTGGATGCGGTGACTGTTGAAGGTCAGCGCCGAATAGCGGAACAGCAGCGCCTCGCCAGGCGTCAGCGCCCGATGGGCGTCCCAGCCGGCCGGATTGAAATGCTCATCACCGGGCAGGGGAGGAACCGCCGGCGTCCCGGCCGTAGCGGCCTCGCGATAGACGATCGATTGCGTCTCGCGCACCGCCAGGCTCGCCCGCGCGAAGGTCTCGTGCTCGACGTCCACGAACACCAGCCGCCCCGAGCCGCCCTGTTTTTCGGTCACGGACGCCAGCCGCGAGTGGCGCGTAACGGCCTCGCCTGGCCGCAGTGGCGCCAGAAATTCGACTTTGCTCGCGGCCCACATCCGGCGGGGAAGGGACACGGGCGGCAGGAAGCCAGCAGGACTGTCGTCGCGCCGTGGATGGCCGTCAGGGCCGAGCCGCGCCGTTGGCGCGTCGGGCAGACAGAGAGACCAGTGGAAGCCCTGCGGCGTGGCCCCGTCGGCCGGCGCGGTGCGATCGAGGGTGGCGAGCCAGCGCGCGGCGAGCCCCGGGTCAATCCCATCGGTTTGGGTTTGCCGCCGGCCGACCCATGCCTGCCATTCGCTCATCGCCGGGACCTCCGATCAGGCGACGCCGACGACACCGGCGTCGATCAGGCGCGCAATTTCGCCCGAAGAAAGTGCGAGGCGCTCGGCCAGGATCTCTTCGGAATGCTCGCCATTGCGCGGGGCTGGGCGGGGCGGCCCGCGCTGTAGCTGCGGAACGGTGGCGAAGGCCCCAGCCGCGGGATAGGCGACGCCGCTGGGATTCTCCGCCGCGCCAAAGATCGGGTTGTTGGCCACCAGCTCGGGGTCGCGGGCCGCGTCTAGCAGGGTGCGATAGGCCGAGTGGACGATTCCGCCGGCGTCAAAGGCGGCGGCGAGATCGGGGTGGGCGCGGGCCGCGATCGCCGCCTCGAACAAGGGATAGAGCGCGTCACGGTGGATGTATCGCAGGCCGTCTTCCCTGGCGAAGTCGACGCCGCGCTCAGCCTCGATGCGCGCCACCGCTTCGCCGAGATCGAGGGCCGACACGAGATTCGCCCACTGTCGCGGCGTGACCACGACAATCATCGTGCGTACGCCATCGCCGGTCACGAAGTCGCGTCCGAACAATCCGTAGACGGCATTGCCCAGCCGCGGGCGATTCTCACCGGTGGAAAGCGCCTCGGCGATGCCGCCGAGATTGGCCACGGCGCCGATGGCGACGTCCGACAGCGGTAGACGCACCTCTGCGCCCTTGCCGGTTCCCGCGCGGTGGTGGATCGCGGCCAGGAGAGCGAAGGCGGCGTAAGCTCCGGTGAGCAGATCCCAGGCCGGCAGCACGTGGTTGACCGGCTCGGGGCCCACTCCGGTCATCATCGGATAGCCGACGGAATTATTGACCGTGTAGTCGAGGGCCGGCGACCCATCGGCCCAACCCATGACCCGCACGGTGACGAGATCCGGCCGTCCCGCCGCCAGCACCTCGTGCGAAAGGAAGCCCGACGCCGGAAAATTGGTGATGAACTGGCCGGTCGCCCGCACCAGTCGCTGCAGCAACTCGCGTCCCTCGGGCCTGGCGAGGTCGAGCGCGACCGACTTCTTGGCGCGGTTGAGGTTCTCCCAATAGAGGGAGTCATTGTTGGCGGTCACCGGCCAGCGCCGGAAGTCCGGTCCACCGCCGATCTGGTCGACCCGGATCACCTCGGCGCCCATCTGCGCGCAATAGAGCCCGGCGGTCGGCGACGCGACAAAGGACGATGCCTCGATCACCGTGAGGCCGCGGAGCAGATCATACATCGGGAACCCCCGTCATTCCTGCAGCGCCAACGAGAGCCCGGAGCCGATCTGAGCCTTCTCGCACGCGAGTGGCAAGAGGCAGGCGGCGCCTTGGGGTCGGCGCCAGCGCCGGCTTTTCCCCACATCCGACCGCCACGGTATAAGGCGCCGATGGACGTTCCCGCCTACCGTATCTGCATCGCCCCGATGATGGACTGGACGGAGTCAGTAATAAATTCAACTAGTTAGCGGGACGCGTGTGCGCGGATTGTACACGCATGTTCGCGTTCTCTTTCGTTTTCGTTCCTGCGAACGGTCTGTCCGGAAGCCCTCCTGAACCGCGAGCGGCGGCCGGTTTCAGCGCGGGGCTGCTGGACGTTCGCGATAGACGCCGATCCTTCGCTCTGGGCCAAAGTCAGCCTGGAAGGGTCCAAGGTAGTGGCTGGTGCTGGCGTGCTGAGATCCAGCTCCGGCGAGCAAACGGCATGGATAGGTTGAATCGTTGCCGCCTTGGGACCACAAATGGCACGGGGCAAATGACGATCAGGACGACGACCGTTTCTGTCGTGGCTACGCCTTACGCAAAGCCGTTCGCGGAAACCCATGCCGACTGCCCTGGATATCTCGATTGTGGAAACCCTTGCGCTCCTCGATGGCGCATTCAGCGAACTTGCAGACGGCGTCGCGCAAGACGCCTATGCGGTCTGGCTTGGCGCGGGCATTTCCTTCGGAAAGCTTTCGGCCCTGGACGATCTTGCGGAAGAGGTGGTGGACCACCTGCGGGTGCGGATTGACGCCGGCGACCCAGCTTGCCGGTGGAAGAACAGCCTCGACCGGATTCTCGGTCTGATCGGGCTTACGCCCGATGACTGGGCGAAGATCGACTACGGCGCCCCGATGGCGGCGTGGCCTGACC